>NZ_JBWKVC010000002.1:0-116483 GCF_059421505.1 Collimonas sp. GW821-FHT02H07
TTGGAGGGCGACATTGATGATCACATTGATCGACATCCCGGCCTCAAACGTGATGCCGAGCTCATCACGAGCATCCCAGGCATTGGAGCCACTACAGTGGCGCGAATCCTGGGCCAGTTGGGCGACATCCGGCGATTTGACAACGCTAAGGCATTCGCCGCATTTCTCGGCGTAACCCCTAAACAACGCAGTTCTGGCACTTCAATCAAAGGTCGAACCATGATGAGTCGGGCAGGAAGCATGTCTATGCGGGCGGCACTTTACATGCCTAGCTTGGTGGCATGCCGGCACAACCCGATACTACGTCGCTTTGCTCAGCGGTTATCGGCCACTGGTATGGCGAAAAAAGCGGTGATCGGGGCTGTCATGCACAAAATGACTCACCTAATTTACGGAGTGATCCATACCGGCAAACCCTTCGATCCAAATTATTTGACCAGCGGGCTTGCTATTCAAGACGGTATCTGACCCCAGATGACTCCATTCCGGCAGCGCACTGTCCGATATCAAGCGCTTGCACGACATCAGCGACGTGAAATGTCGATCTTAGTTTTCGTCGTCGGCCAGCAGGTCCGGCTCTTTCCCCAGCAAGCGCTGCGCCGCCTCGCTCGGCAAGGCTTCCACCGATTTCAGCTTGCGCGCCATCTGGCGGCTGCGCACTTCGGCCTGGTCGATGTTCTTGGCGGCGCGCTCCAGCGTCAGCTTGGTGGCGGCCAGCACGTCGCCGAACTTGCCGAATTCGGTCTTGACTGCGCCCAGCACCTGCCACACTTCGGACGAGCGCTTTTCCAGCGCCAGCGTGCGGAAGCCCATCTGCAGGCTGTTCAGCAGCGCCGACAAGGTCGACGGTCCGGCGATGCTGATGCGGTGCAGGCGCTGCAATTCATCGGCCAGGCCGGGGCGGCGCATGACTTCGGCGTACAGGCCTTCGGTCGGCAGGAACAGGATGGCGAAATCGGTGGTCAGCGGCGGCGACAGGTATTTCTCGGCGATGGTCTTGGCCTCAAGGCGCACGGCGCGCTCCAGTTCCCGCGAAGCCAGCGCCACGCCTTCGGCATCGGCGCGGTCGGCCGCATCCGCCAGCCGTTCGTATTGCTCTTTCGGGAATTTGGCGTCGATCGGCATCCATACCGGCGTGCCGCCGTCGTCATTGCCCGGCAGCTTGATGGCGAACTCGACCCGCTCGCCGCTGCCGGGAACGGTTTCCACGTTCTTGGCGTACTGCTCCGGCGTCAGCACCTGTTCCAGCAGCATTTCCAGCTGCACTTCGCCCCAGGTGCCGCGCGTCTTGACGTTGGTCAGCACACGCTTGAGATCGCCGACGCCGATCGCCAGCTGCTGCATTTCACCCAGTCCCTGATGGACTTTTTCCAGGCGGTCGGAGACGATCTTGAACGATTCGCCGAGGCGCTGTTCCAGCGTCGCATGCAATTTCTCATCGACGGTCTTGCGCATTTCTTCCAGCCGCAAGCCGTTGTCGGTTTGCAGGTCCTTGATCCTGGCTTCCAGCGTGGCGCGCACTTCGGCCATGCGCTGCGCGTTCGATTCAGTCAGCGCCGCCAATGTCTGGTTGAGGGTATCGCCGAAACGCTGGAGCGACTGCGCCTGCTCCTCGCGGCTGGTCTGGGCCTGCTGGTTCATCGCCAGCCGCATGCCATCGAGCTGCTGGGCGTTGGTCTCGGTGAGCTTGACCAGCTGCTGGGCGAAGGTGTCGATCTGGTTATTCTGCAAGGTGGCGACGCTGGTCATCTGCGCCGCCAGCGTTTGCTGCAGCTGGCCGAAGTTGCCGCCGATTTCCTGCCGCATGTTTTGCGCGCTGGTCTGCACTTCGCCGCGCAGCTCGCGCTGCTGGCGTTCGCCACGATCTTGCTGATCTTGCTGATGGCGTTGCAGATCGTTCTGCAGCTGCGCCAGCTGCTGCGCCGGATCGGCGCCGCGCGCGCTGCGCAAGATGGCGACGATCTGCAGCACGATGATGACGGCGGCGACAGCAAGCAAGACGAGTAATTCTGATGAGGGCATGTGGGCTAACTAATTAATGTAATCTGAAACGAACAGTTATTGGGGAGTATCTGGTTTATTACGCATCCAGTCAGCGGTCTGGAAGAAGGACGTCAGCAGGCGTTCCCGCAGCCATTCATCCATGCCGACATCCTGCATCGCCAGCGCCATGCAGCGCAGCCACTGGTCGCGCTCGGGCGAGGCGATGGCGTAAGGCAGGTGGCGGGCGCGCAGGCGCGGATGGCCGAATTGTTCTATATACAAATCGGGGCCGCCGCTCCAGCCGGACAGGAACCAGTAGAACTTGTCGCGCGAGCCGTCGAGGGTGCTCGGATGCAGGGCCCGGATCACGGCGAATTGCGGCTCCAGGTCCATCAGGTCGTAAAAGCGGTCTACCAGCTCGCGCAGCTTGCCGGCGCCGCCGATCAGGTCGTAGATGCTGGCCTGGGATTGCTCCTCAGGCGCTTGGGTGGTGGCAGTGGTGTCTGTAGTCATGGCGGATAATGATAGCGTAAGCCGCCATTATCCCCGAAATGCCAGGATGCAGTACTGCTTCAGGCCTCACGCAACGTTTGCAGCGGCGGCTGACGCAGCACATGGCGCAAGCCGACCCAGCCGCCGGCGAAGGTGCAGCCGGCGCCGATCGCCATTCCCGCCAGCCATACCAGCGGGCTGAAAGTCCAGGTGAAGCTGAATACATACTGCGCCAGCGCCCAGCCGATGGCGGCGGCGCCGCTGGCCGCCAGGAAGCCGGCCAGGCTGCCGATCAGCGCGAATTCGATCCATTGCGATTGCGATAACTGTTTACGGGTCGCTCCCAGCGCGCGCAACAGCCCCGCCTCTCGGGTGCGCTCATCCTGCGAGCCGACCAGCGCCGCGTACAGCACCAGCGCGCCGGACGCCAGCGTGAACAGGAACAGGAATTCGACCGCCGCCACCACCTGGTTGATCACGCCCTGGATCTGCCTGATGACGCTGCCGATATCGACCACCGTCAGGTTCGGGAAATCGCGCGTCAGCTGGTTGCCGAAGCCGGCATGCGCGTCCGGCAGGTTGAAGGCGGTGATCCAGGTTTGCGGCATGTCGTGCATCAGCCTGGGATTGAGGATGACGAAGAAATTGACTCGCATCGAACCCCATTCCAGCTTGCGGATGCTGGTCACCGGCGCGCTCACCAGCTGGCCGGCGATATCGAACTGCAGCCGGTCGCCCAGCTTCAGCTTGAGAGTCTTGGCCAACCCTTCCTCGACCGAGGCGGCGGGCTGGCCGTCGTCGAACCATCGGCCGGCCGTGACCGTGTTCTGCGGCGGCACTTGCAGCATGGTGGACAGGTTGAATTCGCGGTCGACCAGGCGCTTGGCTTTGTCGTCAGGATAAGTATCGGCGGTGATCGGCTTGCCGTTGACCTGGGTCAGGCGGCCGCGGATCATCGGAAACAGTTCCGGCCGCGCGATACCGATTCCCTGCAGGCGCTGGCTGATCTCGGCGCGCTGATCGTCCTGGATGTTGATCACAAAGCGGTTCGGCGCATCAGCCGGCGTGGCCTGCTGCCAGGCGCCGATCAGGTCGCCGCGGATCACGGTCAGCAGCAGCAGCGCCATCAAGCCCAGCGACAAGGCGACGATCTGCACCACGGTCGCCGCCGGCCGCCGCTGCAATGCTGTCAGAGCAAAGCGCCAGCTGGGATGAGACGACAAGCCGCGGATATGGCGCGAGCCCTTGAGCGCCAGCCAGCCGAGCAAGGCGAACAGGCCGAAGCCGCCAAGGAAGCCAAGCGCGGTCAACAAGCCCAGCTTGAGGTCGCCAGCCTGCCATAGCAGCAGCCCGATGAAGGTCAGCGTCCCGAGCCCATAAGTGGCCAGCACCAGCGCCTGCGGCGCATCCTGCTCGCGCCGGATCACGCGGTTGTGCGGCACATTGCGCAGTTGCAGGATCGGCGGCAAGGCAAAGCCGATCAGCAGCAACAGGCCGGTGACCAGGCCTTGCACAGCCGGGATCGCGCTGGCGTTCGGCAAGTCGCTGGAGATGAATTTACCGAGCAGTTCGAGCAGCATGAAATGGGCGCCGAAGCCCAGCAGCACGCCGATCACGCTGCCGGCCAGGCCGATCAGCAGGAATTCCAGCAGATACAGCTGGGTCACCTGGTTCTGCGTCATGCCGAGACAACGCAGCATGGCGCAGGCATCCAGATGGCGCAGCATGAAACGGCGCGCCGCCATCGCTACCGCCACCGCTGCCAGCAGCGCCGACAGCAAGCCCACCAGCGACAGGAACTGTTCGCCGCGGTCGAGGGTGGCGCGCATTTCCGGGCGGCCGTTTTCCAGGCCCTCGATGCGCACGCCCTTGACGTTCTCGCGGCTGATATCGCTTTCCACCCACTTCTGGAAATCCTGCACCTGCGGTCCGGTTCCAGCCAGCAGCAAACGATAGGTGACGCGCGAGCCGTCCTGGACCAGATTGGTTGAGGCCAGGTCGGCCATGGACAGCATCACGCGCGGCGCAAAATTGATGAAGCCGCTGCCGCGGTCGGGTTCGACCACCAGCACCTTGGCGATGGTGAAGCTGCGCTCGCCCAGCTTGAGCGGATCGCCGACCTTCAGGTTCAAGGCCGTCAGCATGTTGGCGTCCAGCCAGACCGTGCCGGCGGCCGGCGTCTGGCGCGTGGCCTGACCGGCGGCGGCGCCGGCATCGGCCACCACCAGGCTGCCGCGCAAGGGATAGCCGGCGCTGACAGCCTTGAGCGAAGCCAGCTGCGAGCGCGCGCGGTCGCCCTCGCCGGCCAACGCCATGCTAGGGAAAACCACGGTATCGGCCAGGGTCAGGTGACGGCGCTCGGCTTCGCTGCGCCAGGCGGGATTGATGCGCTGGTCGGCGGAAATCAGCAGGTCCGCTCCCAGCAGCTGGTGCGCATCGCGGCTGAGGCCGGCGCGCATGCGGTCGACAAAGAAGCCGACCGCGGACAATGAGGCAACTGCGACAATCAGGGCTATCAACAAGAAGCGTAATTCGCCGGCGCGCCAGTCGCGCTGGGTCATGCGTAGAGACTGCAGAAAGATCATCCTGGATCCGGTAGTTGAACGGGTGCGAGTGTGCGTTTTTCCGGTTCTCTGGCTAGGCGCGACGACGACGCGGACTGCTAGTCCGCTAGCAGGAGCAACGACGTCAGAGGGCCGGGAAAACGTGCAATCGCACCCGTAGCGCTCTTGCAAACACGCAGGGCGCAATTAAAAGAAAGAACATCATAGTACATAAATTTTCCCAGACACCGAGAAGCGGTCAACTGCCGGATCCAGGATCAAGTAGCAAGCCTTTGGAAGACCCAGCGGATACCGCGCCAAAGTTTAGGCACCAGCCAGATCGCAAACAGAAAAAACAGGAACAGGAAGGCAAACAGCAGCCAGGGATGGAAAAACGCTGCCCACAGGCCGCCCAGCACCGTCGCATCCTCGGAAAACGAAGCGGTCCAGTTGCTCAGCGGTTCCGGCGAAGTATTGATCATGGCGCGGCTGCCGGCCTTGGTGGCATGCGCGCCCAGGGCGAAAGTACCGCCGACCAGCGCCGCCACCGTGGTCCAGGCCGGGTCCATGTGGCCCATGGCGGCTACCGCCAGGATGGCGCCGGCCGGAATCCGGATGAAGGTATGGATGGCGTCCCACACCGAATCCAGGCCGGGAATTTTGTCCACCAGAAACTCGATCGCGGTCAGCAGGCCGGTCACGCCGATCACCCAGGGCGATTCCAGCACCTGCAGCGCCTGCGGCAGGTCGATCCAGCCGGCGCGGCCGAACCAGCCGGCGATGAAGAGCGCCATGTAGAGGCGGATGCCGCTGGCCCAGGACAGGCCGCCAGCAAGGGCGGCACTGGAAAGTGTATCGATCATGATGTCCCCTTCTCTCTCCGGATGGGTCGGTTTCAGACACGCCTGACGTGCATCTTCATTCTATACGAAGCACAATTTAAACAAGCGTAACGTAAACCTACGCCAGCCGCCGAAGATTAGCCAGCGGGATTGCAAAATCGATGACGGGATGAGGTCCGGACGCCACTGACGCCTGCGGCAAACGGCGCTCGGCAGCCGCCGGCAGGCGATTATCAACAGAGGGAGCGAAAGGAAAAATGCCACCGGATCACGGTGGCGCAGGAAGCAATTACTGAGGAAATTACTGCGGATCGACCAGCCGCTCGACCTGCACATCGCCGCACTGGGCGCGGTGGCGCAAGGCGTGGTCCATCAAGACCAGCGCCAGCATGGCTTCGGCAATCGGCGTGGCGCGGATGCCGACGCAAGGATCGTGGCGGCCGAAAGTCTCGACCGTGGCCGGATTGCCCTGCTTGTCGATCGATTGCTTGGGCGTGCGGATGCTGGAAGTCGGCTTGATGGCGATCGACACGGTGATGTCCTGGCCGCTGGAAATGCCGCCCAGGGTGCCGCCGGCGTTGTTGGTGAGGAAGCCGTGGCGGGTGATTTCATCGCCGTGCTGCGAACCTTTTTGCGCCACGCAGGCAAAGCCGGCGCCGATTTCCACCCCTTTGACAGCGTTGATGCCCATCATGGCATAGCCGATCTCGGCGTCCAGCTTGTCGTACAGCGGCTCGCCCAGGCCGACCGGCACATTGGACGCCACGACATCGATACGGGCGCCGCAGGAATCGCCGTCTTTACGCAGAGCATCCATATACGCTTCGAGCTGCGCGATCTGGCTGGCGTTGGCGGCAAAAAACGGATTGTTCGGCACATGCTCCCAGGATTCGAAAGCGATCGGCAGCTCGCCCAGCTGGCTCATGCAGCCCTTGAACGTAGTGCCGTACTGCTGCTTGAGCCACTTCTTGGCGATCGCCGCCGCCGCCACGGCCGGCGCCGTCAGGCGCGCCGAGGAACGGCCGCCGCCGCGCGGATCGCGGATGCCGTATTTCTGCCAGTAGGTGAAGTCGGCATGGCCGGGCCGGAAGGTATCGATGATATTGCCGTAATCCTTGCTGCGCTGGTCCTGGTTGCGGATCAGCAGCATGATCGGCGTGCCGGTGGTCTTGCCTTCGTAGACGCCGGACAGGATCTCGACGGTGTCCGGCTCCTGGCGCTGGGTAACATGGCGCGAGGTGCCCGGCTTGCGGCGGTCCAGATCGGGCTGGATATCGGCTTCCGACAATTCCATGCCCGGCGGACAGCCGTCCACCACGCAGCCGATGGCCGGTCCGTGGGATTCGCCGAAGTTGGTGACGCTAAACAGACTGCCGAAGGTATTGCCGGGCATGATAATCCAGAGAAAAAGGGGCTGAAAAGCATGATTTTACCAGCGCCACCCCTCAGGGGCTACCCGGCCGGCAAAATTATTGCCTTTTCGATATCGTAGGGTGGGCACATCGTGCCCACGCGTGACCGTGATAGCCGGAGTGCGGAACCGGGCGGCACGAAAACTAGCACGTGCGTGGCACGAAAACTAGCACGTGCGTGGCACGAAAACTAGCACGTGCGTGGATTGAATTCACGCGTGGGCACGATGTGCCCACCCTACGGCAATTTCGCCAGCTGCGCCGTCAGCAGGTCAAAGAAGCCCTGGGTATCGCCTTCGGTGATCCAGCGCGCATTCTCGGGCTTCTTGGTCGCGTGGTAGTAATCGACCACGGTGGCGCCGAAGGTCGGCCCTTCGCGGGTATCGACGTCGACATTCACCATGCGGCCCTTGAACATGTCGGGCTTGAGCAGGTAACCGATGGTGGTGGCGTCATGCACCGGGCCGCCCGGCAAGCCGTATTGCTTGATGTCATGTTCGACATAGGCGTCGAGGATGTCGGCGGCGATCTTGCCGGCGTTGTTGCCGATCTTGCGCAGCCGGTCTATGCGCTCCGGACTGGTCAGCATCTTGTGCGTAACGTCGAGCGGAATGACAGTAAGCGGCAAGCCGCTCTTGAACACCACGTCGGCTGCATGCGGATCGGCG
This sequence comes from Collimonas sp. GW821-FHT02H07, assembly GCF_059421505.1. NCBI lineage: Bacteria > Pseudomonadati > Pseudomonadota > Betaproteobacteria > Burkholderiales > Oxalobacteraceae > Collimonas > Collimonas sp. GW821-FHT02H07. The sequence continues at coordinate 7,941 of NZ_JBWKVC010000002.1, forward strand.
AACACATTGAATTCCGCTGCCGGCGTGATATTGCCGCCGTTGAAATGGGCGCCGCCCATCATGATGATTTCCTTGATGCCCTGGCGAATCTCGGGATGCTCGATCAGCGCCATGGCCAGGTTGGTTTGCGGGCCCAGGGTCACGATCGTAAGGCTCGCCGGCGCCGCCGCCAGCAGCGTCTCGACCAGGTATTGCACCGCCGAGCCTTTGGCCAGCGGCTGCTTCGGTTCAAAGATCTTGACGCCGGTGACGCCTTCGGCGCCGTGCACCTCGGCGGCATAGATCGGCGCGCGCAGCATCGGCCGCGAGCAGCCGGCATACACCGGCACGTCCGGGCGGTTGGCCCATTCGCGCACCATGCGTGCATTGCGCGCGGTGTAGCGCAGCTGGACATTGCCGGCCACCGTGGTGAGCGCCTTGACATCCAGGCGGTCGCGCGCGGACAAGGCCAGCAGTATGGCGATGACATCGTCGGCGCCGGGATCGGTGTCGATGATCAAGGGCACCGGGCCGGCTGTAGCGCCGGCGGCTAGCGTGGTTTGCATAGGCAGGGTACTCAGTAAAAGGCTTGCGGCCAGCAGCTTGCCGCCGCTGCTCAGGAAACGACGGCGTGCCGCATGCACCGCTACGGCATCGTCCAACAGGGTATGTTTCAGTTTCGCCATTACTCTCATTCCTTTTTTGTCTGCGCGGTCATTTCCATTCACCGCGTAAAGCCTGCACCTGCTGCTGCAGGTATTCCGGCGTTGCCTGGGCCGCCGCCACCGCCTCGCCCACCGCCAGCTGCAGCGCCGACAGCGGACCGCGCTTGAAGGAACGCTGGAAGGGATTGCCGCCGCTGCGGGTCCACATGCTGCCCCACAGGCCGCGCAGCGCCATCGGGATCACCGGCACCGGGCTGCGGTCGACGATTTTCTTGATGCCGCCGCGGAATTCGTTCATTTCACCGGTGCTGGTCAGTTTGCCTTCCGGGAAAATGCAGACCAGGTCGCCATCCGCCAACGCCGCCGCGATCTGGTCGAAAGCGCGTTCCATCAATGCCGGATTTTCCTTGGCCGGCGCAATCGGGATCGCCTTGGCGGTCTTGAACAGCCAGGCCAGCACCGGCACCTTGAAGATGCGGTGGTCCATGACAAAGCGGATCGGCCGCGGGCTGGCCGCCATGATCACGATCGCATCGACGTAGCTGACGTGGTTGCACACCAGCACCGCCGCACCCTCCTCCGGGATGCGGTCGCGGTTGAAGGTGGTGACGCGGTGGATGGTGTGGATCAGGATCCAGGCGACGAAGCGCACCAGGTATTCCGGCACCACGGTGAAAATGTAAGCTGCCACCAGCGCATTGAGGATCGCCGTCACCAGGAAAATCTGCGGAATGGTGAAGCCCATGCTCAGCAAGGTCAGCGCCACCAGCGCCGCCACTACCATGAACAAGGCGTTCATGATGTTCATGCCGGCGATCGTGCGCGACAGGTGCTGGCGGTCGCAGCGGGTCTGGATCACGGCGAACAGCGGCACGATGTACAAGCCGCCGAACAGGCCGATCATCACGCAATCAAACAAGATGCGCCAGCTGCCGTGCTGCTGCACGAAGCTGGCCATGTCCACGGCGGCGGTGTTGGTGTAGCTCAGGCTGGCCAGGAACAGGTCGAGGCCGAACACCGACAGGCCGATCGCGCCGAACGGCACCAGGCCGATTTCCACCTTGTGGCCGGACAGGCGTTCGCACAGCAGGGAGCCGGCGCCGACGCCGAGCGAGAACACGGTCAGCAGCAGCACGAAGACGCTATGGTCGCCATGCAGGTAGTTTTTCGCATATAGGGGAAATTGCGCCAGGATGATGGCGCCGTAGAACCAGAACCAGGAGTTGGCCAGCATGGCCAGGAACACCGGACGGTTCTTGCGCGAGAAGCTCAGGTTGCGCATGGTTTCGGTGATCGGGTTCCAGTTGATCTTCAGCCCCGGCTCGGCGGCCGGGGTCAGCGGAATCCGGCGGCTGAACAGCCAGCCGAGGATCGCGATGGCGACCGTGCCGCCGGCGACCAGCTCGATGCCCCAAGGCTTGTGGACCACCAGCACCGCGCCCAGCACCTCGCCCAGCAGGATGCCGACGAAGGTGCCCATTTCGATGATGCCATTGCCGCCCACCAGCTCGTTGGGACGCAGCTGCTGCGGCAGGTAAGCATACTTGACCGGCCCGAAAATGGTGGAATGCACGCCCATGCCCACCACCGCCAGGATCAGCAGCCACAGGGTATGCGTCATCCAGCCGACCGCGGCGACCGACATGATGACGATTTCCAGCACCTTGACGTAGCGCGCCAGGCCGGATTTTTCGAACTTGTCCGCCAGCTGGCCGGCAGTCGCCGAAAACACCACGAAGGGCAGGATGAACAAACCCGGAATCAGGTTGTTCAGCACATTGACGTCCATGCTGGTCCAGCTGATCGCCTCGTAGGTCAGGATCGTCAGCAAGGCGGTCTTGAAGACGTTATCGTTGAAAGCGCCAAAGAACTGGGTCCAGAAGAACGGCGCGAACCGGCGCTGGCGCAACAAGGAAAATTGACTGGATTTGGACATAGGTAGGCTAGGGAGAAAGCTGCGCAGTATGGCAGTGGTGAATAATTGATTGTTTTACAGGACTGAAGCCGCGGCCACGGCAGCTTGCGGCATCAGCCCTGACGCCCTCGCGTCAATCCCTTGGTAACGATCCAAGCGCGGCGCTACCCGCGCTGCGCATTCTTCATCGAGATCTGCTCGTTCAAAGTCCAGAAATCGTACAGCACGCCCAGCAGGAACAGTCCGCCGGTAAACAAATAGAGGATGCCGGTGAGCCACTTGCCCTGGTACATGCGGTGCACGCCGAAAAAACCGAGGAAGGTCAGCAGCAGCCAGGCCACGCTGTAATCAATGGCGCCGGCGGTAAAGCGCAGGTCGGCCTGGCGATTCATGCTCGGGATCAGGAAAACGTCGATCAGCCAGCCGATACCCAGCAGGCCGAGCGTAAAGAACCAGATGGTGCCGGTGACCGGCTTGCCGTAATAAAAACGGTGAGCGCCGGTAAAGCCGAAAATCCACAGCAGATAGCCCAGCACTTTGCTATGGGTATCGATCACGGAACCGTCCGGACGGATATTATTCATGAATAAACTCTTTCAAATCGATAAAAATGCATTGCGCCGACCGGCCGCGGCTACAGCCTGGCCGCCAACCCGCTATTTTGCACCAGGAACCAACAAAAAAAACCGTTTGCGGCATCTTGCTGCCGCAAACGGCTCTTCATTCATCGGATAAATCCTACTCTTCGCTAGCCGCCGGCCAGTCGCGGATATAGGCTTTCAGCATCTTGTTTTCAAAACCCTGGGCGTCCAGCACGGCTTTCGCCACGTCATAGAACGACATCACGCCCAGCAAGGTGCGGGCATCCATGATCGGCACATAGCGGGCATGGCGCTCCAGCATGATGCGGCGCACCTCGTTGACTTCGGTATCCGGCGTTACGGTGATCGGGCTGTCGTCCATGTGCTTGCGCACCGTGTTGCTGCCTACCGCGCCGCCGTTCTGGTGAATCGCATTGAGCACCTCGCGGAAAGTCAGCATGCCGATCAGCGTGCCGAACTCCATCACCACCAGCGAGCCGATATCCTTTTCCGCCATCGTGTTGACTGCCTCGATCAGCGGCGTTTCCGGCGTCACGGTGTAAAGGATATTGCCTTTGACTTTGAGAATCTCAGATACTTTCATGGTGCCATCCAGTCTTTACTTTGGTTGTGGGCAGCTCTTAAAACCGTGGCCTCAGCGACGCCGACATGATGCAAGGTCTGGTCGAGAAGCGGAGCCGTACTTTAGTACAGTGAGCATCGCAGGCCAGAGATTGCGACGCGCAGTAGGTTTTTAGAGTTACCCTTATGCTTGTATGCAGAATGTAGCGTAAGCCAGAGCAAAAATCTACCGCGCAGCGCAGCATCCGCCCCTATATATCGAAAATAGAAGGAGACCTCCCACATCATGAGCAGCCCCCATTATCCCGGCTTCGACACCATGTCGCTGCATGCCGGCAGCGTGCCCGACCCCGCCACCGGCGCGCGCGCCACGCCGATCTACCTGACTTCGGCCTTCGTTTTCAAGGATTCCGACCACGCCGCCTCGCTGTTCAACATGGAACGCGCCGGCCACGTTTATTCTCGCATTTCCAATCCCACCAACGCCGTGCTGGAAGAGCGCATCGCGGCGCTGGAAGGCGGCGTCGCCGGGATTGCCGTGGCCAGCGGCCAGGCCGCCATGCACCTGGGCCTGGCCACCATCGCCGGCGCCGGTTCGCATGTGGTGGCCTCGCGCGCGCTGTATGGCGGCTCGCACAACCTGCTGTCCTACACCATGAAGCGCTTCGGCATCGAGACCACCTTTGTCGATCCCAGCGATATCGATGCCTGGCGCGCGGCGATCCGGCCCAACACCAAGGTGCTGTTCGGCGAAACCCTGGGCAATCCGGGACTGGATGTGCTGGACATCCCGCGCATCGCTGCGCTGGCGCATGAGCATTACCTGCCGCTGATGGTGGATGCGACGTTTACCACCCCTTACCTGCTGCGGCCGTTCGACCATGGCGCCGACCTGGTATTCCACTCGGCCACCAAGTTCCTGTGCGGCCACGGCACCGCGGTTGGCGGCCTGCTGGTGGACGGCGGCACGTTCGACTGGCAGCAAGCCTATGAAAAGACCGGCCGCTTCAGCGAGCTGTGCGAACCGTACGAAGGCTTCCACGGCATGGTGTTTTCGGAAGAATCGACAGTGGCGCCGTTTTCCCTGCGCGCGCGGCGCGAAGGCTTGCGCGACTTCGGCGCGGTCATGAGTCCGCACAACGCCTTCGCCATCCTGCAAGGCATAGAAACGCTGGGACTGCGCATGGAAAAGCACGTCGCCAATACACGCAAGGTGGTGGAATTCCTGGCAGCGCATGCGGCGGTGGAATCTGTGGCCTATCCGGAACTGCCTTCGCATCCCGGCCACGAACTCAGCAAGACGCTGCTGCCCAAGGGCTGCGGCGCGGTGTTCTCGTTCAACCTCAAGGGCGACCGCGCGGCCGGCCGCCGCATGGTCGAGTCGCTGAAAATATTTTCGCACCTGGCCAATGTCGGCGACGCCAAATCGCTGGTGATCCATCCGGCTTCGACCACCCATTTCCGGGTGCCGAGCGAGCAGCTGGCCGCCGCCGGCATCAGCGAAGGCACCTTGCGCCTGTCGATCGGACTGGAAAATGTCGAGGACCTGATCGAAGACCTGGCCTTCGGCCTGAAGATGTCGCAACGCACTGAACGGAAGGATAAATGAGATGTTACTGAAAACACATTTCCGCGGCGCCGAACACGAAACCTATTGCTACACCGGCGGCAAAGCCTTCGACCCGGCGCTGCCGACCGCGGTCTTTATCCACGGCGGCCAGAACGACCATTCCGTCTGGATCCTGCAGACCCGTTATTTCGCCCATCACGGTTTCGGCGTGCTGGCGGTGGATTTGCCGGGACACGGCCGCAGCCAGGGCCCGGCGCTGGCCACCATCGAAGATTTGTCCGACTGGCTGTCCTGCCTGCTGGATGCCGCCGGCGTCAGCAAGGCGGTCCTGATCGGCCACAGCATGGGTTCGCTGATTGCGCTGGAAAGCGCCGGCCGCACCGAGAAATCCGGCCGCATCGCCGGTATTGCGCTGGTCGGCAGCGCTTATCCGATGAAAGTCGCGGACGCCTTGCTGGACGCCGCCAACAATGCGCAGCAGAGCGCGATCGACATGGTGAACATCTGGTCGCACTCCACCATGTCGCCCAAGCCATCGGCGCCAGGACCGGGTTTCTACGTGCAGGGCGCCAGCCAGCGCCTGATGCAGCGCATCGCCGGCCAGTCGGCCGCCAAACCGACCGTGTTCTATACCGACTTTGCCGCCTGCAATGCCTACGCCAACGGCGAACAGGCGGCGCAAGCGGTCACTTGCCCTACCCTGTTCCTGCTGGGCCAGCGCGACGTCATGACGCCGGCCAAGGCGGCCGCCGGCCTGATCGGCGCCATCAAGCAGGCCAAGGTTGTGCAGGTGGAAGCTTGCGGCCATGCGCTGATGGCGGAGCAGCCGGATGCGGTGCTGGATCACCTGTTCAAATTTGCCAGTGCGGCGACGGTTGCAGCGGCCGCCACGGAAGACTAAGCTTAAAGAACAGCAAGGATAAAGACGACCAAGCAGCAAGATCCAGCCACCGCCAGGAGACAGAATGCCTACCGTGCTTGAAAAAAAGTATGAGACTTTCGCCGAGTTCTACCCCAGCTACCTGAGCCAGCACAGCAACCGCACCTGCCGCCAGCTGCATTTCGTCGGCTCCACGCTGGCGCTGGCTTCGGTGGCCATGCTGGTATTTACCGGCAATTTTTACTGGCTGCTGGCGGCGCTGCTGTGCGGCTACGGTTTTGCCTGGGTCGGTCATTTCGCGTTTGAAAAGAACCGCCCGGCAACCTTCAGGCAGCCCTTGTATTCATTCCTGGGCGATTGGGTGATGTACTGGCAGATGCTCACCGGCCGGGTATCTTTTTACTAACTATGTTTTCGTCAACAATGTGAAATCTTTTTCACAGCAATGTGAACCGTTTATCCCGTAAAATTCGTTTCTTTGTTTTCTGGCATCGCCATCCATGCCATGGCGCGCCGTATAGCGACAGGAGTTTTAATGGGAACACCAGCTAGCGATCCATTGCCGGCGCTGCTCAAGAAGCCAGACGCGACCGACGCCACACCGGCCCCGGCTGCCGTGGCGCCACGCCGGCCGATGACCTCGTTCTTGATGAACTACAGCCAGCCGACTTATCCCGGCAGGGTGACGATCAGCTATTTCTGGATTTCAAGACTACCGCAGGGCGGCACGATCAAGGTTCGGGTTGGCTAGATCATCAACAGGCCCCGCAGACTGCGTGAAATGCGCCGCCAGCGTCTGCTCCAGGCCGTGTTCGATGGCGCTTTCCACACATCGGTCGAGGCCGCTGTCGATGGCTCTGCCGGCGGCCGGATTCCATACGAACATGCGGTAGATATCGGCCAGCTTCAACACCTCCGGATTAGCCAGCAGGATCCAGCCGTCGACATTGATGCGCATCTTGCGGCCCCACTGGCTGCGCGTCGGCATCTCGGTCTGCACAGTGCCGACCCAGCCTGCTTCCAGCATCTGCTGCAGCAAGCTTTCCGACTCATCGAAGCCTAGCCGCGTAGCGCGCCGGATCTGTCCCGCATCGACCGCGGCCGAACTGCCGCGCATGCGGGCCTGGTGCAAGACCTGCAGCACCGCCATGGCGTCGACGAAAGCGCTGCCTGGCGACGGCACATGCCACCAGCGCTCGTACTTCACCACCGGCAGCGCGGCTGCCAGCAGCGCTCCCACCAGCGTGATCATCCACAGCATGTAGATCCACAAAAGGAATATCGGCAAGGCCGCCAGCGTGCCGTAGACCATGGTGTAAGTCGGAAACTTGATGATGTAGGCGGCAAACACGCGTTTGGCGATTTCAAAGGCGATACCGGCCAGCAAGCCGCCCCAGATCGCATCGCGCCAGTCGACGCGCTGGTTCGGCACCGCCACGTACAGCAGGGTAAAAGCGCCGGTGGTCAGCGCCACCGACAGCAGCGTATAGAACCAGCGCCCGATCCAGCTCACCACCAGGCCGTCGGCCGCCGCCGACAAATACGAGGTGACGGTGATCGAGACGCCGATCAGCAAGGGCCCGAGCGTGATGATGGCCCAGTACACCAGCACCCGGTGGATCCATGGCCGCTGCGTCTTGACGCGCCAGATGCGGTTGAACACGTGGTCGACGGTCGACATGGTCAGCACCGAGGTCACGATCAGCGCGACCCCGCCAACTGCCGACAGGCGCGCCGACTTGGTGGCAAACTGGTTCAGGTAGTCGAGAATCGTGCTGGCGAAACCGCGCGGCATCAGGTTGCGCACGAAATACTGCTCCAGCGCGGCGCGGAAGGTGCTGAACAGCGGAAACACGGTAAAGATCGCCAGCGCGATGGTCAGCATCGGCACCAGCGCCAGGATGGTGGTGAAGGTCAGGCTGCCGGCCACCTGCGGCAGGCGTTCCTCGTCCAGGCGGCGCGCCGCGAAGCGGAACAGATCGCGCAATTCCACCCAGGACAGGCCGCGCAGTCTGGAAAATTTTATTGACGTCATGCCTTACCTCATTTTGCCCGCCGCGGCACATCATGAAACCGGGCGCGGCAGGCGTTTTGCACCATGAGTTGGCGCTAAAGCGCCCTATAATACCAAAATGAACTCATCCAACATTAACGTTATTACACCGATTCTGGTTTTGTACTATTCGCGCCATGGCTCAACCCGCAAACTGGCCGAACTGATCGGCCAGGGAATCGACTCGGTGGCCGGCTGCGAAGCCCGCCTGCGCACGGTGCCGGCGGTCTCCACCGTGACCGAAGCCAGCGCCCCCGACATCCCGGCCGAAGGCGCGCCCTATGTCGAACTGGCCGACCTGCACCAATGCGCCGGCCTGGCGCTCGGCTCGCCCACCCGTTTCGGCAACATGGCTTCCGCCATGAAGTATTTCTGGGATGGCACCAGCACCGAATGGCTGGCCGGCACCCTGGCTGGAAAGCCCGCCTGTGTGTTCACCTCCACCGGCAGCCTGCACGGCGGCCAGGAATCGACGCTGATGTCGATGATGACGCCCTTGCTGCATCATGGCATGCTGATCATGGGCCTGCCCTACACCCTGCCCGAACTGATGACCACCGCCAGCGGCGGCACCCCCTACGGCGCCAGCCACTGGTCCGGCATGAACGGCACGCAAGCAGTCTCCGCCGAAAGCCGCACCCTGGCCATCGCCCAAGGGCGGCGGCTGGCCGAAACCGCATTGAAGCTCAACCCAGCGGGGCCAAGATGACTACCAAACTGAAACCCGACACGGCAACCCACCCGCTGCCGCACGCCGCCCGCCAGCCGCGTTTCTTTTACCTGGGCGCGGTAACCAGCCTGCTGGCCCTGATAGCTCTCGGCCTGGCCTGGGAACTGGTGCTGGCGCCGCTGCGTCCCGGCGGTTCCTGGATGGTCCTGAAAGTCCTGCCCCTCCTATTCCCCCTGCGCGGCGTCCTCAAGCGCGACGTCTACACCATGCAATGGGCCTCGATGCTAATCCTGATCTATTTCACAGAAGGCATCGTCCGCGCCACCAGCGACAGCAACCTGATCAGCACCCGCCTGGGCTGGCTGGAAGTAGCCCTCAGCACCATATTTTTCCTGTGCACCATCCTTTATCTACGCCCATATAAAAAGGCAGCCAAGGAAGTAGCGCAAGAAGCAATAAAGAAAGCGTCACGATAAAGCAGCCATGCAGCCTGAAATAAAGAGGCTGTGGATTTTGACGTTGGGGTTGGTTTTGAAGTTGCGGGTGCTTTTGCCGTTGCCGTTGCCGTTGCCGTTGCTTTTGAAGTGCCCCGCATTGAGACGTTGCCAAATCCGGCGCGTGTCAGCCGGGAATTGTGGGAGGACATGTTTGAGCCGAAGGCGAGTTGGTCCTCCCACCCGGCTGATACGCGCCGGATTTGGGGACCCGACCAGAGGGAGGGCAACGGCTTTGCGGTCGCCTTTTCTTTGCTTACTTTCTTTTGGCGAAGCAAAAGAAAGTGAGCGGCTGCCGGGCCGCTCCCGGCTTGTATCCACGGAGTAGGAAACGTTTTAACTACGCACTAACCGTTCATAGCATGCCACCGCACTCACTCCGTAGCCCGTCAAATGGGGTCAGAGCAATTTACGACGATGAAGCCGTCGTAAAAAAACTCTGACCCCATTTGACTGCTTTTTCGAAAATTTGATATGAACAATGACGCTTTTCTTGCTGCTTGCCGCGATGCCATCGGCGACTCCCATGTGCTCACCAGCCATGCCGACAAGGCCGGCTACCTGACCGATCAACGCCAGCGCTACACCGGCCAGGCACTGGCTGTCGTCAAACCCGCCAACACCGAAGAAGTCGCCCAGCTGGTCCAGCTCTGCAACCAGTTCCGCATCCCCATCGTCCCCCAAGGCGGCAACACCGGCCTGGTGCTAGGCAGCGTCCCCGACCAAAGCGGCCAAGCGATCGTCCTCTCGCTAAAACGCCTCAACCAGATCCGCGCCATAGACCCGGCAAACCACACCATCACCGCAGAAGCCGGCTGCATCCTGCAACAGGTGCAAGAAGCCGCCGCGACAGCAAACCGCCTGCTCCCCCTCTCGCTAGCCGCCGAAGGCAGCTGCACCATCGGCGGCAACCTCTCCACCAACGCCGGCGGCACCGCCGTCCTGCGCTACGGAAACAGCAGAGAACTCTGCCTCGGACTAGAAGTCGTCACCGCCCAAGGCGAAATAATGCACGGCCTGCGCAGCCTGAGAAAAGACAACACCGGCTACGACCTGCGCGACCTCTACATCGGCGCCGAAGGCACCTTAGGCATCATCACCGCCGCCGTCCTGAAACTCTTCCCCCAGCCCAAAGTCCAGCTGACCGCCCTCGCCGCGCTGCAAAGCCCCGCCGATGCGCTGCGCCTGCTGACGCTGGCGCAAGAGCGCTGCGGCGCCACCCTGACCGGCTTCGAACTGATGTCCGACCTGTGCCTGCAACTGGTGGCCAAGCACTTCCCGCAACTGCAATTCCCGTTCAACGAACGCCATCCCCATTACGCATTGCTGGAACTGTCCGATAGCGAACCCGCCCCCCATGCCAGCGTGCTGCTGGAAGCACTGATGAGCGAAGCGCTGGAACAGGACATCTGCCAGGACGCCGTGCTGGCCAGCTCCGGCGCCCAGTCGCGCGCCCTGTGGCAACTGCGCGAAAGCATCTCCTCGGCCCAGGCCAAGGAAGGCAAGAACATCAAGCACGACATCTCGCTGCCGATCTCCCGCATCGCCGAGTTCATCGCCGCCACAGACGCCCTGCTGCAGCAGCACTTCCCGGGTTGCCGCAACGTCACCTTCGGCCACCTGGGCGACGGCAACCTGCACTACAACGTCTCGCCGCCCGAAGGCGTCCCGGCCGAGCGCTTCATCGAACAGCAGGCCGCCATCAACCTGCTCGTGCACGACAACGTCCACCGCATGGGCGGTTCGATTTCAGCCGAGCACGGCCTGGGCGCGCTCAAGCGCGAAGAAATCCTGCGCTACAAATCGCCGGTGGAAATCGCATTGATGAAAACCATCAAGCAGGCGCTGGATCCCCTCAACCTGATGAATCCAGGCAAAGTCATTTAAAACCAGCCGCGCCAAAAGTTGCCGCCTTACAATCTGTTACACCGCCGCTGTAAGCGCCTGCCTGCCGGCGGCCGTTAACCAACGATGTAAGCAAACCTGCAAAAGGCTGGACATGACCTCGATCACAAGACTACCCGGATTGCTGTCCATGGCGCTGCTGCTGGGCAGCTTCAGCACAGCGCAGGCGCAAACCGCGCAGGCGCCGCTGAACGATTCGGAAAAAGCGCTGCATGTGCTGAACCGGCTAGCCTACGGACCACGCCCAGGCGACGTCGACGCCGTCAAGCACATGGGCGTCAAGCGCTACATCGACCAGCAGCTGCGGCCCGACAGCCTGCCGCTGCCAGAAGAATTATCGGGAAAACTGGCAGGCTTATCGACTTACCAACTCAGCACCACCCAGCTTTACCAGCAATACGGCCCGCCCTCCTTCCCGCCCAACAGCGCCACTCCCGAAGAAAAGAACATGGCGCGCCAACGCGCCAACAAGGACATCACGCCGCAAGCCCATTTTGCGCGCTTGTGGCTGGCCACTGAAAGCCCGCGCCAGCTGCAGGAAGTGATGACCGAATTCTGGTTCAACCATTTCAATGTGTTCGAAGGCAAGGACTGGGTGCGCTACTGGAACGGCGAGTATGAGAAAGACGTGCTGCGGCCGAATGCGCTGGGCAACTTCCGTCAGCTGCTGGGCAGCGTCGCCCACCATCCGGCGATGCTGTATTACCTCGACAACTGGCTCAGCAGCGGCGTCAACACGCCGGAAGCCAAGGGCCGCTTCAAGGGGCTCAACGAAAACTACGGCCGCGAGTTGCTGGAGCTGCACACCATGGGCGTCGACAGCGGCTACACCCAGGCCGACGTGATCGCGCTGGCGCGCATCCTGACCGGCTGGACCATCGATGAAAAAGCCATGAAGGACGGCCAGCCCGGATTTGCCTTCAATCCCAAGCGCCACGATTTCGGCGACAAGATCTTCCTCGGCCAGACCATCAAGGGCAGCGGCGAACAGGAAGGCGAACAGGCGCTCGATATCCTGGCGCGCCATCCCGCCACCGCCCATTTCGTCGCCGCCAAGCTGGTGCAGTATTTCGTCTCCGACAAGCCGGAACCGGCCCTGACCGAGAAGCTGGCGCGCCGCTTCCTGGCGACCAACGGCGACATCAAGGCCGTGCTGCGCACGCTGTTCGACAGTCAGGAATTCTGGGCCCGCAGCAATTACCAGACCCAGTTCAAGACGCCGTATCAATATGTGGTGTCGTCGCTGCGCGCAACCGCGACGCCGGTGCTGAACGTCAAGCCGATCGACGGCGTGCTGAATCAGCTCGGGCAGCCGCTGTACGGCTGGCTGACGCCGGAAGGCTATAAATTCTCCGAGGAAGCCTGGCTCAATCCGGATGCCCTGCTGCGCCGGATCAATTTCGTCAACGGCCTGAGCAACGGCAAATCGCCGATCGCCCGCGCCGAAACGCCGCCGCCGGTGCCTGGCGCGCCAGCGGCTTCACCGACTCCAGCGCCGATTACCTACGCCGCGATGCCGGTTGACCCGCAACAGCTGATGCAGACGCTGGCGCCGGCGCTGGAACCGCACAGCCTCGCCGCGATTACTGCCGCGACGCCCAATCTGCAGGTCGGCCTGATACTCGGCGGACCGGATTTCATGAAAAGATAAAGTCAGGAGCAAGCCATGAACCGTCGCGATTTCATCCGCCAACTCGGCCTCGCCGGCAGCGGCGCCATCCTGATCCCGGTAGGCCTGTCCGGCTGCGTGGTGGCGCCGCCCAGCAAGCCGCTGGCCAAGGCCAAACCGACGCCGCCCGTCAGCATTGCGACAACAGCTGACAGCCCGCTTTCGTACGGCAATCCGTTGCAGCGGCCGCACACGCCTGGCGACGGCACGCCGCGCATGGTGGTGGTGTTCCTGCGCGGCGCCGTGGACGGCTTGAACGTGGTGGTGCCGCATGGCGATCACAATTACTACAAGGCGCGGCCGACCATCGCGGTATCGCGCCCGGGCACGCAAAACGGCGCCATCGATCTGACCGGCTACTTCGGCCTGCATCCGGCGCTGCAGCCGCTGCTGCCCTACTGGGAAGATGGCCGGCTGGCTTTCATCCACGCTTCCGGCTCGCCCGACATGTCGCGCTCGCACTTTGAAGCGCAGGACTACATGGAAACCGGCACCCCGGGCGAACACAATACCCGCGACGGCTGGATGAACCGGATGCTGGCGCTGATACCTGGCCTTATGCCGCAGTCGCCGTCGCCGATGCAGGCGCTGACCCTGGGCGAATCGGTGCCGCGCATCCTGACCGGGCGCGCCGTGGTGGCCAACATGCCGACCGGGCGCGACGCCACCCGCCCCACCCTGATCGACAAGCCGGAAGTGAGCCAGGCTTACGCCGCCCTGTATGCGCAAGATGCGGCGCTTGGCAAGTCCTACCGCGACGGCATCTCGGCGCGCAAGGAATTGCTGGCCGACGCCAGCAGCTCGGAACAGAAGATGGCGAACAACGGCGCGCCGCTGCCGAACGGCCTGTCAATCGACACCGCGCGCCTGGGCCGCCTGATGCGCGGCAATCCCGAGATCCGCCTCGGCTTCGTCGCCGTCGGCGGCTGGGATACCCACACCAACCAGGGCAACGGCAGCGGCCAGCTGGCCGGACGGCTGCGGCCGCTGGCCGACGGCCTGGCGACGCTGGCGAACGAGCTGGGACCGGCTTTCAACGATACGGTGATTGTGGTGATGTCGGAATTCGGCCGCACCTTCCGCGAGAACGGCAATGGCGGCACCGATCACGGCCATGGCAACGCCATGTGGCTGCTGGGCGGCAATGTGCGCGGCCGCACCATCCACGGCCACTGGCCCGGCATCGATGACAAGTCCTTGAATGAGGGACGCGACCTGGCCGTCGCCACCGACTTCCGCGCCGTGCTGGCGACGCTGGCGGAAAAACACATGCGTATCGGCGATCCGGCCATGCAGAAACTGTTTCCGCAATATGGCGCGGGCAATCCGCATGCCTTGAATTTGCTGGTGTAGCGGCCGCCGGATTCAGCGCACCAGCGCCTTGATCACCGCCCACTGCCGCCGCGAAATCGGCAGGCGGTGATCGATGCCGCGCAGGATGACTTGCCAGACTTCCTGCGGCTTGTCGGCATCGCCTTCGCCTTCCGCAATGCAGATGCCGCGTTCGACGCCGATGATGGCGTTGCGCGCCACCAGCGCGTTGCGATGCACCCGCACAAAGTGCGCCGCCAGTTCTTCTTCGATCGACACCAGCGAATCTTCGATCAGGTATTCCTTGCTCTTGGTGCGCAGCGTGACGTACTTCAGCTCCGCCTTCAGATACAGCACCTCGCCCATCGGCACCAGCGACATGCGGCCGCGCTCCTGCACCGCGAAATGCTGGCGCGGCGATGCCGCTGCTGCTTCTGCGCCGCTCGCTGCGGCTGGCGGCGGCTGGCGCAGGCGACTGGCGCGCGCGATGGCCTGCGCCAGCCGTGCAGCGCGCACCGGCTTGACCAGATAGTCGAAGGCTTGCACCTCGAATGCATTCAAGGCGTAATCGTCATAGGCGGTCACGAAGATGATCAGGGGCGCCTCGGCCTTGGCCGCATCCGCGTTGCTCGCCAGCTGCTCGGCCAGCTGCAGGCCGCTCATGCCGGGCATCTGCACGTCCAGCAGCACCAGATCCGGCGCGGTGGCGGCAATCCCTTCCAATGCGGCTTGCGCATGGGCGGCTTCGCCCACCAGGTAATGCGGACAGTCGGCGACGATATCCGACAGCAGCGTGCTCAGCCTGGCGCGCGCAGGCGCTTCGTCGTCGACAATGAAAATGCGAGGAATCATGTGGATGGGTTCGGCGGAATGGCTAAGGAATGGTCGGCGGATCAGATTCTACTTGCTGGCCGGCGGCTTCGCCAGCGCTGCCTTGACATAGGGGAAGCTGGCGCGCACCTGGAACTGCCCCAGCGTGGTGCTGGTGGTCAGCTGCGCTTCGACGTCGTACAGCAACGCCAGCCGCTCGCGGATATTTTCCAGCGCCATCTGGTTGCCCTCCGGCAGCGCGGCGACGCCCTTGCCGCTATACGGATTGTAGGGATTGGTGATGACGATCTCGATCCGCTCCAGCGAATGGCTGAGCTTGATGTGGATCAGGGCCGGTTCGGTGCTCGGCTCGACGCCGTAGTGCACCGCATTTTCTATCAGCGGCTGCAACAGCAGGGTCGGGATCTGCGCCCGGTACACCACCTCATCGCTGATGCCCTCGCGCTCCCATTGCACCCGCAAACGATCGCCCAGGCGTATTTTTTCTATCGACAGATATTGGCGGCACAGGCGGATTTCCTTTTCCAGCGTGGTCATGGCGCGGCCGTCGCGCATCAGCACGCGGATCAGGTCGGCCAGGTCTTCCAGCGCCGCCTCGGCCCGGCGCGGCTCGCTGCGGATCAGCGACAACACCGCGTTGAGGCTGTTGAACAGGAAATGCGGCCGAATCCGCGCCTGCAAGGCCTGCAGGCGCGCCTCCACCAGCACCGGCGAAAAAGCGCGCGCGCGCAATTCGAAATAATGCTGCAGGCCGATGCCGAACAAGGCCGCCACCAGCGCCGCGCGCAAGACGCCGCCGGCGGCGTTGAGATGGGAAAAACCGTTCAGGAACCAGTCGAAACCCGACAGCAGCCAGATCACCGCCATCGTCACCAGCGCCGGCGCCAGCGCGCACAAGATCCGCTGCATCACAAAAGAAAAGTGGCGGGCAATCCGATGCAAGCCGCACAATACCGACAACGACAGGAAACAGGCCGGCTCGACCAGCATCGCCGATTCGACAAAACTGTTGATCGCTGCAATCAGCCCGTCGCTGCGCAGCAGGATCGCCGCCATGACGGCCAGGTTCACCGCGATCAGCGCGCGGAACACCACGCCCAGGTTGCAGCCGTCGGGAATCACCACTGCGCCGGGTTGCAGCGCCGGCGAACTATCGACAGCCTGATCAGAAAGCATGGACGCTGGCATTGGTTGACATAAAAACAATCATGACTTGGTTATAAGGCATATCGAAGGCATATCGCGCAGGGTAAAATGCCTGCATCAAGCAGGCACAGCCGGTTTTCGGGGGCAGTGATTTATAATCGCATAATTCCTTGCCTGCTCATTGCTTACTTCACTTCTTACTCTCACGCGCGATTCAAACCTCAATTATGACAGCACAACTCTCCAAAAAAGGCGAAGCTTGGTCGGCTCGTTTCTCCGAACCGGTCTCTGACCTGGTCAAACGTTACACGGCGTCGGTATTTTTCGACAAGCGCCTGGCCGAGGTCGATATCCAGGGCTCGCTGGCGCATGCCGAGATGCTGGCATATCAAAAAATCATCAGCGCCGACGACTACGCCGCGATCCAGAAGGGCATGGCCCAGATCCAGGGCGAAATCGCCGGCGGCAAGTTTGAATGGCTGCTGGACCTGGAAGACGTCCACCTCAACATCGAAAAGCGCCTGACCGAACTGGTCGGCGACGCCGGCAAGCGCCTGCACACCGGCCGTTCGCGCAACGACCAGGTGGCCACCGACATCCGCCTCTACCTGCGCGGCGCCATCGACGATATCAGCGGCCTGCTGCGCGAGCTGCGCCTGGCCTTGCTGGACCTGGCGGAACAGCACGCCGACACCATCCTGCCCGGCTTTACCCACATGCAGGTGGCGCAGCCGATCACGTTCGGCCATCACGTATTGGCCTATGTCGAAATGTTCGGCCGCGACGCCGAGCGCATGCAGGACTGCCGCAAACGCGTCAACCGCCTGCCGCTGGGCGCCGCCGCGCTGGCCGGCACCACCTTCCCTATCGATCGCGAGCGCGTCGCGAAAACGCTCGGTTTCGACGACGTCTGCCGCAATTCGCTGGATGCCGTCTCGGACCGTGATTTCGCCATCGAATTCTGCGCTAGCGCGGCGCTGGTGATGACCCACGTCTCGCGCATGTCGGAAGAATTGGTGATCTGGATGAGTCCGCGCATCGGCTTCATCGACATCGCCGACCGCTTCTGCACCGGCTCCTCGATCATGCCGCAAAAGAAAAATCCCGACGTGCCGGAACTGGCGCGCGGCAAGACCGGCCGCGTCAACGGCCATCTGATTGCCCTGCTGACCCTGATGAAAGGCCAGCCGCTGGCCTACAACAAGGACAACCAGGAAGACAAGGAACCGCTGTTCGACACCGTCGACACGATCACCGATACCCTGCGCATCTTCGCCGACATGGCGCGCGGCATCACGGTCAAGCCGGAAGCGATGCGCGCCGCCGCCCTGCAAGGCTACGCCACCGCCACCGACCTGGCCGACTACCTGGTCAAGAAAGGCCTGCCTTTCCGCGACGCCCACGAAGCCGTGGCGCATGCGGTGCGCAGCTGCGTCGACCAGGGCTGCGACCTGAGCGACCTGTCGCTGGATCAGCTGCGCGCGTTCTCGCCTTTGATCGAAGACGACATCTTCCAGGTGCTGACGCTGGAAGGCTCGGTCGCCGCGCGCGACCATATCGGCGGCACCGCGCCGCGCCAGGTGCGTTTGGCGATCCAGCATTTGCGCCAGCAATTGGGCTGATGCGAAAGCCGGCATGGCGGGAGGCGCAATGCTTCCCGTCATGCCGATTTGGCATGAGTCTGGCCGACACAAATTTTCAACGCCGGGTATAATTGCCCAAAATCACGCAATATCTCTCCATAAGCGACCAAAAGTCGCTGCATCCCCCGCGTAAAACACCCATTTTTTACCTGGCTCGTGAGTAGTAAGCGTGGTGTTTCACACACGCTGAAGCCCCACGCTGCGTTAGTGGACTGTAACGGTCGAATCAAGAGCGCCTGTCACGTATCCGACCCGCATGGCGGCGTTGCGCATGCTCGCAATAGCCGCGCTATTGCTCCGCTGTGCGCCTTGCCCTGCGTGCCGGATACGCGCCCTTCACTCTCGATTCGGCCATTACAGTCCACAGGGAATTTCCGACCGAAAATCCCTTATACTTTGTTCACCTTCGGTGCGCCTTTGCGCGCGCCGAAATAAAAACGCTGCCGATTACGCGCTGCACAGCGTCCTTGCGCCGTGCCTCACGTATCGCTTAAAAAGAACGGTCTACTGGAGGACACCTACATGCAATTCAAAACCATATTGAAAACGCTGCCGTTTCTGATGCTGGCCGCCGGCCTGAGCAGCGCCGCCCACGCCGCCGACGTCAAGCTCGGCCTGGCCGCGGCCCTGACCGGCCCGGCCGCCAAATACGGCGTCGCCATCAAGAACGGCTTTACGCTGGCCGCCGACGAAGTCAACGCTGCCGGCGGCGTCAACGGCAACAAGCTGCAACTGATCATCGAAGACGAACAGGGCAAGAAAGAAGAAGCCATCAACGTCTTCAAGAAACTGATCTTCAAGGACAAGGCGCTGCTGGTGTTCGGCCCGACCCTGTCCAACTCCGCCTTCGCCGCCGACCCGATCGCCAATGCCGCCAAGGTCGTCGCCTTCGGCACCAGCAACACTGCCGACGGCATCACCGCCATGGGCCCGTTCACTTTCCGCAACTCCGTCATGGAAGCCGACGTCCTGCCGGTCACCACGCGCGCCGCGGTCAAGCATTTCGGCATCAAGAAAGTCGCCATCATCTACGGCAACGACGACGCTTTCACCAAGAGCGGCTACGACGTCTTCAAGGGCACCCTGGCCGACCAGAAAATCCCGGTCACCACCACCGAAGCCTACGCCAAGGGCGACGTCGACTTCAAGGCGCAGCTGACCAAGATCAAGGCTTCCAATCCGGATGCCATCGTCTGCTCCTGCCTGACCGAAGAAGCCGCCAACAT
This sequence comes from Collimonas sp. GW821-FHT02H07, assembly GCF_059421505.1. Classification (NCBI taxonomy): domain Bacteria; kingdom Pseudomonadati; phylum Pseudomonadota; class Betaproteobacteria; order Burkholderiales; family Oxalobacteraceae; genus Collimonas; species Collimonas sp. GW821-FHT02H07. The sequence continues at coordinate 27,061 of NZ_JBWKVC010000002.1, forward strand.
CATCCTGCAAACCCGCGCGCTGGGCATGAAGCAGCCCTTCATCGGCGGCAATGGCCTGAATTCGCCGAAGCTGTTCGACATCGCCAAAGGCGCCGGCGACGACACCATCATGGGCAGCCCATGGTCGTCCGAAAACCTGACGCCAGCCAACAAGGCATTCATGGCCGCCTACAAGGCCAAGTTCGGCAGCGATCCGGATCAGTTCGCGGCGCAAGCCTATGACGCCCTGCACGTGGTCGCCGATGCGCTGAAGAAGATCAAGCTGAGCGGCGCCATCGACAAGGACCGCATCGCCCTGCAGCAAGCCTTGCCTGCGGTGACGATCGAAGGCGCCACCGGCAAGTTCGCCTTCCGCAAAGCCCCGGCCGTCACCGGCAAGGAAGTCGGCTACGATGCGCAGCAGGAAGCGATTGTGAATATTGCCAAGGGGGGCAAGTTCATTTTGCTCAAGTAATTTGGTAGGGTGGGCACGCGTGCCCACGCTGTAATAGCCCGCGCGCCGGCCGTTACCGCGTGGGCAAAAAGACCTGCCCACCCTACTCCTGATTTAAAGAAAAAACCTTCCATGCTTGAACAACAACTCATCAACGCCCTCTCGCTGGGCAGCGTCTATGCGCTGTTTGCGCTGGGCTTCACGCTGGTCTTCGGCGTGCTGGGCGTGATCAATCTTTCGCACGGCGCCATCTTCATGCTGGGCAGCTACGCCGCCCTGCTGCTGGTCGAACATTTCGCATTGCCGCTATGGCTGGCGATGCTGGCCGCCATGCTGGCCTCCGGACTGCTCGGCCTGGCAGTCGACTATCTGGTGCTGAGGCCGCTGCGCGCGCGCAACGCGCCGCACCTGGCGCCGATGATCGCGACCATCGGCGTCGCCACCATCCTGACCAGCCTGGCGCAAGGCTTGTTCGGCGCCGAAAACAAGCGCTTCCCGGTCGGCACCATTCCGGAAGAAAGCTACAACTGGGGCAACCTGCACGTCACCGCGGTGCAGATCGGCATCGTTGTGATTTCCTTCCTCCTGATGCTGGTGCTGCTGGCGGTGATGCGCCGCACCCAGCTCGGCCGCGCGCTGCGCGCCATCGCCGAATCGCCGAAGGCGGCCTATCTGCTCGGCATCAATGTCGAAGGCCTGTTCTACCTGACCTCGTTCGCCGCGGCCGCCCTGGGCGGCGCCGCCGGCGTGCTGGTCGGCCTGTCGTTCAACGCCATCACCCCTTTCATGGGGCAGCCGATGCTGCACAAGGGCATCGCCGTGATCATCCTGGGCGGCATGGGCGATATCCGCGGCGCCATGATCGCCGGCCTGTTCCTCGGCTTCGCCGAAGTGCTGACCGTGGCCTATATCTCCAGCGATTTCCGCGACGCCGTCGGCTTCGGCCTGCTGTTCCTGATCTTGCTGGTCAAGCCGTCCGGCATGTTCGGCAAAGTGCTGGAAAGGAAGGCCTGAGATGACCGAACTGCTTACAACGATCGGCGCGGCCGGCTTCATGGACTGGTGGGACGGCTTCTGGTCGACCTATAACACCGTGATTTTCAGCCTCGGCGTCAACGCCATGCTGGCGCTGTCGATCTACGTCACTCTCTCCTGCGGCCTGCTGTCGCTGGCCAATGCCGCCTTCATGGGCATCGGCGCCTATGCCGCATCGCTGATCAGCATGCAGACCGGCTTGCCGTTTCCGGTCGCGCTGGCGGTCGGCGGCGCGCTGCCGGCGCTGGTGGCGCTGCTCATCGGCATCCCCACCCTGCGCCTGTCCGGCGTCTACCTGGCAATGGCCACCCTCGGCTTCGGCGAAGTGGTGCGGGTGGTGGTGCTCAACATGGATATCACCGGCGGCCCGCTCGGCCTCAACGGCATCCCCTTGAAGACCGAGTGGTGGCATATCGTGCTGCTGCTGGCGCTGACGCTGTACATCCTGGCGCGCATGCGCCGCTCCAAGATCGGCCGCGCCTTCGAAGCCATCAAGGAAGACGAAGTGGCGGCGCGCCTGATGGGCGTCAATGTCGCCGGCTACAAGCTGCTGGCGTTCGTCATCGGCGCCGCCATCGCCGGCGTCGCCGGCGGCCTGAATGCCCACTATACCTTCACCATCGGGCCCGGCAACTATGCTTTCGAAAACGCCGTCGAGATCCTGACGATGGCGGTGTTCGGCGGCACCGGCAGCCTGGTCGGCCCGACCCTGGGCGGCATGCTGCTGACCCTGCTGCCGGAAGCGCTGCGCGACTTCAACAGCTATCGCTCGGTAGTCAACGGCCTGATCCTGGTGCTGGTGATCCTGTACCTGCCGAAGGGCATCTGGGATCCGCGCCGGATCCGGAATTGGGTTAACACTTTCTCTCAGCGCAAGCCGCAAGCTGGAGGATCCAATTGATGCTGCAACTCAAGAACATCAGCAAGAACTTCGGCGGCCTGCAAGTGCTGCAGGACGTCAATTTCAACGTGCCGCAAGGCGGCATCTTCGGCCTGATCGGCCCCAACGGCGCCGGCAAGACCACCGTCTTCAACCTGATCACCGGCTTGCTGCGCGCTTCCGGCGGCGCCATCGAATTCGATGGACAGGATATCGGCAAGGTCGCGCCGCACAAGATCACCGAGCGCGGCATCGCCCGCACCTTCCAGAACATCCGCGTGTTCAAGGAAATGACGCTGCTGGAAAACGTCGTGGTCGGCATGCACGACCATATGGACTACAGCTTCGGCAGCGTGCTGCTGAATCTCGGCGGCTACCGCAAGATCGAAGCGCAGGCGCGCGAACGGGCGCTGGAACTGCTGTCCTGGCTGCACCTGGACCACAAGGCGCAGATGCTGGCCGACAGCCTGTCCTACGGCGAGCAGCGCAAGCTGGAGTTCGCCCGGGCGCTGGCGACCAAGCCGAAACTGCTGCTGCTGGACGAACCGGTGGCCGGCATGAATCCCGCCGAAAAAACCGAGCTGATGACGGAAATCCTCAACATCAAGCAGCGTGGCTTCAGCATCTTCATGATCGAACACGACATGCGCTTCGTGATGGGCCTGTGCGACCGCATCGCCGTGCTCAACTTCGGCCGCATCATCGCCGAAGGCAGCCCCGACGAAATCAAGAACAACCAGGAAGTGATCGAAGCCTACCTGGGCAAGGAAGACAGCGAATGACGGCTACCGCAAACAACCACCCTGCGCCGATCCTGCAAGTGCGGGACCTGGCGGTTTCCTACGGCCATATCGAAGCGGTCAAGGGCATAGACCTGGTCCTCAACGAAGGCGAGATCACCGCGCTGGTGGGCGCCAACGGCGCCGGCAAGAGCACCGCCCTGCTGGCCATTTCGGGATTGCTCAAGCCGCAGCGCGGGCAGGTGCTGCTCGGGCAGCAAGACCTGACCAGGCTGTCGCCGCACAAGATCGTCCAGAGCGGCGTGGTGCAGGTCGCCGAAGGCCGCGCCACGCTCACCACGCTCAGCATCGCCGAAAACCTGGCGCTGGGCGCCTACACCCGCAAGGACAAGGAAAATATCGCCCAGGACCTGGAGTGGGTGTATTCCCTGTTCCCGGTGCTGCAGCGGCGCAAGGACGGCCTGGCCGGCAACCTGTCGGGCGGCGAGCAGCAGATGCTGGCCATCGCCCGCGCCCTGATGGCCAAGCCGCGCGTGCTGCTGCTGGACGAACCGTCGATGGGGCTGGCGCCGCTGCTGGTGCAGGAAATCTTCCGCATCGTCGAGGAAATCAACCGCACCGGACTGACGATACTGCTGGTGGAACAGAACGTCCGCCAGGCGCTGCGGATTGCCCAGCACGGCTACGTGCTGGAAAACGGCAAGATCGTGCTGGCCGACAGCGGCAGCAGGCTGCTGGATAATCCGAAGGTGCTGGAGGCGTATCTGGGCGGATGAGCGCATGGCTTTGCCGGCATCCAGATTTCGGATCCGCCCGTTCGCCAGCTGTCATGCAGGCGGCGCTCATTCTTTCCAGGCAGCGCCGCCGCGCCAGTTTATTGCAAGCTGCCCCAGCGCTCCACCGCCGGCTCAGCCACCGCCCAGCGCCAGATATCGTTGCTGCGGCAGGCGCTGCCGGTGTACCAGGCGCGCTTGAGCTGGTCGCCTTCGCCGCTGTCGACCGACATGATGACTTCCTTGCACAAGGCCAGCGGCGTATCGATCAGGCGCACCACGCGCACTTCGCCATGCTCGTTGGCATAGGGGATCTGGTGCACGATCGCCCAGCGGCTGGCGTGGCCGACATCGAGGTTGCCGACGACGGCAGCGATCTCGTCCTGCTCGCCCTTTTGCCAGTTGCGGAAAATGTATTTGGTGGTGGCGTCGGTGGCTGCCTGGACGCCGATGCCGACGGCGTAGCCGACCGCGGGATTGGAAGTGACGGCGCCGCTGGCGACGCCGGCGGCAGCGCCGGCAAAGCCGCCGATGCTGTTGCAGCCGCTGAGCGCCAGCGCTGCCAGCAGCACTGCCGCGCCGGCCATCGCGCCGCGCGGCGAACGCAGCAGCGGCATCACTGCAACGCTCCCCAGCGTTCGGTCGCGGGTTCGGCCGAAGCCCATTTCCAGCCCTGGCCGGCGCGGCAGATGGTTGCCACATAAAATTCGCTGTCCGGCTTGTTGATCTGGTCCACCACGCCGTCGACGGAAAACACGACTTCCTTGCAACTCATTCCTTCCGTACTGATGACGCGACTGACCGTGACGCGGCCACGCAGATTGTCTTCGATCGGCAGGGAGTGCTTGATCTGCCATTTGGCGACGGCGCCGACCGCCAGTTCGCCGGCGGCCTTGGCGATGCTGTCCTGCTCTTCGCCGTGTATCTTGCGCTGCTCATATTGCAAGCCTGCGCGCGCCGCCGCCTGCACACCGAGACCGATGCCGGTCGCCATCGCGGCGTTATTGGTCACCTTGCCCGCCAGCGCGGTGCCGGCGACGCCGGCCGCGGCAGAACTGCCTTCTGTCAATACCGAACTGCAAGCACTCAATCCCATTACCGCGCACAGCACCAGCAAACCACTAATCCGTTTTAACCGCATTCCACCATCCACTAGATAAGCCATCGATCAGATCGACGATGCATTGATAGACATCAGCCAGAGCGGCTGCAAACATTCTAGAGGAAAAAATACGGATGCGAGACGCATCAAAGCATAGCGATTTGCAAATTTTTGTTAAATGCCGCCGGCTGAAAAAATCCTTACAAAAATTGACGTTCAATAATTTCACATGACATTACAAACCGCCGCCCATGCCTCCTCCGCCCATGCCCTTGCCGCGTCCCTTGCCGGACGACTTATCCTTGGGCGCCACCGAACTGCGGTCGCAGGACGCCACATCGACACGTTGCAGCCGGTCCGCCAGGAACGCCTTCGTGGTCTGCCGCTGCTGGTCGTCGAGCGCATCGTTCATGGTCAGCCACAGCTCGCGCAACTGACGCCCGTCCTGCTCTGACAAGGCCGCTTCCGCATCGATCGCGGCCGACAGCTGACGCAGGTCGAGCGCCGGATTATTCAAGCCGTTCGCCATGTTCGCCTGGATCAGCTGCTGCCGCTTTTGGCGTTCGCTGATGATGGTGCGCGACTTGCCTTCCAGCTGGCGCCACAAGGTTTGCTGGTTCGGGTTCAGGTGCAGATCGTCCTTCAGGCCGTCGGCTACCGACAATAGATCCTCAGTACGAAAATCCATCACCGGCGACGCCAGCGCAGGTCTCGCCAGCCCCAGGCTCAGGCTCGCCATGACGGCCAGTGAAGCAAGCTTCAAGGTTGATGCCAGCGGCTTTCCGTGCATTGCAGTCTCCTTCGATCAAAACGCGTATTTAACCGGAGTTGCCATGCCGATGCGGCAGGTGAATCATTTGGTAACAGCTGGCAGCCTATTGATACAGCGTGTTGCCGGGCGCAATTTGCAGCTTTAAGCACGGATTGCTTTATTATTGCCAACTTACATTGCTATCATGTCCACACTGTCTCTATATCTCGATAAGATCGACTCCATGATAAAAATCTCTGGTCTTACCTTCGACTATCCCGGCCACCGCGCGCTGCACCAGGTCAGCCTGGAAGTGGAAGCCGGCAGCGTGACCGCGCTGGTCGGCTCCAACGGCGCCGGCAAAACCACGCTGATGCGCTGCATCGCCGGCCTCGAAACCCCGCTCGCCGGTTCCATCAGCGTGGCCGGCATGGACGTGCTGGAACAGCCGCGCGAAGTGCATCGGATCATGGGCTACCTGTCCGACTTCTACGGCTTGTACCAGGCGCTCACCGTGGCCCAGTGCTTTGAATATGCGGCGGCGGCGCAGGGCTTGCCGGCGCCGGACATTCCGCAGGCGATCCAGACCACTGCGCGCCAGCTGGGCCTGAGCGACCGCCTGCAGCAGACCTGCGACAAACTGTCGCGCGGCCTGCGCCAGCGGGTCGCCATCGGCCAGGCCATCATCCACGGGCCGAAGATCCTGCTGCTGGACGAGCCGGCCTCCGGCCTCGACCCGGAAGCGCGCGCCAGCCTGGCCAGCCTGTTCCGTCAGCTGCAAGCCAACGGCATGACGCTGCTGGTGTCCTCGCACATCCTGGCCGAGCTGGACGAATACTCCACCCACATGCTGGCGCTGCGCGAAGGGCGGGTGCTGGAGTACCGCGCCCTGCTCCATAACGGCAGCCAGCCGGGGTTGGGACAATCCCCGCAACGCTCGCTGCGGTTGACGCTGGCGCAGCCAGACCCCCGCTTGCAAGCGCAACTGGCGGCCGAACCGGCGCTGCAAGTCAGCGCCAGCGACGAACGCAGCGCCGAGTTCAACTTCAGCGGCGACGAGCACGCCCAGGCCGCCCTGCTGGCGCGCCTGATCAGCGCCGGGCTGCCGGTCTGCAGCCTGGCCGATCAAAAGGAAAACCTGCAGCAATCCTATCTGCGCTCGGTGGCGACTTACGAGAATGGACAGAACGAACAAAACGGACAAACCAATCACCAAAGCAAAGCCGGGAGCGCATCGTGATCAATCCTGAATTCAAACGCAACCTGTGGCTGCAGTTTTCCCTGCACCGCCTGATCGCCATGCCGGCCATCCTCGGGCTGATTTTCTTCACGCTCAGCATCGCCGCCGCCAATCTTCCCGGCGGCCTTGCGCTCGACAGCGTGGCGCTGATCCTGTTCGCCGGCATCGTCTGCCTGTGGGGCACGCGCAGCGCCAGCAATGCCGTGATCGATGAGATCCGCGACAAGACCTGGGACCAGCAGCGCATGAGCGCGCTCGATCCATGGACCATGACCTGGGGTAAATTGTTTGGCGCCACCGCCTTCAACTGGTATGGCGGGATCATCTGCCTGGCCGCGTTTGCAGTCACGGCAATTGCCGGCGAACGCAGCATGACCTTGAGCGCCGGCCTGACGCTGGTGGCGCTCGGCATCCTGATGCATGCCGCCACCATCGCCCTCAACCTGCACCTGATGCGCAGCGACATACGCGCCGTGCAGCGCGGCGGCATCGCCTGGGCAGTGGTAGTGATCGCGGTCTTGTTCGCGCCTCCGTTCCGCTCCCGTCTCGACACCACCATCCAGTGGTGGAGCACGGCCTTTTCCTACGGCCCCTTCCTACTGGGCAGCATGGTGTTCCTGGCCGCCCTGGCCGTCTTCGCTGCGTGGCGCAGCATGAACAGCGCGCTGCAGATCAGCACCATGCCCTGGGCCTGGCCGCTCGGCTGCTGCCTGCTGGCCGCTTATCTGGCCGGCTTTGCCGACGGCGTCGGCCTGCTGTGGATAGGCCTGCTGCTGGCCATGGCGATGACTTACGCCGCCTTGTTCACGGAAGAAAACGATATCGCGCTCTGGCAAAGGATCGTTGCCCGCATTGAAGCCGGCAACTGGCAGGGCTTCCTGCGCAGCCTGCCGATCTGGCCCAGCACGCTGCTGTTGACCTGTTGCTTTGCCCTGCTGCTCCTGGTCAGCAACGGCCAGACGCCGCCGTTCGAGCTGCCGCCGAGCTTCGCCTACAGCCCCTTGCTGGCCGTGACGCTGGCCCTGATGCTGCTGCGCGATAGCTGCGTCTATCTGTTCTTTGCCTTTTCCAACAAAGGCAAACGCGCCGGCGCCACCACCATCCTGTACCTGGCGGTGATCAACGGCTTGCTGCCGTTCCTGGCGCGCGTGCTGGGATTGAAGGGACTGGCGATATTTTTCATGCCGCTGCATCTCGGCAGCGCCTGGACCATGCTCGGCGTCGCCCTGCTGCACGCCGTGCTGGCCCTCGGGCTGCTCAACTGGCGCTGGCGCCAGCGGGTATTGAAAGACGACGCGGCGGCCTGAGCGCCCGCCGCCTCATTTGCTTGTGCGCTTACTTGAGTGCTTACTTGTGTGCTGATGCGATCAAACCCTCGATGATCTTATCGAGCTTGATTGCATCGGCCGCAAAGCCGCGTATCCCCTCCGCCAGTTTTTCCGTCGCCATCGCATCCTCATTCAGGGCGTAGCGGAATTCCGCTTCGTTGTAGCTGACCGCCTGCAGACCGGCGCCGGCAGCGCCATCCTTGTCCAGCGCACGCGGCAAGGCGGCTTCGCTGGCTTGCAGCTGCGCCAGCAGTTCCGGGCTGATGGTCAGCAGGTCGCAGCCGGCCAGCGCCGCAATCTGGCCGACGTTGCGGAAGCTGGCGCCCATCACTTCAGTCTCTATGCAAAAACGCTTGTAGTAGCTGTAGATCTGCGCCACCGACTTGACGCCGGGATCGTTGGCGAGCGTGTTGGCCGACTCGTCCCAGGCAGCGCCGGCCGATTTCTTGTACCAGTCGTAGATGCGGCCGACGAACGGCGAAATCAGACGCACCTTGGCATCGCCGCAGGCCACCGCCTGGCAGAAGGAAAACAGCAGAGTCAGGTTGCAGCGGATGCCGTCCAGCTCCAGGATGCGCGCCGCCTGGATCCCTTCCCAGGTCGAGGCGATCTTGATCAGCACGCGCTCGCGGCCGATGCCGGCCGCTTCATACAGGGCCATGATGCGGCGCGCGCGCGCCACCGTGGCGACGGTGTCGAAACTGAGGCGGGCATCGACTTCGGTAGAGACCCGGCCCGGCACCACTTTCAGGATTTCCAGGCCGAAGCGCACCAGCACCTGGTCGACGATCTGGTCCAGCTTGCTGTCGGCGTGGGCCGTGACGGTCTCGGCCAGCAAGGGTGCATAGTCGGCTTGCTGGACTGCCTTCAGGATCAGCGAAGGATTGGTGGTGGCGTCGCGCGGCTTGAATTGCGCCAGCTGCTTGAAATTGCCCGTGTCGGCGACCACCGTCGTGTATTGCTTCAATTGTTCCAGCTGATTCATGGCTAAGCCTTTTCCTTGTAAATATTTAAAAATCAATCGTGCAGGGCTTGCGCCGCTGCCAACAGTCCGCGGAATTTCTGATAGCGCCCTTGCAACATCGGCTGTTGTGCGGCGGCTGGAAAGAAGCGTTCTTTCACCGGCATGCCGTTTTGCAGCAAATCGGCGCCGCGCCCGGACGCCAGGAAACCCAGCTTGGCGGCGCCTATGCAAGCGCTCAGCTCGCTGCCCGCCAGGGTATGGATTTCGCGGTCGAGGATATTCGATAGCAATTGCGCCCAATAGTTGCTGCGGGCGCCGCCGCCGACCAGCGCACAGGCGCCGACCGCCGCTCCAGCCGACTGCACCGCATGCAGCGCATCCAGCAAGCCGAAGCCGACGCCCTCCAGCACCGCATAGCCGAGCATCGCCGGCGAGCTGTCGTAGCCCAGGTTCATGAAGCCGCCGCGCAGCAAGGGATCGTTATGCGGCGTACGCTCGCCCGCCAGATACGGCAGGAACAAGGGAAAGCCGGCGGCCACCGGCTGCGTTTGCGGCAAGCTGTGCTGCACCAGTTGCAGCAAAGCTTGTTCGTTCGGCTGTCCCAGCAGCTGAGTAACCCAGCGCAGACAGCTGGCGCCGGCCAGCATCGCCCCCATGGTGTACCAGCGCTGCGGCAGCGCATGGCAGAAACTGTGGACCGCGCTGGCCGGGTTGCCGGCGGCATGATCGGTAATGGCGACGATGGCGGCGCTGGTGCCGAGCGTGATGAAACCATGGCCGGCGGCGATGGCGCCGATGCCGACGGCGGATACCGGATTGTCGCCGCCACCGCCGGCCACCGGCAATTGTTCGCGCAGTCCAAGCTGCCCTGCCGCGGCGGCGCTGAGGCCGGCCGAGAGCGCGGAACCTTCCACCAGCCGCGGCAGCTGCTTCAGCTGCAAGCCGCAAGCCTGCACCATCGGTTCATACCAGTCGCGTTTTTCCACATCCAGCCAGAGCGTGCCGGCGGCGTCGGAGACATCGCTGATGCGTTCGCCGGTGAGGCGCAGTCGCAGGTAATCCTTGGGGGAGAGGACGCAGGAAATTTCGCTGAAAATCTGCGGCTCATGCTGCCGCAGCCACAGCAGCTTGGGCGCTGTCAGGCCAGCCATCGGCAGGCTGCCGGTGACCGCGGAAAACTCAGGATGCCGCTGCTGCAGCCATTGCGCCTGCACGATGGCGCGCGAATCGTCCCACAGGATGGCCGGGCGCAGCACCCGGTCCGCCTGGTCCAGCAATACCGCGCCATGCATCTGGCCGGACAGGCCGATGCAGCAGACCCGGGCATAGGCCTGAGGCTGAGATTGCCGCAATTGCTGCAAGGCCGAGAGGCAGGCTTGCCACCAGCTTTCCGGATCCTGTTCGGACCAGCCGGCCTGCGGCCGCGAGACGCTCAGCCTGGCGCCGGCATGCGCCAGCACCGTGCCGCCTTCGTCCAGCAGCACGGCTTTCAGTTCCGACGTGCCGAGATCAATCCCGAGTGAGATGGAACTACCCATAGATGTTGCTTTCCGGTTAAATAGTGTTCAAAGACAGCCGCATGAATTGCGGACCCGCAGCGTCGGCGCCAGCCGCACCGTCTGCTTCTTGCCGTCCGGCTCTTCGATGCGCTTCATCAGCAGTTTGACGGCGCGCATGCCCAGCTCCTTGACCGGCTGCGCCATCACGGTCAGGCGCGGCACGAAGAAATCGGCCCAGTCGAAATCGTCGAAACCGACCAGCGCGATCTGCTCCGGCACATCGACCCTGGCGTCGCGCAGCGCGTGCATGGCGCCGATGGTCATCAGGTTGTTGGCGGCCATGATGGCGGTCGGCGGTTCCGCCAGCGTCAGCAAATGGCGGGTGGCGCTGCGCGCCGGTTCGCTGGCGGATTCGCCATTGACCAGCAACGCTGCGTCAAACGGCAGGCCGGCGGCAGCCAGCGCGGCGCGGTAGCCGTCGATCCGTTCGTCGGTGGTGGTCAGGCCGGCGCGGCCGGCGATCAGGGCGATGCGGCGATGACCGTGCTCGATCAGGTGGCTGACCAGCTGCTGCGAGGATTTCTTGTTTTCCACGCCGACCTGGTCGAATCCCTGCGCCATCAGGCGGTCGACCAGCACCGCCGGAATATCGTTGGCGCGCAGGTACTCCAGCGCCAGGTGCTGCGGATCGGCGGACGGCGCCAGCAGGATGCCGTCCACGCGCCGGTGATGCAGCGCCTTGACCGCGCGCAGTTCCTGTTCCGGATCGTCGCGGGTATCGACATACAGCATCATGATGCCGTGCTTGGCGCATTCGGTTTCGATGGCGTGCACGGTTTCGCTGAAATAGTGATTGGAGAGAGCCGAAATGGCGACGCCGATGGTGTTCGAAGTGGAGCGCGCCAGCGAGCGCGCCAGCGTGTTGGGTATGTAACCCAGCGCCTGGATCGCCGCTTCCACCGCGCGCACCGTCGCCGGCCGCACCTTGCGCGTGCCGTTCAAGACGTGCGAAACCGTCGAAGTCGACACCTTCGCGATTCTTGCGACATCATCCATCGTAGCCAATTATTCTCCCCCTCTTCAGACCGGCGGCTGCCGGCAATCCTGCTGCGGCAACCGCCTTTTTACATCAACGCGGGCTGGACCAGCCTTTGTAGCTAGCAACATTATCATGAGTAATCAGCACCGGCGCCAGCAAAACCACCGGCTTGGCGGGACGCTTGCCGTTCAGGATGTCGTAGCCGATGGCCACGGCATCCTGCGCCTGGGCCCACGGGTCCTGGCTGGCGGAGGCCTGGATCGAGGGGCCCGACTTCAGCGCGGCTTCGATATCCGGTGCGCCGTCGACCGAAGTGATGACGATGCCGCTACGCTTGAGCTGCTTGGCGGCGAGATCGCTGCCGATCGCTTGCGGATCGTTGATGGTGAACAGGCCGTCGATTTTCGGGAAGCGCGTCAGGTAGCCCTGCATGGCGTTCAGGCCGCCTTCGCGCGAGCCCTTGCCATCCTGGTCGTCGGACAATATCTTGATGCCGGGGGCGGCGGCGAATACGGCTTTGCAGCCTTTGACGCGGTCGGTCACTGCCGTCACCTGCGGCCCGTTCTGGATGATCACGTTGCCCTTGCCGCCCAGCTTGTCGACCAGGTACTTGCAAGCCAGCCGGCCGGCCTGTTCATTATCGGTCTGCACCGTCGCATCGACGCCCTTGGCGCCGACGTCCACCGCTACCACCACGATGCCGGCCTTCTGTGCTTTCTTGATGGCTGGCTCGATGGCGACCGGATCGGTCGCGTTGAGCAGGATCAGGTCGACGCCGGCTGAAATGAAGTTGTCGATTTGCGTAAACTGCTTGCTCAGGTCGTAGTCGGCCGACACTGCGGTGACCTTGACGTTCGGGTTGATCTGCTGCGCCTTGGCCTTGGCGCCATTGGCCAGCGTCACAAAATACGGATTGCCGAGCGAACCGACGGTGATGCCCACCGCTTTCAGTTCACGCGCCTGCACTACGCCAGAGACAGTCAACGCCAGCGTCAACGGCAGTATTGCGGCTAAAGCGAATTTTTTCATCATGCTTGATCTCCTGTTGCCGGTCATAGGGAAATCCAGGGGCAGCGACCAGCTTGCCGCCCCCGGTGGTCTGTCAAATCAGTTAAGTGCGCGCGCCCGACTGCCGGTAGCGGTCCAGCGCCACCGCGCCGATGATCACGATGCCCTTGATGATGTATTGCCAGATATCGGACACGCCCAGCAGCACCAGGCCGTTGGTCAGCACGGCGATGATCAGGGCGCCGATCAGGGTGCCGCCGATGGAACCGACGCCGCCGGTAAAGCTGGTGCCGCCGAGGATCACCGCCGCAATCGCATCCAGTTCGTAAGACTGTCCCAGCTGCAAGCCGTTGGCGGCAGACAGGCGCGAAGCCGTCATGACGGCGCCGAGGCCGGCCAGCAAGCCGGACACCGCATACACGAACAGCAGCACCTTCCATACCTTGATGCCGGACAGCCGCGCCGCTTCATGGTTGCCGCCGACCGCATAGATCTGCACGCCGATCACGGTGCGGCGCAGGATGAACCAGGACAGCGCCACCACCACCAGCGCGATGATCACCAGCCAGGGCACGCCCAGCACTGAATCGTTGCCGATGAAGGCAAACGGCAGGTCCGGATTGAACACCGTCTTGTCGTCCGCCAGCAGGCGCGCCAAGCCGCGCATGGCGGTCAGGGCGCCGAGCGTGACGATGAACGGCGGCAGCCGCATGAAGGCGATCAGGACGCCGTTGGCCAGGCCCAGCAGCAGGCCGAAGCCGACGCCGGCGGCGATCCCCAGCATGCCGAACTGCGGCGACAGCGAAGCCAGCATCGCCACCACCGCCGAGGCCGCCAGGATTGCGCCTACCGAGAGATCGATGCCGGCAGTCAGGATCACGAAAGTCATGCCGGCGGCCAGCACGATATTCACCGAGGCTTGCTGGGTAATGATCGACAAGTTCTGCATGGTAAAGAAGTTTTCGCTCATCAGGGCAAAACCGAGCACCAGCAACAGCAGCACCGGCAGCATGCCGACCGTGCGCAGCACACCGCGCAATTGCTCGCGTTTGCCGATGGTCTCGGCCGTGATATTGCTGCTTGCTTGCATCATATTTGTCTCCTTGCTGTTCTGGTTCATGAATGCCGTCCTTCGCTTATGCGCCTGCCGATCACGCCGCCTGCGGCTCTACCTGCTGCGCGCCGGTGGCCAGTTCGATAATGTTTTCCTGGCTGATTTCGCGTCCCGAATGGCCGCCCAGTTCCGCCACCAGTTCGCCTTCGCGCATCACCAGCACGCGGTCCGAGGTGCCGACGATTTCCGGCAGTTCGCTGGAAATCACCACCACGCCGACGCCGGCCTTGGCCAGTTCATTGATGATGCGATAGATCTCCGATTTGGAACCGATGTCGACGCCGCGCGTAGGCTCATCCAGGATCAGCACATGCGGCTTGATTTCCAGCAGGCGCGCCAGCAGCACCTTCTGCTGGTTGCCGCCCGACAGCGCGCCGACGTTGACATTGCCGGACGCCACCCGGATCGAGAGCGACTTGATCGCTTCCGCCGAGCGGCGGCCGCCGCGGCCGCGGTCCAGCACGCCGCCGTAGCGGGAATCCGGCACGCAGGCGCAGACATTGATGTTGTCGCGCACGCTCATGTCGAGGAACAAGCCTTGCGCCTTGCGGTCTTCAGTCAGGTAGACCACGCCGGCGCGGATGGCGTCGGTCGGGCTGCGCAGGCTGGCAAGCGCCTGGCCCGCCACTTCCAGCGTGCCGGAGATGCGCGGGTCGGCGCCAAAGATCAGGCGCGCCAGCTCGGTGCGGCCGGCGCCGACCAGGCCGGCGATGCCCAGCACCTCGCCTGCGTGCAGATCAAAGCTGCAGCCGCGCACGCGGCGGCCGTCGGCCATGTCGCGCACCCGCATCACCACATTGCCAGGATCGTAGGGTGCATGTTCCTTCTTGTAGAAACCGGAAAGATCGCGACCGACCATCATCTTCACCAGCGCCTCGGCCGAAAGATCAGCGCGCTCCAGCATGCCGACATGCTTGCCGTCGCGCAGCACCGAGACGCGGTCCGACAGTTCATAGATCTCGGCCATGCGATGGCTGATGTACACGATCGCCAGCCCCTCCTGGCGCAGCTGGCGGATCAAGGCGAACAAGCGGTCGGTCTCGCGCGAAGACAAGGGCGTGGTAGGCTCATCCATCACCAGGATGCGCGCATGGGCGTGGATGGCGCGCGCAATCTCCACCAGCTGACGCTCGGCGATCGACAGGCTGCTGACCTTGGTCTGCGGCCCGAAGTCGGCGCCCAGGCGCGTCAGCACATCGACGCAGCCAGCTTCCATCGCCTTGCGGTCGACCGTCCAGCCGCGCTTCAGCTCGCGGCCAAGATAGATGTTTTCCGCCACGCTCAGGTTCGGACACAGGCTCAGCTCCTGGTAGATCACCGCCACGCCCAGTTCCTTGGCCGCGCGCGGGCCGTAATTGGCGACCGCCTTGCCGTCGATGCGGATTTCGCCGCCGGCATCCGCGGCATGGGCGCCGGACAGGACTTTCATCAAGGTCGACTTGCCGGCGCCGTTCTCGCCCATCAGGGCATGCACCTCGCCGGCGTAGACCGTGAGGTCGACTTCTTTCAATACCCGCAAACCGCTGAAGGTCTTGGAGATGCCGCGCATTTCCAGGATGGGTGTGGTTGCTGGTTTCATAGGCTGCCCCTCAATCGGACTGAATGCTCAGTTTCAAATAAAAACACGGATAGCTGGATACGGCATCGGCATGCTCTCAAGCAATCGCCAATGGACGGCAAAGCTCTGACGTGAGCGAATGCTCAATATTGGTATTTTTTGACAAGGGACAACGAGGTCGAATCACCTCGTAGCGGTGCGGGATTTTCATTTATCTCCTGACGCTCATGTTTTTTTACCTAGGCCGCCGCGACCGGAAAATGCAGCCGGCGGCCTGATTTGAGACCAATATTAGTGCAAAGCAAGCGCTTGCGCAAGCGCTTGCTTTTTTGCCGTCAAAGCCATCCCAATCGAACTTAACGCTTTCTTAACCTAAACCTGGCAAAGCGGTGCTACCCTTTACCCCCAAGCTTCCATGACAAGAATTCCACTCATGAAAGCTGCTCTGCGCAAAGATTCCATCCATGTACGAATAACTCCAATTAAAAAAGGGACACTGCATGAATAATGTGAAAGCCGGCCAGCCAACGCCAAGGATCCCGGATACGAAAAGCGCGAAAATCATCAGCCAATTGTTTGAACACGCCGGCATCCGCCTCAACGGCGACCAGCCCTGGGACATGCAGATCCATGATCCGGCGTTCTTTCAAAAGATGTTTGCGACCTGGGAGCTTGGCATCGGCGAATCGTATATGGATGGCGACTGGGATTGCGAGCGGCTGGATGAATTCTTCTTCAGGGTCACCAGCCACGACCTGGAGCAAACGGTGGTCGGCCCGGCAAAAATCGGCTTCTTCCTGGAAATCCTGCGGCAGAAACTCTTCAACGTGCAAAGCCGCAAGCGCGCCTTCCAGGTCGGCGAACAGCACTACGACATTGGCAACGATCTGTTTGAAAAGATGCTGGATTCCAGCATGACCTATACCTGCGGCTACTGGCCTAAGGCCGAGAACCTGGAGCAGGCGCAGCTGCACAAGCTCGACCTGATCTTCCGCAAGCTGGAACTGAAGCCGGGCGAGCGCCTGCTGGATATCGGCTGCGGCTGGGGCGGCCTGGCGCGCCATGCGGCGCAACACTATCAGGCGGAAGTGGTCGGCATCACGGTTTCAAAGGAGCAGCAGAAACTGGCCCAGGAGCGCTGCGCCGGGCTGCCGGTCAGCATCGAACTGATCGATTACCGCGAGCTCACAGGGCAATTCGACAAGATCGTTTCAGTCGGCATGTTCGAGGCAGTGGGCGCAAAAAATTACGACGAGTACTTCGATGTCGTCGCCCGGCTGCTGAAGCCGGACGGCCTGTTCCTGCTGCATACCATCGGCAATTATGAGACTGAAAAAAAGCGCGACGTCTGGCTCGACAAGTACATTTTCCCGAACGGCCACCTGCCCTCGGCCAAGGAAATCACGTATGCGCTGGAAGGGAAATTCCTGATACAGGACTGGCACAATTTCGGCCAGGACTACGACCGCACGCTGATGGCGTGGTGGGACAATTTCGAGAAGGCCTGGCCGACCCTGCAAGACAAGTACGGCGAGCGCTTCTACCGCATGTGGAAATACTTCATCCTGTCCTCGGCCGGCTTTTTCCGCTCCGGCCAGGGACAGCTGTGGCAGCTGGTGCTGAGCAAGCGCGGCCGCAAGGGGCTGTATCGCTCGGTGCGTTAGCGCGGCGAATAACGCATCCCGCGACCTCATTGGCAGCCCTGCCCAGGCAGCCCAGATCGTAGGGTGGGCACCTGTGCCCACGCGGACGTCGCTCAATCGGAGCATGCATTCAGCGTGGGCACAGGTGCCCACCCTACGACCCTTGCTCCGGACTGCCCTGCGTTGTGCCGCTTAATTGCCGGCGACCGTCATGCTCTCAATCAGCACCGAACCAGTCTGCTTGGTGCCGCGGATCAGGGTATCGGCGCCGATGGCGACGATCTGCGCCAGCATGTCCTTCATGTTGCCGGCGATCGTGATTTCCTCGACCGGATACTGGATGACGCCCTTCTCCACCCAGTAACCCGAAGCGCCGCGCGAGTAATCGCCGGTGACGTAATTGGTGCCCTGCCCCATCAGCTCAGTGACCAGCAGGCCGGTATCGAGCTTCTTCAGCATCGCCTTGAAATCGTCGCCGGCCTTGGTCAGCGAGGAGGTCATGCTGAGGTTATGCGAGCCACCCGAATTGCCGGTGGTTTTCATCCCCAGCTTGCGCGCCGAATAGGTCGACAGGAAGTAGCCCTGCACCACGCCATCCTTGACCACATCGCGGCGCTGGGTCTTGACGCCCTCCTCGTCGAAAGGCGCGGAACCGACCGCGCCGATCACGTGCGGATCTTCGACGATCTGGATATGCGGCGCAAATGCCTGCTGGCCCAGGCTGTCCAGCAGGAACGAGGACTTGCGGTACAGCGCGCCGCCCGACACCGCCTGCACGAAAGCGCCCAGCAAACCGGCCGCCAGCGGCGCCTCGAACAGCACCGCGCACTTGCGCGTATCCAGCTGGCGCGCATTCAGGCGCGCCAGGGCGCGCTCGGCGGCATAGCGGCCGATGGCTTCCGGCTTGGCCAGCTGCCTGGGGTCGCGCATCGAGGAATACCAGTCGTCGCGCTGCATGTTGCCGCCCTTGCCGGCGATGGGCGCCACCGAAATGGTGTGGCGCGAGAACGGGTAGCCGCCCATGAAGCCGCGCGAATTGGCGCTGACGAAGTGCGATTGCTGGGCATAGACGCCGGCGCCTTCGCTGTTGGTGATGCGCTTGTCGACGGCAAATGCCGCTGCCTCGCAACGCTTTGCCAGCTCCACCGCCTCTTCGGCCGAAATCAGCCACGGCGAGCAAAGTTGCAAATCCCGGGGATTCATTTCCAAAGTATCAACATCCGGCAAGCCGGCGCAGTCGTCTTCGGCGGTGAAACGGGCGATGTTATAGGCCGCTTCGACCGTGTCCTGCAAGGCTTTGGCGGAAAAGTCCGAGGTGCTGGCATTGCCGCGCCGGGTATGGCCTTCCTCGCCCAGGTAGACGGTGACGCCCATGCCCTTGTCCTTGTTTTGCTCGATCGTTTCGACGCTGCCCTTGCGTACGCCCACCGACAAACCACTGCCTTCGCTGATTTCAACGGCGGCGCCGGAAGCGCCTTTTTCCCTTGCATAACGCAAAACATCCTGCGCCAGCTGTTGTAATTGGTCTTGACTATGGATAAATACGGAGTCGCTCATGGGTCGGTTTTCTTCGAATTAGGTATAAAACGGTTATCATAGCAGTCGTTTACAGTATGGAAGCACCCTTTACATCATGCCAAATCCCAATCGGGGCTCCTGCGGCTTTCAGTCCAGCGAGTTCGAACAAGAATACGACCGTCCCTCCAAGTCCCAGCTCAAGCGCGAGATGACTGCCCTGCAGAAGCTCGGCGAAGAACTGATCGCCGAATCGCGCGACCGCGTCAAGCGCGTGCCGATGCCGGAAGATGTGCGCGACGCCATCCTCGAGTGCCAGCAGATCAAGGACCACGAAGGACGCCGCCGCCAGACCCAGTACGTCGGCAAGAAAATGCGCACTCTGGAGCCGTACGAAATCGCCGAAATCCAGAAAACCCTGGATAGCTGGCGCGGCCTGTCGAAAGCCGACACCGCCGCCATGCATGCGCTGGAGCGCCACCGCGACCGCCTGCTGAAAGACGACGGCGCGCTCACCGAGCTGCTGGCGCACCATCCGGAACTGGACGTGCAGCATGTGCGCACCATGATCCGCAATGCCCGCAAGGAGCAGGCCGAGAACAAGCCGCCGAAAGCGTATCGCGAAATTTTCCAGCTGCTCAAAGAGCTGCAAAAATCCTCGGGCAACCAGGACGATATCGAGGCCGAAGACGACGACGAGCAAGATGAGCACAATTAATCCTGAGCAGACTCCAGCGCCGGGCTTGAAAATCGGCCTGGTATCGATTTCCGACCGCGCCAGCAGCGGGGTATACCAGGACCAGGGCATCCCTGCCCTGCAGGATTGGCTGGCCGCTGCGCTGGTCAGTCCGTGGCAGGTGGAAACCCGCCTGATTGCCGACGAGCGCGCGCTGATCGAGCAAACCCTGATCGAGTTGACAGACCAGCATCATTGCGACCTGGTGCTGACCACCGGCGGCACCGGCCCGGCGCGGCGCGACGTCACGCCGGAAGCGACGCTGGCGGTGGCGACCAAGGAAATGCCGGGCTTTGGCGAACAGATGCGCCAGATCAGCCTGCAGTTCGTCCCGACCGCTATCCTGTCGCGGCAAGTCGCCGTGATACGCGAGACAGCCGACCACGCCGCTCTGATCCTGAACCTGCCGGGACAGCCGAAAGCCATCAAGGAAACCCTCGAAGGCTTGAAGGATGCCGACGGCAAGCAGAAGGTGTCCGGCATCTTCGCCGCCGTGCCTTACTGCATCGACCTGATCGGCGGCCCGTATATCGAAACCGATGAAGCGGTGTGCAAGGCGTTCCGGCCGAAATCGGCGATCAAGCCTGCCTAGGCGCAACTTCCTCACCCAACTTTTTTCGGCGGACAGCATCCATGTTGCCAGCGGTTTTCAGCAAATTCAGCAAGCACAGCAAACCCCGTTCCAGCCACACCCTGCTCCTGCCGCTACTGGCAATAAGCCTGAACACGCCACTGCGGGCGCAAACCCTGCATCTGATCAACGAGTATCCGGCGACCTCGGTCACCGCAGCCGCCGACCTGCAGTTTGCCGACACTGTCAGGCAGCTGGCCGCGGCGCTGCCGGCAGAGACGCTGGAAATCGTCACCGAGCAGGAAGCACAAAATTCCTTTAAAGGCAGCGCCCAGGTCGGCGCGCTGAGCGACGGCAAGGTTGAAATGGCGACGCTGTTTGCCGGCATCGCCGGCGCCAGCGATCCGCTCTTCCTGTTGTCTTCGCTGCCGTTCACGGTCGGCGGTTTTGACGACGCCAGGGCGCTCGCCAACTGCGCCCAGCCGGCGGTTGAACAGCATCTGCGCAAACTGAACGCCCACCTGCTGTATGTCACGCCATGGCCGCCGTCCGGCATCTGGTCTGCCAAGCCCGTGACCGACCTGGCGGCGCTGCAGGCGCTGCGCATCCGCACCTATGACGACAACAGCCGCGCCGTGTTCGAGCAAGTCGGCGCCCACAGCGAGAACCTGCCTTTTTCGGCGGTCCCTGCCAAGCTGGCTGCCGGCGAACTGAATGCCGTGCTGTCCTCCGGCGACGGCGGCGCCGGCAACCGCCTGTGGGATCAGCTGGGCAACTTCAGCGCCATCAGCTACGCCATCCCGCTCAGCTACACCGTGATCAACCAGGATGTCTGGCAGCAGCTGAAGCCGGAGCAGCAAGCCCTGCTGAGCGAGGCGGCCAAACGCACCGCGGACGCTTCCTGGAGCAAGGTCAAGGACCGCATCGAGGCAAATTACAGCCGCATGCGCGAACACAAGATGACGCTCAACCTGGCGCCGGCGCAAGAGCTGCAAGACAGCTTACGCAGGGCGGCAGCCAGCCAGGTCGCGGCCTGGCAGCAAAAAGCCGGCGCCGCCGGCATCGTCGCACAGTGCCTCAAGGGCGTTGCGCAATAAACGCCGCCTGGCCGGCACTGGAGAAACCGATGATCGACAAGCCGCAACAGCAAGGCACGCGCAGGAAATTCATGCAACTGGCGCTTGGCGCAGGAAGCGCTGCGGCGCTGCCATGGCTGGCGCAAGCACGGGCGCAGACTAGCGCGCCGCTGGCGGCCGCCGGCGACAAGGGCACGCGCCTGATCCTGCTCGGCACCAAGGGCGGCCCGACGCCGTCCGCCCTGCGCGCGGCGCCGGCCAATGCCTTGCTGATCGACGGTCAGCCGTATGTGGTGGATTGCGGCAACGGCGTCGCCCTGCAGCTGGTCAAGGCCGGCGTCAAGCTGCCGCAGATCCGCGACATTTTCCTGACCCACCAGCACTCCGACCACAATGCCGATCTCGGCAACCTGATGCTGCTGGCCTGGGCCACCGGCCTGGCGACGCCGGTGCAGATGTATGGCCCGCCGGGCATGCGCCGCATGATGGACGACTTCGTCCGCATGAACGCCATCGATATCGCCGTCCGCATCAAGGAAGAAGGCCGGCCGCCGCTGCGGCCCCTCATCAAGACCCATGAATTCAGCGCGCCGCGCGTGGTGCTGGAAAACGACCAGGTCAAGGTGACCGCCGCCCTGGTCGACCATTACACGCTCAAGCCGGCCTTCGCCTACCGCTTCGACAGCAAGGACCGCTCGGTCGTGTTCTCCGGCGATACCGCCTACAACGACAACCTGATCCAGCTGGCCAAGGGCGCCGACGTGCTGGTGCACGAAGTGATGTACCTGCCGGCGCTGGAAAAACTGATGCGCACCGTCGACAATGCGCCGGCCCTGCTCGACCACCTGGTGAAGAGCCACACCAGCACCGCGCAAGTCGGCCTGGTGGCGGCGCGCGCCGGCGTCAAGACGCTGGTGCTAAGCCACTTCGTGCCCGGCGGCGACCCGAGCATCACCGATGAAATGTGGTCGGCTGAAGCGCGCAAGCAATTCAGCGGCGAAATCATCGTCGGCAAGGACTTGATGGTGATCTGAGCCGCTGCCACCGTTTTCATTACCCCTTAATTTTTCAATCAGGATCCGGACCAACTCATGTCAAGCACACTCGAAACCCTGGAAATTTCCACTTCCGAAAAGCCAACTGCCGCCGTCATCTGGATGCACGGCCTCGGCGCCGACGGCTCCGATTTCGTCCCCATCGTCAAGGAACTGGACCTGGGCGGCTGCCCCGGCATCCGCTTCGTCTTCCCGAGCGCGCCGGCGATCCCGGTGACCATCAACAACGGCTACGTGATGCCGGCCTGGTACGACATCCTCACCACCGACCTGGTGCGGCGCGAAGACGAAGGCGGCCTGCGCAAGTCGCAAGCCGACATCGAAGCCTTGATCGCGCAACAGATCGCGCTCGGCATCGCGGCCGACAAGATCGTCCTCGCCGGCTTTTCGCAAGGCTGCGCGATGACGCTGCAGACCGGTTTGCGCTACCCGCAAAAGCTGGCCGGCCTGATGTGCCTGTCCGGCTACCTGCCGCTGAACGACAAGATCGCCGCCGAACGCCACGCCGCCAACCAGCACACGCCGATCTTCATGGCCCATGGCCGCGCCGATCCGGTGGTGCTGGTCAACCGCGCGGAAATGTCGCGCGACTTGCTGCAGCAACTGGGTTACAGCGTCGAATGGCATGAATACATGATGCAGCACTCGGTCTGCGCCGAGGAAGTCACCGATATAGGCAACTGGCTGCGCCGCGTGCTGGCTTAAGCAGAGCAGCCAGCTGATACCGCCGGCCGCACGACTACCCCGCCCAACGGCGGGGTATTTTTTTGAGAATTGCATTTTAAAAATGGCCGAGCAATCTTGAGATAGACTCTCATAGCCATTCTTTTTCGCAGAATACAAAGGATTCCATGAACAAGACACTTCCGACCTTCTCCCGCGGCCGCCGCGATGTGCTGCTGGGCGCGCTTTCCGCGGCTGCAGTCACCGCCCTGCCCGGCATCGCCCGTGCCCAGGGCAATGACGCCAGCCCTGCCGACCACAAATTCAACGGCATGCTGGCCGACTTTGCCGAGGAAATCCTGCGCCTGTCGCCGACTTCGGCGACTGCGCTGGGACTCGATTCCGGCGCCCGCGCCGCGCTCAAGTCGCGCTTGCAGGATGCCTCCCCGGCCGGCGACGCGCTATGGGCTAGCCAGGTGAAATCGATGCTGGCGCGCATGCATGCGGTGGACCGCGCCAAGCTCAGCGCCGATGCGCAAATCCGCTACGACAGCGTGCGCTACGCCGCCAACGAAGGCGTGGACGGCCTGCGCTTTTCCTATGGCGGCGCCGCCAGCGGCTTCTACGGCGGCACCAATCCTTTCCCGGTGACCCAGCAGGATGGTGCGCTGATCGCCGTGCCTGAATTTCTCGACTCGCAACACCACATCGCCAACGCCGCCGACGCGGAAGCCTATCTCGAACGGGTGACGGCGATGGCGCGCCTGCTCGACCAGGAAAGCGCGCGCATCGAGGAACAGGCCGGCAAAGGCGTCATGCCGCCCGATTTCATTGCCCGCACCGCGCTGACCCAGCTGCAGAACTATCGCAACACGCCGGTAGCAAAGCAAAAGCTGGTGACGTCGATCACCCGCCGCACCCGTGAGCTCGGCATCGAGGGCGACTGGGAAGCGCGCGCGACGGCGCTGGTGAACGGCAAGGTGTATCCGACGCTGGAACGGCAGATCGCCAGTTTTTCCAAAGCCACCGCCAAGGCCAGCGACGTGGCCGGCGTGCAGCGCTTGCCGGACGGCGCCGCGTATTACGAATGGGCGCTGAAACTGGGCACCACCACGACCCGCAGCGCCGCGGAAATCCACGCCATCGGCCTGGAGCAGAACAAGGCGCTGCAGGCGCGCATCGACACCATCCTCAAGGCCCAGGGCATCAGCCAGGGCACGGTGGGCGAACGCCTGCTGGCGCTATCCAAGGATCCCAAGCGTTTCTATGCCGACGACGACCAGGGCCGCGAACAGCTGATCGCCTATTGCAACGAGCGGGTCGCCGCGGTGCGCCTGCTGATGCCGAAGATCTCGCACCTGGACCTGAAGGCGCCGCTGATCATCAAGCGCGTGCCGCCCGATATCGAAGCCGGCGCCGCGCTCGGTTACATGAATTTCGCGGCGCTGGACGGCTCGCGGCCGGCGATTTATTACATCAACCTGAAATCGACCACGCTCTGGCCGAAATCGGAAATCGCCACGCTCACCGCGCACGAAGGCATTCCCGGCCATACCTGGCAGGGCGCGTATCTGGCGGAACGCCATGTGGAACTGCCGCTGATCACTTCCATGATGGGTTTCAACGCCTTTATCGAGGGCTGGGCTCTGTATGCCGAGCAGCTGGTGGACGAGTTCGGCATCTATGCGCACGATCCGTTCAGCCAGATCGGTTATCTGCAGGCGCAGCAGTTCCGCGCCTGCCGCCTGGTGGTCGATACCGGCCTGCACGCGATGAACTGGACGCGCCAGCAAGCGATCCGCTTCATGGTCGAAAACTGCGGCCGCGGCGTCGCCGCCATGACCAGCGAAGTCGACCGCTACTGCGTGTCGCCGGGGCAGGCTTGCGGCTACAAGATGGGACACAACGAGATCCTGCGCCAGCGCGACCGCGCGAAACAGGTGCTGGGCGCCCATTTCGACCTGGCTGGCTTCAACGATGCGCTGGTGAAAAGCGGCGGCGTGCCGCTGACGGTATTGCCGACGGTGATCGATCGCTACATTGCCGGCGTCAAGGTCAGCGCCTGAGTATCAGCGACGACGGCAGGCAATCCTGCCGTCGTCGCTGCATCGGCTCAGGCCTGCAGCTGCGGCGTGTAGCCGGCATCCTTGATGGCCTCGGCCAGTTCAGCAGCGCTGGCCTGGCTTTGGATGGCCACGGTGTGGCTGTCGATCTTGATATCCACCTTGGCGCCTGCATCGACGCCGTTGATGGCCTTGGTGATGCGGCCGGCGCAATGGCCGCAAGTCATGTCCTGCACAGTGAATTGAATCATGTTTTGCTCCGTGGGCGAGTTGATCGTTACACCCACTATAAACCTTCCCACGGTAGCAAGGTCAAGCCCGGATTCGCGCTGCCAAGATCAGCTCAAGCATCAGTTGAGGCCGTTCTTGCCTTCGATTTCATTGGCTTTCAAACCGCCCAGGCGCGCATGCAGGCGGCCGCGGGTAGCCACGGCAAACGCCACCACCACTTCATCGGCGTTCGGCGCGTCGAAGAACTGGCTGGTGACGGTGTCGTAGTGCGACGGCACATACAAGGCATGCTTGTGCGCCAGCGGAATATCCAGTTCGGCGCCGGGCACGCCGCGCTTGCCGGCTGACGGAATCCACGCCTTGCCGCCGCCGATCGCTTCGCGGATAGGCATCACCATGGCTGGCGTCAGGAACGCGTTGCCGTGTTCGTATTCGCCGGCGATGCCGACGATGCAAGCCTTGCCGTAGCTTTCCAGCTCTTCCCCTGCCAATGCGGCGACGATGCGGCGGCCGAATTCGCGGCCCAGCGCGGGAGAATTCGCCAGGATCAGGTCGAGATTGTCGCTGAAGCGGCCGGCATAGGGATTGTGGATGGCGGCGGCGATGACGATCTTGCGCAAAGGCTTGCCGTCGGCCAGCATGCCGTTTTCATTGGCCAGCGTGTCGTCGATCTGGGTGTACCACTTGCGGATATGATAATTCTCGAAATTGGCTGGCTTGGACATGATGCGTTCCCGACAAGTTAACTGGTGGATGGAGCTTTGGACAGGAATCCTAACTTGCCGGCACCCTCCGCCATATAGCGCAACGCGTATAGCCGGTAGAGCTTTCCAGCGCAAAAAACGGCAAAAAGCGCAGGCTGCTAAAATTGTGCTTGACCTTCCCATCGTTGGAAGGTCCATCATCAAGCTATCCTCACTCCCTGAACCGAGTCCACCATGAGCAGCACCCAGGCATTGACCGAATTCCAGTTGGCGATAGAAGGCATGAGCTGCGCCTCCTGCGTTTCCCATGTCGAAAAGGCCTTGCGCAAGGTCGCCGGCGTGCAGGATGTCAGCGTCAACCTGGCGACCGAACTGGCCACCGTGCAAGGCGACAGCGCCACCGCCATCGGTCCGCTGGTGGCGGCGGTGGAAAAAGCCGGCTATGTGGTCAAGCAACAGGAAATCACGCTCGCCATTGAAGGCATGAGCTGCGCATCCTGTGTCGGCCGGGTCGAGAAAGCCTTGTACAAGGTGCCGGGCGTGCAAAGCGCGGCGGTCAATCTGGCCAGCGAAAAAGCCACCCTGAGCACCGCCGGCGTCGTGCCGCTGGAAAGTCTGATTGCAGCGGTGCAGGCAGCGGGCTACGAAGCCGCGCTGCCGTCATCCGCGGCAGATGCTCCGGCGCCCGGCGCCGGCAAACCTGCATTGCCGAGCTGGTGGCCGGTGGCCGCCGCCGGCGTGCTGACATTGCCCCTGATCCTGCCGATGCTGCTGATGCCGTTCGGCGGCGACGGCGCCCTGCCCGGCTGGTGGCAGCTGGCGCTGGCGACGCCGGTGCAGTTCTGGCTCGGCGCCCGCTTCTACCGGGCCGGCTGGCGCGCGCTGAAGGCCGGCAGCGGCAATATGGATTTGCTGGTCGCGCTCGGCACCAGCGCCGCCTATGGCTTGTCGCTATATCTGTTGTTGACGATGCCCGCCATGGGGCATCTGTATTTCGAAGCATCGGCGGCGGTGATCACGCTGGTTCTGCTGGGAAAATGGCTGGAAACCCGCGCCAAGCGCCAAACCGCCGATGCGATCCGGGCCTTGCATGCGCTGCGCCCGGAACGCGCGACAGTACGGCGCAACGGCGCCGACCATGACATCGCCGTCGCCGCCCTGCAGCTGAAGGACGTGGTGGTGGTGCGCGCCGGCGAACGCATCGCGGTGGACGGCCTGGTGCTGGAGGGCCAAAGCCAGGTCGACGAATCCCTGCTGACCGGCGAAAGCCTGCCGGTGGAAAAACAAGCCGGCGACCGGGTTACCGCCGGCGCCATCAACGGCAGCGGCCTGCTGCTGGTCACGACGACCGCCATCGGCGCCGAAACCACGCTGGCGCGCATCATCCGCATGGTCGAGCATGCGCAGGCCGCCAAGGCGCCGATCCAGCGCCTGGTGGACCAGGTCAGCGCGGTGTTCGTGCCGGTGGTGCTGGCGATCGCCTTGCTGACCTTGCTGGGCTGGGGCCTCAGCAGCGGCGACTGGCAGCAAGCCTTGCTGAATGCGGTGGCGGTGCTGGTGATTGCCTGCCCTTGCGCGCTGGGACTGGCGACGCCGACCGCGATCATGGCCGGCACCGGCATCGCGGCGCGCTTCGGCATCCTGATCAAGGATGCGGAGGCGCTGGAAATCGCGCACCGCATCAGCGTCGTTGCTTTCGACAAGACCGGCACCCTGACTGTCGGCCATCCTACCCTGCTCAACTACTTGCCCGCGGCGACCGGTGCAAACGCTGCCAGCGATCTGCTGGCGCTGGCAGCAGCAGTGCAACGCAATAGCGAACATCCGCTGGCGCGCGCCGTCATCGCCGCCGCCGGCCAGGCCGGCATCGCGCCGACGCTGACCGCCAGCAAGGTGCAGAGCGTCGCCGGACGCGGCGTGCAAGCCAACATCGGCGACATCCAATGCTTCCTGGGCAGCGGCCGCTGGATGCAGGAGCTGGGAATGGATACCGCAACGCTGGCCGCCGCAGCCGCCGGATTGGAAGCGGAAGGCCGCACCATTTCCTGGCTGGCGAGCGAGCAGGACGGCCAGCGTACGGTGAACGGCTTGCTGGCGTTCGGCGACGAAATCAAGCCCACTGCCAAGACCGCTATCCGGCAACTGCAGCAGCAGGCTATCCGGGTCGCCATGCTGAGCGGCGACAACCGCGGCAGCGCCAATGCAGTCGGACGCCAGCTGGGCATCAGCGAGATCCATGCCGAGATCCTGCCGGCCGACAAAGCCAAGGCTGTGATTGACTTGAAGGCCGGCGCCGCCGTGGTGGCGATGGTCGGCGACGGCATCAACGATGCGCCGGCGCTGGCGGCGGCCGATGTCGGCATCGCCATGGCGACCGGCACCGACGTCGCCATGCAGGCAGCGGGCATCACGCTGATGCGCGGCGATCCGCGCCTGGTGGTGGACGCCATCGATATCTCGCGCCGCACCTACAGCAAGATTCGCCAGAACCTGTTCTGGGCTTTCATCTACAACCTGATCGGCATTCCGCTGGCAGCGCTGGGCTACCTCAATCCGGTGCTGGCCGGCGCCGCCATGGCTTTCAGCAGCGTCAGCGTGGTCAGCAATGCCCTGCTGCTGCGCCGCTGGCGGCCCGCCGCGCATCTGCCTGTCAATCTGTCTGCCAAGGAGGCATCGCATGACAACTAAGGCCATGAATATCGGCGACGCCGCCAGCGCTTCGGGCGTCTCGGCCAAGATGATCCGCCACTACGAAGAGATCGGCCTGATCCCGGCCGCCAGCCGCAGCGACGCCGGCTACCGCACCTATGCCGAGCGCGATGTGCACCTGCTGCGCTTTATCCGCCAGGGCCGTCTGCTGGGCTTCTCGATGAAGCAGATCGCCGAGCTGATCGGCCTCTGGCTGGACCAGTCGCGCCCCAGCAGCAAGGTCAAGCAGCTGGCACTGACGCATATCGCCGAACTCGACGACAAGATCAAGGAACTGCAGGCGATGAAGGGTACGCTGGAGCAACTGGCTTGCCATTGCCATGGCGATGCGCGGCCGGATTGCCCGATTCTCGACGGCCTTGCCAATTTGTAGATCGATGCTAGAATCCAGACCATGTTTTCCCTAACCCGCCTCAAGAACCTGTTGATCCTGCTGCTGGCGCTGGCTATCCCCTTGCAGGGATATGCGGCGGCGGCGATGGTTTTCTGCGGCCCGGAAAAACCTGCAGTAGCCCTGGTCGCGGATGCCGACGGCCATGCCGGCATGGCGCATCATCATGCCGAGACGCAAAGCGCCGGCCAGGTCCAGCATGGCGATCTCGATCATGCAGCCTCGCACGACAAGTCCTCCACTTCATGCAGTTCCTGCGCAGCCTGCTGCGTTGGCGTGCTGCCGGTCAATGCGCCGCTCGCCGCGGTGCAGCCTTTGCCGGTGATTCATCCTGTTGCTTTCCCCCTCTCGGGTTTCGTCGGCTACACGCCGGAAAACCCTGAACGCCCCCCTTCTCTCCTCGCCTGACGCTGTCATTCCAGGATCTTGCCGCCTGCTCCGCAGCGGCGAGCTTGCCAGACAGCCGATGCAGCAACCGTAGTCGTCGTCCGCGCCTGTGAGTGCGTTCGCCAACGCTGCTGCATCGCGCTGCATTTGATTCCTTATCGAGGATGCCATGTTCATTTTTTTACGCAGGCGCGTGCTGCCTGCTGCGCTGCTGGCCGTCCTGGCCGGTTGCGCCAGCCTGAGCCCTGACCAGGGTTTTGGCGAAGTCGCCGCGCTCGCCAAGCCGGGCCTGGGCCAGACGCCGCCGCGGGCGCGCACCGATGAAGAGCGTGCCGCCAGCCGGCAAATGGTGCAGCAATTGCTGCAAAAACCACTGTCGGTCGACGCCGCCGTGCAGATCGCTCTGCTCAACAATCGCGGCCTGCAGGCCGACTATGAAGCGCTGGGCATCGCCGAAGCCAGCTGGGTGCAAGCCAACCGCCTGCCGAATCCCGGCTTCAGCTTCGGCCGCACGCGCAGCGGCGACGACATCAAGATAGACCGCAGTTTTTCCATGGCGGTGATGGGCTTGCTGACCTTGCCGGTGACTGCCCGCATCGAAGCCCGGCAATTCCAGGTCAGCAAGCTGAACACCGCCAACCGCATCCTGCAGGTTGCCGCGGACACCCGCAACGCCTACTACCAGAGCATTGCCGCCGGCCAGAGCGTGCGCTATCAGGAACAGGTCGAAAGCGCCGCCGCAGCCGGCAGCGAACTCGCTGAAAAAATGGCAAAGGCAGGCAATTTCAACCAGCTGGAACTGGCGCGCGAGCAAGCGTTTCATGCCGACGCCGTGACCCAGCTGGCGCGCTCGCGGCAACTGGCGATGGCGGCGCGGGAACAGCTGATCCGCCTGCTAGGCCTGAGCGGCGAGCAAAGCGGATTCACGCTGCCGCAACAACTGCCCGCGCTGCCCAAAGAGCGCCCGTCCCTGCAGGATAGCGAACAGCTGGCAATGACTCAGCGGCTCGATATCGCGGCAGCGAAACTGGAAGTGGACGGCTTGCAGCAAACCCTCGGACTGAACCGCGCCACGCGCTTTATCAACGTGCTGGAGCTGGCTTATCTGCACAATTCCGAACCCGGCGCCTCGCGCGAAACCGGCTACCGGGTCAGCCTTGAGATTCCGCTGTTCGACTGGGGCGGCGCGCGCGTCGCCAAATCGGAAGCGATCTACATGCAAGCCGCGCACCGGCTGGCGGAAACCGTCTTGAACGCGCAATCGCAGGTACGGGTTTCCTATGCCGATTACCAGAGCGCCTACGACCTGGCGCGCCACTATCGCGATCAAGTGCTGCCGCTGCGCAAGCGAGTCTCGGATGAATATCTGCTGCGCTACAACGGCATGCTGTCCAGCGTCTTCGAGCTGCTGGCGGACGCCCGCGAACAAGCCAATGCGGTGAATGCCGCCATCGACGCCAGCCGCGATTTCTGGATGGCGG
Source organism: Collimonas sp. GW821-FHT02H07 (assembly GCF_059421505.1). Classification (NCBI taxonomy): domain Bacteria; kingdom Pseudomonadati; phylum Pseudomonadota; class Betaproteobacteria; order Burkholderiales; family Oxalobacteraceae; genus Collimonas; species Collimonas sp. GW821-FHT02H07. The sequence continues at coordinate 57,750 of NZ_JBWKVC010000002.1, forward strand.
ACAACGCCATGCAACTGGCGCTGGGCGGTCCCGTCAACCAGCCGCCGCAAAGCGCGGCAAGCGCCAATCCACAAGGAAAATAAGCATGAGCCAATTATCGAGACGCGCCTTTTTGCAAGGCTCCGCGCTGGCGGTCAGCGCCGGCGCGGTCAGCCGCATCGCCGCCGCCGGCCTGCCGGAAGCCGTCATACAAACCCAGCCCGGCACGCAGCCGCCGCACAACCCGGCCAGCGGCCGCCCCTATCAGCCGGTAGTCACCCTGAACGGCTGGACGCTGCCCTGGCGCATGAACAACGGCGTCAAGGAATTCCATCTGGTGGCGGAACCGGTAGTGCGCGAGATAGCACCCGGCATGAAGGCCAACCTGTGGGGCTACAACGGCCAGAGTCCGGGACCGACGATCGAAGTGGTGGAAGGCGACCGCGTGCGGATTTTCGTCACCAACAAATTGCCCGAGCACACCTCCGTGCACTGGCACGGCCAGCGCCTGCCGAACGGCATGGACGGCGTCACCGGCCTGACCCAGCCCGGCATCAAGCCCGGCAAGACCTTTGTCTATGAGTTTGTGGCGCGGCGCGCCGGCACTTTCATGTACCACCCGCATGCCGATGAAATGGTGCAGATGGCAATGGGCATGATGGGCTTCTGGATCACCCATCCGAAAGATCCCTCGTTCATGCGGGTCGACCGCGATTTCGTGTTCCTGCTCAACGCCTACGACATCGAACCCGGGGCCGCCACGCCGCGCGTCAATCAAATGACCGATTTCAACCTGTGGACCTGGAACAGCCGCGCCTTTCCCGGCATCGATCCGCTGGTGGTGCGGCAGCACGACCGGGTGCGCATCCGGGTCGGCAACCTGACCATGACCAACCATCCCATTCATCTCCACGGCCACGAATTCGTGGTGACCGGCACCGACGGCGGCTGGACCCCGCCGGCCAGCCGCTGGCCGGAAGTAAGCGTCGACATCGCCGTCGGCCAGATGCGCGCCATCGAATTCGACGCCAGCGAGCTGGGCGACTGGGCCTTGCATTGCCACAAGTCGCACCACACCATGAACGCCATGGGCCACGAGGTGCCGACCATGATCGGCGTCGACCAGACATCGGTGCTGAAGAAAATCAACCAGCTGATCCCCGACTACATGGTGATGGGCGACACGGGCGGATCCATGGGCGAGATGGAAATGCCGCTGCCGGACAACACCCTGCCGATGATGGGCGGCCAAGGCCCCTACGGTTCGCTGGAGATGGGCGGCATGTTCAGCGTGGTCAAGGTGCGGGCCGGACTGGCGCGCAACGATTATCGCGATCCCGGCTGGTACCGCGCACCCGCCGGCAGCGTTGCTTATGAATGGCAAGGCGCGGCCGCCGATTTGCCGGCCGCCGGCAGTCCCGGCCCGACGGCATCAGATGCTGCAGACAAGGAGACGATCGTCAACGTCGTCAAGCCTGCCGCACATCGCCATCAATAGGGCGTTATATTTTTATCAATCAAAGGAGCCCATCCATGAAAACCTCCCTCTTTATCTCCGTGCTCTGGTCCGCTTCGCTGGCCATCGCCGGCGCCGCGCATGCCGACGCCGGCCACCATCACGCCGACAGCGATAGCGCCATCGGCCAGCCCGGCCTGATGGCCGACGTCACGCGCACCGTCAAGATCGCCATGGGCGACAACATGCGCTTCACGCCCGCCGACATCCGCGTCAGGCAAGGCGAAACCGTGCGCTTCCTGGTCAGCAACAGCGGCAAGCTAAAGCATGAAATGGTGATCGGCAGTCCCGCCCAGCTGGCGGAGCACGCGGCGCTGATGCGCAAGATGCCGGAAATGGAACATGCGGACGCCAACCAGGTGACCGTCGATCCCGGTAAAAATGACGAGCTGGTATGGAAATTCGACCGCGCCGGCACGGTGGATTTTGCCTGCCTGGAACCGGGACACTACGAAGCCGGCATGGTCGGAAAAGTCGTCGCCGCGCCCGTCAAAGCCTCGGCCAACTGAGAAAAAATTCCAAAACAATGACATTTTGACATTTGGTAACGAGCTGTAAAAAGCCGGTACTTTTTGCCTGCGGTCGCCGAGTATGGACCTCTGAAGCGGCGCTTGATAAGCATTCGGGCGGCCGCATATACAGTAGAACAGCCAGAGTCTTCTCAGCCATCCCCCGGCATAAGCGATGTCAACATGCCAAATTGAACACACCGAACACTTCAGTTTGAAAGGATCAAGACCATGCAATACCTGCAAATATTCGTTATTCTCACCACCCTGATCGTCGGCATCCCTCTTAGCAGCATGGCAAGCACCAGCGACGCCAAGGAAGTGCAAACCACGCCGGCCGACGAAACCGCGCTGCCCATGGTCGCAGGAGAAATCCGCAAAGTCGATACCGGCAGCGGCAAGATCACCATCAAGCACGATGAAATCCCCAACTTCGGCATGCCCGCCATGACCATGCTGTTCAAGGCCGGCGATCCGGCCATGCTGGAACAGTTCAAGACGGGCGACAAGGTGAAGTTTGCGGTGGACAAGGTGAATGGCGCCTTGACCATCGTCAGCCTGGAGCTGGCGGCGGAATAACTGGATGGCGGCAGCGCCGGTATCCAGCTATGCCGGCGTGGCATATCGGGCAGCCGCCTGCCGAGACAGTCTGACCAGTGATAGGTGATTACTGCAGATCTACCAATTCGGAGTAACGCGCCACCTGCGCATCGGCGGTCAGCAAGCGTAAAGGCTCGCACATGGCCTGTGCAACCAGCATGCGGTCAAATGGATCACGATGAAGTTCGGGCAACCGTGTCAGCTGCATGGCATGCCTGGCGCTTACAGGCAGTTCGAGGAAACCGCTCTGTGCAATCTGCGCCACCAGCTCTTCGATATCAGCTTCAAGCTTGCCTATGCCTATCTTGATTGACGCTTCCCAAATCGAAGCGCTACTGACATAGACCTCGGTTGCCGCAAGGATTTTTCCGCGGGCCGGCGCAGACAATTTCGGATGATCCTGCAACCACCAAAGATAAATATGCGTATCCAACAAGATACGCATCAGCTTCCCTCAAAAGAGGCCATGACGTCATCAGGCAGCGCCGCATCGAAATCGTCGGCAATCTTGATTTTTCCTTTCAAGGCGCCTGGGCTGCGTACCGGCGCCACAGCGCGAATCGCCACCATGCTCGCTACCGGTTTGCCGGCGCGCGCAATGATCACTTCCTCGCCTTGGATCACCGCTTCAATCAATTTGGAAAACTGGGTCTTTGCTTCGTGAATATTCATTGTTTGCATAAGCCCTCCATTAAATGAACTGGACTAAGTCTAGTCCACATAGCTTACCATAGCAAGCCGCTACGTCACGGACGCCGATTGACCACCCTGACATCCGGCATTTCGTTCGCCGGATTCACCAGCTCCAGCGTGACCACCGGCCCTTTGCGCGGATCGTGCAGGAAGGTGATGCGAACCTTGTGCGCAGTCTCGATCCCGGCAAAATCCCTGGCCAGTATCCTGGTCACGGTAGGCAACTCCTCCGAACCGAGGGCGAAGGCATCGCTTTCGTTCTGCTGGTCGGAAGGAATGTGACCGTTCTTGTAGATACAAGCGACGGCTTGCTCGGCGGCGATGCCATTGCTCATGAGAAATGAATCGTTGACCATGAACAGGGCTGGCGGGATCCTGGCGAGGTCCAGCCGGCTGACATCCGGCCAGTCGTTCTTGGTGATCACTTTGCCGCCCTCGTAATATTTGGCGACAAACTGGTCGCCCATGCAGGGCAGGTGTTCCGTCGCCGCCTCGGCGTGCTGCAACAACTGTTGCACATCGGCGGGCTCAAATTCCACTGTAATCGTATTTATCATGGCCGGATTATCGCATTGCGGGCCTGCACGCAGGGTGGGCACATCGTGCCCACACGTGAATTCTCTCCTGGCTGCATTCCATTCGGCACTGCGTGGGCACAGGTGCCCACCCTACCCACAATAAAACCGTGCGCAAATCGTTGAATCCCTGCAGTCGGCATCACGTCCTGTATATAATGTGCGGCATGGAAAACCCCAATGAATTCGTAGAATGGCTGCGCTCTGTCGCGCCGTATATCCATGCCTTCCGCGGCAAGACCTTCGTGGTCGCCTTTCCGGGCGAACTGGTGACCGCCGGCGCGCTGCCGGTGCTGGCACAGGATCTGTCGCTGCTGCATGCGCTTGGCATCAAGGTGGTCATCGTGCACGGCTCGCGGCCGCAGGTGGAAGAGCAGCTGGCGCTGCGCAACGTCGAAGCGCGCTTTCACAACGGCTTGCGCATCACCGACATCGCCGCCCTCGAATGCGCCAAGGAAGCGGCCGGCGAACTGCGCCTGGATATCGAAGCCGCGTTTAGCCAGGGCTTGCCCAACACGCCGATGGCGCATGCGGCCATCCGCATCATTTCCGGCAATTTTGTCACCGCCCGTCCGCTCGGCGTGATCGATGGCGCCGACCTGCAGCTGACCGGCGTGGTGCGCAAGATCGACTACGACACCATCCATCCGATCCTGAACGCCGGCGGCCTGGTGCTGCTGTCGCCGCTGGGCTTCTCGCCGACCGGCGAAGCGTTCAATCTGACCATGGAAGACGTGGCTGTCTCGGCTGCGATTTCCCTCCGTGCCGAAAAGCTGATCTTCATCAGCGAAACGCCGCTGATGAAGGATGCCGGCGATACCGAAATCCGCGAACTGTCTTCGCACCAGGCGCAAGCCGTGCTGGACAGCGGCTGCCTGCCGGCCGATTCCGCCTTCTACCTACAGCACGCCATCAAGGCTTGCAACGCCGGCGTGCCGCGCGCCCACGTGGTGCCGTTCGCCACCGACGGCTCGGTGCTGCTGGAACTGTTTACCCACGATGGCGTGGGCACCATGATTTCCTACGAAAACCTGGAAAGCCTGCGCGAAGCCACGATTGAAGACGTCGGCGGCATCCTGAAGCTGATCGAACCGCTGGAAGCCGACGGCACGCTGGTCAAGCGCGGCCGCGAACTGATCGAGCGCGAGATCCATTACTTCTCGGTGATCGAGCATGACGGCGTGATCTTCGGCTGTGCTGCGCTGTATCCTTTCCCGTCGGAGCGCATGGCGGAAATGGCTTGCCTCACCGTCAATCCGGAAGTGCAGGCGCAAGGCGACGGCGAGCGCATCCTCAAGCATATGGAAAGCCGCGCCCGCGCGGCCGGCTTCAGCAAGCTGTTCGTGCTGACCACCCGTACTTCGCACTGGTTCCTGCGGCGCGGCTTCGTCCACGCCACGGTCGACGACCTGCCCAAGGATCGCCAGCACATGTATAACTGGCAACGAAAATCGCTGGTGCTGATCAAGACTCTTTAACATCAAGATCCGGCGCCAGTCGAACCATCCTCCAATCTATCGATCTTATCAGTGAGCCCGTTGCCCGGGCTCGCATCATCTACAAGGAAAAACCATGGCACGCACCGTTCATTGCATCAAGCTCGACAAAGAAGCCGAAGGCCTCGACTTCCCTCCTTACCCGGGTGAACTGGGCAAGCGCATCTATGAGAGCGTTTCGAAAGAAGCCTGGGCCGGCTGGCTCAAGCACCAGACCATGCTGGTCAACGAAAACCGCTTGAACCTGGCCGATGTGCGCGCCCGCAAATACCTGGCGGCGCAGATGGAAAAACACTTCTTCGGCGACGGCGCCGACGCCGCTACCGGCTATGTGCCGCCGACCGAGTAAGCAGGCCTCGCAGAAAAATCCCTTCCCGCCCTCCTCTGCGACAAAACAGGCATCGCTCGTTTTGTCGCAGAAGCAGCATCTCCCCGCCGCAATGCCGATCCGGATTCAAGCTTCCTTCATCGGCCCGCGTTTGCCGCCAGGCTCATGCAGGAACAATACTGCTCACCACGCCATTTACTCTGACCTTCACCGCCGATTTGTCCGGCGCCTTGTCGGCGATGATGCTGTATGACGTCACCGAACCGTTGCTCCAGGCGCAACTGACCCTGTAGCCGCCCCTCGCCCGCAAGCCGCTAAACGAACCGGACGCCTGCCAGGCTGCGGGACAAGCCGGCAGCAGCACAATCACCCCCTCGTGGCTTTGCAGCAGCATCTCGGCCATGGCCCCAGGCATGCCGAGGTCGCCGTCGATCTGGAAGGTCTCCGGCATCATGGCGGTGAACAGGTTGGGAAAGGTGCTGTCCTTCAGGCTGCCCTGGATCATGGTCAGCGCGTTCTCGGCATCCGCCAGGCGCGCGAACAAGGCGCAGCGCCAGGTCCAGGTCCACGACTCGACGCTGTCGCCGCTGATGTTCGCCAGGGAGACGTTGCCGGACGATGTCCCCAGCGGCAGGCCGCAGCGCGCCAGCAAAGCGACCTTGGCGGCTTGCGCAAAAGCCGGCGTGGCGGCCGGGGTAATCTGGCGGCCCGGATACACCGCAATCAGATGCGAGGTGTGGCGATGCGTCAGGCTGAGCCCCTTGCTTTGCATCAGAGCGGGGCTGGACTCATAGTCTTCCTGGAACTCCTGCAACTGCCCTTTGGCGCCGATCAGGTTAGGCGCAAGCTTGGCCTGCATCGATTTCACGGTACCGAGCAAGCTGCTGTCGCCTGCAGGAGCCAGGCCGGCGCTGGTCAAGGCGGCGCTGGCGCTCTGGAAATTCTGGAACACATCCCACACCAGTTCCTGGCCGAACATCACGCCATCCTCCGCCGGCCCCTGCTCGGGCGAGCCGGCATTTGTGCTGGGAACTACGTACAGCTGGTTCGCATTGAGCTTGAGCTGCCCGGTCCAGAACTGGGCGACTTCCTTCAGCATCGGATACGCAGTCGTCTGCAAATAGTTCATGTCATGCGTGAAAGCATAGTGCTCCCACATGTGCTGCATGTACCAGGCATTGACCGGCGTGTACCAGTTCCAGCTGCCGCCGCCGAAGATGCTTTGGCTGGTGCGCGCGGTCCAGCCGCTGCTGCCGGGGAAGTTCGCCTGCGTCGAGACGCGCAGGGCCGGCGCCTGGGCAACGATGAAGTCGGACAAAGGCAGGTGGCAGTCCGGCAAGGCGGTGGATTCCGCCGACCAGTAGCACATCTGGACGTTGATGTCGTTGTGGTAATCGCTGTGCCACGGCGGGCTGTTGGAATTGTTCCACAAGCCTTGCAGATTGGCCGGCAGGCCGCCTTTCCTTGAACAGCTGGCGAGCAGGTAGCGCCCCAGGTGGAAACGCGCCTGCTCCAGCGCAGGGTCGGTGCTGCCGCCGGCGCTCTGATAAGCGCTCAGGCGCACATCTGTCGGCAGCTTGAGCAGCGCGGCCGAGCTGCTGCCCCAGTTGGCGTCCACCGCCGTCATCAGCGGCTGGAAATCTGAAAAATGCGAGGCATACAGCGTGGCGAACGACTGCGCCGCAGCCGCGCTCAGGGTGGCGTTAACCACGGCAAGCGGATCGCTGCCGCTGCGCCAGCCGCCGCTATAGCTTGCCGCGTAATTGGTCCTGGCATCCAGCAGCAGCATGATGCTGTCGCAAGCGCTGAACTTGATATTTGCGCCGCTCTGCGTGGCGCTGCCGTTGCTGCGGATCAGCCGCGCCTTGGCTGCGTACTTCAAGCCGTTGCCGGCAAGGCTGCCGCTGAAGGACAGGCTTTCTTCATTGCCCGAAACCAGCGCCGCGACGGCATCGCCGGCTTGTCCTGACGCCAGCTGCAGCAGGCCGGACAGGCCGCCCGGCGCTTCCGAGCGCAGCTGCATGACGATCACGTTGTCGACCTTGCTGGCAAATGTCTCGCGAATGAAATAGTTGCCGCCGTAAAGGTAGCTGGTAGTCTGCAAACCGTTCTGCAGATTCAGGCGCCGTTCGTATTCGCAGGTGACGGCTTTTCCGGCAGTAGTAAACGTAGCGCCGCTCAGTACAATTTCTGCAACCTGGAAGTGTCCCTTCCTGGGGTCGCCAGAGCCCGCATCCGCCGGACATTTAGAGGTATCGAAACTGAAGCGCCAGTAGCGATAAGCGCTTGAGCCACTCAATGCAAAAGTCTGCTGCATCCCGCGCGCCGAGAACGGCGCTATCGATTTGCTGTCCAGCTGGGTCCAGCCGACGCCGTCGTTCGAGCCCGCCAGCGTCCAGATCTGCGGGTCGCGCGCCGGAACGTCATTGCCGCTGGTCAGGGCGTAACTGGAAATGGTTTGCGCCGTGCCCAGGTCCATCTGCCATTGCACGATCTCGCCCGGGTTCACGAACACGCACCATTTGGTATTTACCTTGCCGTCGACCGAGCTGTCGATGCGCTCGCTGCCGGAGCTGGTCAGCGCACCCATGCCATGGCCGGACGGCGAGAAAGCATAGAGCGACTGCGACGACGGGTTTTGCAGCAGGCTCACACCGTTCAATCCAATTTCCGCAATCTGGAAATGACCGTCGTTGAGCGCGGCTGCCGATACCGTGAAATCGATCTTGTAATAGCTGAAGGCCGTGGCGTTTGAAAACGTGTAGCTGTTGGTCTGCCCACGGCTGGCGAACGGCGTCGTTGTGAAATTCTGGCTATCCAGCACAGTCCAGCTGCTGCCGTTATTGGAACCGGATACCACCCACTGGAGCGGGTCCCTTGCCGGCACATCGTTGGCAGAAGTCAGCGTATAGGCAGAAACGACGGCAGCAGCGGAGAGCGCCGCTTGCCAGGTGACCAGGTTCGGCGGACTGACGATGCACCATTTCGTGCTGAGATTGCCGTCCACGGTGGACAAGATGCCCTCGCCTGAACTGGAGGCGCTGGCGCTGACATTCGGCGAGGTGATCGCCGGCGGCAGGCTGGCGCCGAAGGACAGCGACAGGTTGCCGAAGTTCTGGTAGCTGCCGAAGGGATCGCCGTAGGCGTCGCCATCGTAATTATTGATACCGGTCCACAAGCTCTGTTCATTGAATTGCATCTGCTCCAGCAGCACGCCGCCCGCCAGCATGGCGCCTGCGCGGCCATTGCCGATCGGCAGCCAGGTGCTGGCCCAGTCGTTGCCCGCAGTCTGGTAGAACAGGTTCTGGCTCGCGTTGCCGGCGATCGGCGCGGTCCGCGCTATGCCGGGCAGGTCGGCTTTGCTGCTTGCCCTGGGGGCGGCAGACGCAGCCGTTGCGGCAGGGCTGTCGGCACTGCCGCCGCCGCAGGCGGCCACTAGCGGCGATGCCGCCAGCGCCGTCATCTGGCTCAGCAATTTGCGCCGCGCGGGATTGGCCGGTACGCCTTTAGCCGATGTGATCGGTGCAGCGACAGCAGGAAGAAATTCAGCATTTTTGCTTTTCGTCATGACGCTCGTCTCCAGTTATGTAGCGGCCCCGATTTGAAAATCTCTTCAACGTCCGCACCATCCATGCCTGGGCCAGAGGCTGGATGCAATCAAAAAAAAAGAGGCAACAGCGACATTGCTGCAACTGCTGCCTCAACCTCGGAGATCCGGCAAGATCGGCGAGACACCGGCGAGGCCGGCGGCTTATGCCTTAGAACGAATGGCTGATGCCTTAGAACGAATGGCTGATGCCGGCATAGCCGCCATTCTGCGCATGTCCCGGCAAAGGATTGTCGAACTCGGTGCCAAAGTCGGCATTGCCCTTGTTGCGCACCGTGCCGACGGCCGCGTACAGCAAGGTCCGCTTCGACAGGTTGTAGTTGGCGCCGACCATGAACAGGCTGGCGCTGCCGGCGTCATGATTGAGCTTGGCATGGAAGGCGCCGCCGATCAGGGTCAGGGCCGGCGTCACCGCGTAGTTGGCGCCTATCCAGTAGTGATTCAGCTTGTCGGGCGCAGTCGGCGCGGCGGTGTCCGGCGCCGAGATATTCTCGTAGCCGGCAAACAGCTTCAGCTGATCTATCGTGTAAGTGCCGCCCACGATCAGATCCTTGGACGCCGTGTAGACATCGGTATAGCGGCCATTGGTGTCGCGGATCACGTCATAAATGCCGCGCAGTTCAAGACCGCCATTGGTGTACACCAGGGAGATGCCGTCGCTGCGGCCATTCTTGGTGGAACCGGCTTTTTCACCCAGGCTGGTCTGGGCGGTGGCGTTGAAGCCGCTCCAGGTCGGCGTCTGGTATTCGATGACGTTGTTGGCGCCCGGCCAGTTGCGGCCCTTGACCAGGCTGGCCGTGCCCATGAACTGCTGGCCGGTCGGATCGAGGTACCAGACGTCGTTGACGATGAACAGGTTCTTGCCGAACTTGATCGAACCGGCGCTGCCGTTCAGGCCGACGTACGAGCGCCGATTGAACAAGGCGCTGCCGTTGGTGGTGCCCTTGGTGGCGTCGAAGCCGGATTCCAGCAGGAAGAAGGCGCCCAGACCGCCGCCCAGGTCCTCGGTGCCCTTGAAGCCGATCATGCTGGTGCCCCACTGGTTGCCGGAAGCCGCCAGCTTGCTGCCGGTCTGGCCGGTCAGGTTGCCGTTGGCGTCTTTCAGCGCGACGCTGCTTTGGTAATCGACGCCGGCGTCGACCCGGCCGTAGATGGTGACATTGGTTTGCGCCTGCGCCTGGCTGCAGGCAGCGCCGATCAGCATGGTAGCCGCGGCCGCCTGCATGCACTGCAATGTGATTTTTTTCATGTTGAGTCCCCGTTATAGTTAAATTTTGTCCGACCGCCCTCCTCTCAGCACCGGAGATAGATTCGAACCTTCGCTAGAAGTCGTAATGCACGCGCGCAGCAGATCGCAACCGGCATTGGCGTCGATGACGCCAGTACCGGCAGCACCCGTCAAGGGAGTCTGCTATCGCGCTGAATTGCCGGGCCGCTGCCGCCTGCTAGCCGCAGCGGCCCGTGATGGAGCCTGGAAGATCAGTCGTAAAGCACGGCAGCGATCTTGGGGTCGCTGATGTTGCTCTTGTCGTACCAGTAGAAGCCGGTGTCGATCACCTTAGGCAGCTTCTCGCCCTTGAGCGCCTTGACTGCGGCCTCCACGGTCTTGTAGCCGATGCCGACCGGGTTTTGCGTGATGGCGCCGGCCATGCTGCCGTCGCGGATCGCGTCTTTCTGCTGCTTGCCGGAGTCATAGCCGACGATCACCAGCTTGCGCTTCATTTCCTTGACGCCGTTAAGCACGCCGATGGCCGAGCCTTCATTGGTGCCGAAAGCGCCCTTCAGGTGCGGATAGGCTTGCAGGATGGACTTGGTGATCTCGGTCGACTTCAGCTGGTCGCCGCCGCCGTACTGGATGCTGACGATCTTGATCTTGGGATAGGCTTTCATGCGCTCGACGAAACCGTCGCGGCGGTCGATGCCGGTGCGGCTGGTCTGGTCATGCGCCACCACCGCCACTTCGCCTTCCTTGCCGATCAATTCAGCCATCTTGTCGGCCGCCAGCGCTGCCGCCGCCTTGTTGTCGGTGGCGGCAGTGGTCACGGGGATGTCGCTGTCCACGCCCGAGTCAAACGCGACGATAGGGATGTGCGCGGCCTGCGCCTTCTTCAGCAGCGGCAAGGCGGCCTTGCTGTCCAGCGCGGCGAAGCCGATCGCCTTCGGCTTCTTGGCCAAGGCTGCCGACAGCATGTCGATCTGCTTGTCGACCATGGCTTCGGTTTCCGGGCCTTCGAACGACACCTTCACATTGAAATCCTTGGCGGCCTGCTCGGCGCCGGACTTCACCGCCTGCCAGAACTGGTGCTGGAAGCCCTTGGAAATCAGCGGGATATAAGTATCATGCGAGACTTCATCCGCTCTCGCCGCGGCGCTGAATCCCAGCGCAAGCGCCAGGCCGATGGCAATGTTCACTGCTCTTCTCTTTATCATTTCAAGTCTCCTCTATGGTGATTAACGACGGGTGAAACTGAACTCCCCCGTAACTTCATTGCACGTACAAAACTTGCTCATGCTTTTTCACTGACGCCGGCGGCGCAGGATATCCATGTAGACCGCCAGGATGATGATGACGCCGGTCACCACGGTTTGCCATTCCTGCGCCACCGACATCATGCGCAGGCCGTTGATCAGCACGCTCATGATGAAGGCGCCGATGATGGTGCCGAGGATGGTGCCGGTGCCGCCCGACAGCGAAGTGCCGCCGATCACCACCGCGGCAATGGCATCCAGCTCGTAGCCCTGCCCCAGCGCCGGCTGCGCCGAATTCAGGCGCGATGCGATCAGCAGGCCGGCGATGCCGCAGATGGCGCCGCCGAAGGTATAGATCGCCACCTTCCAGAAATCGACGTTGACGCCCGACAGCCGCAGCGCTTCTTCATTGCTGCCCAGCGCAAAGGTGTAGCGGCCGAAGATGGTCTTGTTGAGAATGATGCCGGCGGCGATCGCCACCAGGAACAGGATCAGCACGGCGTTAGGAATCGGCAGCGCCGGAATCAGGCTGCCGATCAATGAATCCTGCGAGATGGCCGAGAAGCCCGGCGTATCGTTGAAATAGATCGGCTTGGTGCCGGAAATCACCAGCGACAAACCCTTGAGCAGCATCATCATGCCCAGCGTGGCGATGAACGGGGGAATCTTTAGCTTGGCCACCAGCACGCCGGAAATCCAGCCGCACAGGGCGCCGAAGAAGATGGCGGCAACGATGCCGACATAGATCGGCAATCCCATATAGGTCAGGAAGACGCCCGCCATGACCGCGCAGAAGGTCATCAGCGTGCCTACCGACAGGTCGATGCCGGCAGTGATGATGACGAAGGTGCAGGCAATCGCCAGCACGCCGTTGACGGCGGTCGACTGCAGGATGCTGACCAGGTTGTCGATCTCAAGGAAATTCGAGGAGGCAAAGCTGAAAAACACCAGCAATGCCAGCAGGCTGGCGAACGCCAGCAGCTTCTGCCGCGTGGCGGGATGGAAGATCTTGGCCTTGAGAGCTGCGAGCGCGCCTTGGCCGGGCTGCTGTACCTGCGACGCGGGATTCTGGGTATTTGCCATGGTGGTTTTCATTGTAGGTAAGTGATTCGGGTGTCAGGCGGCTTGGGCCGTGCGCTGGTCGTCGCGTTTGTCGTCGCGCAGGGTCGCCAGCTGCATGATCTTTTCCTGCGAAGCTTCGGCGGCCGACAGTTCGCCAGTGATGCGGCCCTCGCACATGACCACGATGCGATGGCTCATGCGCAGCACTTCCGGCAACTCCGAGGAAATCATGACGATCGCCTTGCCCTGCTCCGCCAGGCTGTTCAGCAGCTTGTAGATTTCGCTCTTGGCGCCGATATCGATGCCGCGCGTGGGTTCGTCGAAAAACAGGATGTCGCAATCGCGCAGCAGCCATTTGGCGATCACGATCTTTTGCTGGTTGCCGCCGGACAGCAGGCGCACCGGCTGGTCGACCGAGGGCGTCTTGATGCTGAGCTGGCGCACGTAACCCTGGGCGGTAGCGCGGATCGCCGCCTGGTCCAGGAACAAGCCCTGGCTCAGGAACCGGTTCATGCTGGACATGGCGACATTGGTCTTGACGTCCAGCCCGGTGGCCAGGCCGAAGTGCTTGCGGTCTTCCGACAGATAGCCGATGCCATGGGCCACCGCATCCCTGGGCGACCTGATCGATACCCTGGCGCCGTGCACCAGGATCTCGCCGGCATCGATGCGGTCGGCGCCGAAAACGGCGCGCGCGACTTCGGTGCGGCCGGCGCCCATCAAACCGGCAAAGCCGAGGATCTCGCCTTTGCGCAGCTTGAAATTCACATCCTTGATAAAGGCGCCGCGCTGCAGGCCTTTGACCTCCAGCACGATCTCATTGCCGGAAGTGTCGGGCGCCTCCGGTCCGCTATTGTCGATCTGGCGCCCGACCATCATGCCGATGATGGTTTCCATGGAGGTGGTGGCGGTCGGCACGGTGGCGATGTACTGGCCGTCGCGCATGACCGTGACGCGGTTGGAGATTTGCCGCAACTCGTCCATCTTGTGCGAGATGTAGATGATGCCGACGCCATGCGACTGCAGTTGCCGGATGATGCGGAACAGGTCCTCTATTTCCGCATTGTTGAGCGCCGCGGTCGGTTCATCCATGATCAGCACGCGCGAATCGAAGGACAAGGCCTTGGCGATTTCCACCATCTGCTGCTTGGCTACGGTCAGCTCGCTCACCAGCGTGGCGGGATCAAGATCGAGGCGCATGCGCTTGAAGATTTCGCGCGTTTTACGGTTCAGCGCTTCTTCGTCGAGGAACATGCCGAAACGGCCGCGCGGCTCACGGCCGATGAAAATGTTTTGCGCCGCGCTCAGGTGATTCATCAGGTTCAGTTCCTGATGGATGATGCCTATGCCCAGCGCCTGCGCCGCGCGCGGGTTGGGAATCTCCACCAGTTGCCCCTCGATGCGGATCTCGCCGCTATCCTTGGGATAGACGCCCGCCAGCACCTTCATCAAGGTCGATTTGCCGGCGCCGTTTTCCCCCATCAGCGCATGCACTTCGCCGCGCAGCAGGTTGAAGCGGCAGTTGTCCAGCGCGAGCACGCCGGGGAAGCGCTTGGTGACGTTTTCCAGGGAAATGATGTAGTCCGACAGCGCTGCCTCGGCCTGCCTGTCTTCGCCCGGGTTTTCTGATTGCAGCATATCTACTCTCATGATGCACGACTGACGGCAAGGCCGGTCGCGCTAAATCAATCTAAATCAATCTATCAAGGTGCAGGCAAGCGCCTGCCTCCTGTCGAGTCGTAAGGCGGCGTCAGGTCAATGCCCTGTCGAGATGGCTGTAACCGCCATCCACGTACACCCACTGCCCGGTGGTATGCGAAGCGCGCGGCGACAACAGGAACACCGCCGTATCGGCAATCTCTTCCGCCGTGGTCAGGCGCTTGCCGAGCGGGATCTTGCCGGTGATGGCGGCCAGCTTTTCCTCGGGATGGTCAAAGCTGGCGATCCAGTTGCGGTACAGCGGCGTCATTACTTCCGCCGGGATCAAGGCATTCACCCGCACCCCGTCGTTCGCCAGCGCCGCCGCCCATTCGCGCGTCAGCGACAGCTGGCCGCCCTTGGCAGCGCAATAGCCACTGGTGTTGCCCTGGCCGGTCACTGCGGTCTTTGAGGAGATGTTGACGATGGCGCCGCGGCTGGCTTTCAGGTGCGGCACGCAGTAATGCGCCATGGTGTAATAGTGGATCAGGTTCTTTTCCAGCGACTCGACGAAGGCCGCGCGGCCCGCATCGAGGCCGACGTTGTCATTGATGCCGGCGTTGTTCACCAGGCCGTCGAGATGGCCGAATTCCGCCACGGTGTGCGCCACGGCCAGCCGGCACTTGTCCTCGTCCATCAGGTCGAGCTGGATGATGCGCGCCTTGCCCTGCAGGGCCAGCAGCGCCGTCTTGAATTCCGGCGCCGGCTGGCTTTTTCCCAGGATGACGGGAATCGCGCCTTCCGCCGCCAACTGCAGCGAGATCGCGCCGCCGATGCCGGCGCCGCCGCCGGTCACGATCACCACTTTTCCTGCTAAATGTAAGTCCACCTTGCCGTCTCCGTTTTTATTTGTTTTGTAGGGTGGGCACATCGTGCCCACGCCGGAATTCAATTCACCTACATACCTTCTTGACCACAAGTTCCTGCTATTGCCAACACGCGTGGGCACGATGTGCCCACCCTACTATGCTAGCCGCGGAACTGGTATTTTTCCAGCGACTCCGGCTTCATCGTAATCGAAAACCCCGGCGCCGTCGGCGGCATGTAGCTGGCGTCGCGGATGATGCAGGGATCGACAAAATGCTCGTGCAGGTGGTCGACGTACTCCGTCACCCGCCCTTCCTTGCTGCCGGATATGCACACATAGTCGATCATCGACAGATGCTGCACATACTCGCACAAGCCGACGCCGCCGGCATGCGGACATACCGGCAATTTGTATTTGGCCGCCATCAGCAGCACCGCCAGGATTTCATTGACTCCGCCCAGGCGGCAGGAATCGATCTGCACCACGTCGATGGCGCCGCGCATGATGAACTGCTTGAAGATGATGCGGTTCTGGCACATTTCGCCGGTCGCGATCTTGACCGCGCCTATGCCTTCGCCGATCTTGCGGTGCCCTTCGACGTCGTCCGGGCTGGTCGGCTCTTCAATGAACCAGGGCTTGGCAAAAGCAAGCTGATTGACCCAGGCGATAGCCTGGTCGACTTCCCACACCTGGTTGGCGTCGATCATCAGCTGCCGGTCCTGGCCGATCACCTCGCGGGCGATGGTGACGCGGCGGATATCGTCTTCCAGGTCGCGCCCGACCTTGAGCTTGATATGGTTGAAGCCGCTGTCCACGGCCTCTTGGCACAGACGCCGCAACTTGGCATCTTCATAACCCAGCCAGCCGGCCGAGGTGGTGTAGCAGGGATAGCCTTCCCGCTGCAGCGAGCGGATGCGTTCGGCTTTGCCGGGTTCCTGGGCGCGCAGCAAAGCCAGCGCCTCTTCGGGCGTGATGCAGTCGGTCAGGTAGCGGAAATCGATGGCGCGCACCAGTTCCTCGGGCGACATGTCGGTCACCAGCTGCCACAGCGGCTTGCCTTCGGCCTTGGCCCACAGGTCCCACACCGCGTTGACCACGGCGCCGGTGGCCAGGTGGATGGCGCCCTTGTCCGGGCCGATCCAGCGCAGCTGGCTGTCGGAGGTGACGTGGCGCCAGAAGCGCCCCATGTCGGCGCTGATCCAGTCCAGCTTGAGGCCAACCACCAGATGTTCCATGGCCTTGATGGCGGCACAGCAGATTTCATTGCCGCGGCCGATGGTGAAAGTCAGGCCGTGGCCCTCCAGGCCTGGCTGGTCGGTTTCCAGGATCACGTAGGCGGCGGAATAATCGGGATCCGGATTCATGGCGTCCGAGCCGTCCAGCATCTGCGAGGTAGGGAAACGCACATCCAGTACGCGTATCGAGCGAATTGTGGTCATCGTGGTGCTCTTCCTGGTCAAAGTGAGACGGTGCGCTGGCGCTGCTCGCCCAGGCCATCGATGCCCAGCCGCATCACCTGGCCGGCGCGCAGATAAAGCGGCGGCTTTTGCCCGAGACCGACGCCCGGCGGCGTCCCGGTAGAAATCACGTCGCCCGGCTGCAGGCTCATGAAACGGCTCAGGTAGCTGACCAGCGCCGGCACCCGGAACACCATGGTGGCGGTATTGCCGTTCTGGTAGCGATGGCCATCCACTTCCAGCCACAAATTCAGCGCGTGCGGATCCGCCACTTCATCGGCGGTCACCAGCCAGGGGCCGAGCGGACCGAAAGTGTCGCAGCCCTTGCCCTTGTCCCAGGTGCCGCCCAGCTCCAGCTGGTACTGGCGCTCGGAGACATCGTTGATCACGCAATAGCCGGCCACGTGCTTGAGGGCGTCGGCTTCTTCGATGTAGCGGCCGCCGCTGCCGATCACCACGCCCAGTTCGACTTCCCAATCGGTCTTGAGCGAGCCGCGCGGGATTTCGACATCGTCGTCCGGGCCGCAGATGGCGCTGGTCCATTTGTTGAACACCACCGGTTCCTTGGGTACTTCCATGCCCGATTCGGCGGCGTGATCGGAGTAATTCAAGCCGATGCAGATGAACTTGCCGACCGCCCCCACGCAGGGGCCGAGGCGCAGGCCTTGCTGCGGCGTGCCGTCCACCAGCGGCAGGGAATCCAGGTCGAGCGAACGCAGCCTGTCCAGTTCCTGCGGCGCCAGCCAGCGGCCGGCGATATCCGTCACCACGCCCGACAAGTCACGCACACGCCCCTGTGCATCGAGCACGCCGGGTTTTTCCTGGCCCTTTTGGCCGTATCTCAACAACTTCATGGCTTCGCTTTCCTGGTTCCTGGTTAATCAGTGTCGTCTTCAATCGGGATGAATCGGGGTTAATTCGACCAGCCGCCATCGATCAGATGGATGGCGCCGGTGGTGAATGAGGATTCGTCGGAGGCCAGGTACAGCGCCAGCGCCGCGATCTCTTCCGCCTTGCCGACCCGCCCCATGGGCTGGCGAGCGACAAAGGCAGCCTGGATTTCAGCGATCGGCTTGCCCTGCAACTGGGCCTGTTCCCTGATGCGCGCTTCCAGCGAGGGCGATTCGACGGTGCCCGGACAGATCGCGTTGCAGCGGATGCCGCTGGCGACGAAATCGGCGGCGACCGCCTTGGTCAGGCCGATCACTGCCGCTTTGGTGGTGCCGTAGACAAAACGGTTAGGCACGCCTTTCACGCTGGAGGCAGCGGAGGCCATGTTGATGATGGAGCCGCGTCCCTGCGCCAGCATGCCCGGCAGCAGCGCCTGGATCAGGCGGTACATGGAAGACACATTGAGATTCCAGGAAAAATCCCAGTCCTTTTCGGTGCAGTCGAGGATGCTGCCGTGGTGGACGTAGCCGGCGCAGTTGAACAGCACGTCGAACGGCGCTTCCGCTTGCGCCAGCGCAGCCACGGCTTTGGCGTCGGTGGCATCAAGCAGCTGGGTGACAAGCGCGCTGCCGTCAGCACGCGCCAGCGCCGCGGTTTCCGCCAGGGCGGCAGGGTTGATATCGGTCGCCAGCACCTGCCCGCCTTCGCGGGCGAACATCAGGGCGCTGGCGCGGCCTATGCCTTGGCCGGCAGCAGTCACCAGGATGCGTTTTCCTTGCAATCTCATTGCTTCTGTCTCCTTGTTGTTTTATCCGGACCTGGCAGTGCTCATGTAAAAACCACTTATTGGTCCATTGGTTGGACCAATAATAGAGCTTAAGTTTGGGCTTTGCAATCAAAATATGCAGGCCGCATGCCATCGCAACGTTTGACGTTCGCGCCTATGGCGCACGAACCGCCTGTCGGGATTTTCTGTGCCGGCTTCGCAAATATTTCTTTTTCCATCAGTCTCTATGGCAAAATAAACAAGGTTTATCTTGTCCGGAGGCAGCATTCCCCCACTGGCGTATCCGCCACAATCCGAATCCAGATTCTTTGATTCTTTGATTCTTTACATCCGTCCTTAGCGTATATTTGTCCATCCACCTCTCCACAGATCGGAAATTTCATGCATTTATTCCGTAAGCGTCCCTGGTCAAACCGGGTGTTGTCCTGTCTGCTGGCCGCGGCCTGCGGCATCGGCTTCACCGGCGTCACAGAAGCCGCCACAGCACTGCCGGCCGGCGTGACTCAAGGGCCGTCCGCCGAAGGCATCACCGAATACCAGTTTGCCAACGGCTTCAAAGTCTTGCTGTTCCCGGATGCTTCCAAGCCTACCGTCACCGTCAACATGACCTACCTGGTCGGTTCGCGTTTCGAGAACTACGGCGAAACCGGCATGGCGCATCTGCTGGAACACCTGATGTTCAAGGGTACGCCTAGCCACCCTTCGATTCCCAAGGACTTCAGCCAGCGCGGCATGTCGTTCAACGGCACCACCAATGTCGACCGCACCAACTACTATGAAATCTTCCAGGCCGGCGACGACAACCTGAAGTGGGCGATCAACATGGAAGCCGATCGCATGCTGCACTCCTTCATCGCCCGCAAGGACCTGGACAGTGAAATGACGGTGGTGCGCAACGAATACGAGCAGGGCGAAAATTCGCCGTTCGGCGTGCTGATCAAGCGCCTGCAAGGCGTCGCCTACGACTGGCACAACTACGGCAAGCCGACCATCGGCAACCGCAGCGACATCGAAAACGTCAAGATAGAAAACCTGCAGGCTTTCTACCGCACCTACTACCAGCCCGACAATGCGGTGCTGCTGATCGCCGGCAAATTCGATCCCGCCGCCACGCTGGCATGGGTCAATCAGGCCTTCGGCAAGCTGCCTAAGCCGGCCCGCAAGATGCGCGACTTCTGGACCGTGGAGCCGACCCAGGACGGCGAGCGCAGCGTCACCATACGGCGCCAGGGCGACGTGCAGATTGTCGCGGTCGCCTACAAGATCCCGAGCGAACTGCATGCCGATACCGATGCGCTGGCTTACGCCGGCGCTATCCTGGCCGATACGCCCAACGGCCGCCTGCACAAGTCGCTGGTCGAAACCGGCAAGGCCACCGCGGTGTTCAACTATGAAATGACCGGCTATGCGCCAGGCCTGGAAATCATCGCAGCGGTGGTCAAGAAGGGCGAAGCGATCGAACCGGTGCGGCAAGCGCTGATCGACGGCGTCGAGCAATTTGCCAAGACGCCGCCTACTGCCGAAGAAATAGAACGCGTACGGCTGGCCAACGCCAACGCTTTCGAGAAGCTGCTGAACGACCACCAGCGCGTCGGCGTCGCCATGTCCAGCACGATTGCGCTGGGCGACTGGCGCCTGCTGTTCCTCGGCCGCGACCGCTCCAACAAGGTCACCTCTGCGCAGGTGGCGACAGCGGCAGCGCACTACTTCACGCGTGACAACCGTACCGTCGGCCTGTTCCTGCCGGAAGACCAGCCGCTGCGCGCGGATGTCCCCGCCGCGCCCGGCCTGGCCGAGGTCCTGAAAGACTACAAACCGGCGCAGGCCATCGCCGACGGCGAAGTTTTCGATCCTTCGCAAGCGAATATCGATGCCCGTACCCAGCGTTCGCAGATAGGCGGATTGAAAGTCGCGCTGCTGCCGAAGAAGACTCGCGGCGAAACCGTCTCGGTCAATCTCGATCTGAAATGGGGCGACGAGAAGAGCCTGTTCGGCAAGAAGACGGCGTCCGAACTGTCCGATGCGATGCTGATGCGCGGCACCACCGCGCTGACGCGCGAGCAGCTGGCCGACGAGTTTTCCAAGCTCAAGATCAGCGGCGGCCTGACCCAGTTCCAGACGACCCGCGCCAACCTGCCCGCCGCCTTGAAACTGGTCGCCAGCGTGCTCAAGCAGCCGCGTTTCGATCCGGCGGAATTTGAACGACTGCGCAAGGAAGCCCTGGTCGGACTGGAAGCGGCGCGCAATGAGCCGAACACGCTGGCGGCGGAAGCCATCGCCGAGCACTTCAATCAATATCCGCAAGGCCACTGGCTGGCGGCGCAAAGCACCGCCCAGCAGATCGCCAGCATCCAGGCCGCGAAGCTGGCGGACGTCACTGCCTTCCATCATGATTTCTACGGCGCCTCGCAAGGCGAACTGGCGATCGTCGGCGATTTCGACGTCGCGGCCGTGACCAAGGTGGTGCAGGACGAGTTCGGCGGCTGGAAGAGCGCGGCGCCCTACCAGCGTGTGATCCGCCATAACTTCGATGTGGCGCCGATGCAGAAAGTGATCAACTCGCCGGACAAAGAAAACGGCTTCTACGTGGCGCGCCAGAACCTCGACATGCGCGACGACGACGCCGACTATCCGGCCATGACGGTGGCCAACTACCTGTTCGGCGGCGGCAGCCTGAAATCGCGCCTGATGGACCGCGTGCGGCAAAAAGAAGGCCTGTCCTACGGCATCGGTTCCTCGGTAGACATCAGCGCCATCAGCCGCGCCGCCCGCTTCTCGGTGCAAGCCATCGCCGCTCCGCAAAACCTGGAGAAAGTCGACCTGGCAGTCAAGGAAGAACTGGCGCGCGTACTGAAAGAAGGCTTCAGCGCCGAAGAACTGGCCCGCGCCAAATCCGGCATCCTGCAGGAAAACCAGCGCGCCCGCTCCCAGGACAGCGCCCTCAGCGCCGGCTGGACCAGATACCTGGACCTGGATCGCACCTTCGTCTGGAGCAAGCAAATCGAAGACAAGATCAGCGCCCTGACGGTAGAGCAAGTCAACGAAGCCTTCCGCAAACACATCGACCCAAGCAAGCTGAGCGTGGTGATGGCGCGTGACGAGGTAAAAGCAAAGGCAGCGACAGCAGTAGCAGCAAAACCGTAAGACCAGTCAGCAACCAAAAAGCCGCTGGCGGTTCGCAAAAAAATGCGAACTGTCAGCGGCTTTTTTTCTTTTGGTGTTGGTGTTGGGGTTGCGGTTGTTTTTGAAGTTGCCGTTGCTGTTGCTGTTGCTTTTGACGTTGGGGTTGCTGTTGCTTTTGAAGTGCCCCGCATTGAGACGTTGCCAAATCCGGCGCGTGTCAGCCGGGAATTGTGAGGGGCATGTTTGAGCCGAAGGCGAGTTTTGCCCCTCACCCGGCTGGCGCGCGCCGGATTTGGGGACCTCCTGCGGAGGTGACGGCTTTGGCAGGAGCTGTGCTCCTGCCCTTCTTTTTGGTTACTTTTTCTTGGCGAAGCAAGAAAAAGTGACTGGCTGCCGGGCCACCCCCGGCAAGCATCCACGGAGTAGCAACCGTGTTATCAACCCAAAGACCGTTCTTAGCATGCCAACACATCTATTCCGTAGCCCGTTAAATAGGGTCAGACTCCGACCCCAGTTAACTGCTTTGGCTATGGTTTTGGATGCAGCAGCGAGCGGCGGCGGGCGTAGCCGAAATAGACCACGAAACCGATCGCCAGCCAGCACAGGAAAGCAATCCAGGTCACCGCCTGCAAATGGAACATCAGAAACACGCAAAACCCGATCGCCGCCAGCGGCACGAACGGCACCCCCGGACAACGAAACGCCCGCGGCAGATCCGGCCGCGTCCGCCGCAACACCAGCACCGCCACAGCAATCAAGGAAAACGCCATCAAAGTCCCGATATTGATCAGCTCCGCCAGGATATTCAAAGGAATCAAAGCCGCAATAAACGCAAACACAATACCCACCAGCCAGGTAGTAAAGAAAGGCGTCGCAAAACGCGGATGAATGCTAGACAGCTTCTTAGGCAGCAAGCCATCGCGCGACATCGCAAACAGAATCCGCGTCTGCCCGTAAGTCATCACCAGGATCACCGTAGTCATGCCGATGATCGCCCCCAGGTCGACAAACCCCGCCACCCAGTTCTCCCCCGCATACTGCAAAGCCAGCGACACCGGATGATCGACGCCGGCAAATTTCTGGAACGGCACGATACCCGTCATGACCCCAGCCACCACCACATACAGCAAGGCGCAAATCCCCAGCGAAGCGATGATCCCCACCGGCAAATCGCGCGCCGGATTCTTGACTTCCTCGGCCGCCGAAGTCACCGCATCGAAACCGATGAAAGCAAAGAACACGATCGCCGCGGCATTGAACACGCCGTTATAGCCGAACGGCAGATACGGCTGCCAGTTGACCGGCTGCACATGGCTGACGCCGACCACGATGAACAGCAGCACCACCGCGATCTTGATGAACACCATGATGTTGTTGGCGCGCGCCGATTCGCGGATGCCGAGCGACAGCAAGCCGCTGATCACCAGCAGGATGCAGAAAGCCGGCAGGTTGAACCAGGTAGTCACGCCAGGCACGGCGCCCGGCGCCGCCGTCAGCACGGTCGGCAAGCCGATGCCGAAACCGGACAGCAGCGATTGCATATAGCCCGACCAGCCCACCGACACCGCCGACGTCGCCAGGCCGTATTCCAGCATCAGGTCCCAGCCGATGATCCAGGCCACGATTTCACCCATGGTCGCGTAGCTATAGGTATAGATCGAACCGGACACCGGCACGGTGGAAGAAAACTCGGCGTAGCACAGGGCTGCGAAACCGCAGGCGATGGCGGCCAATATGAAGGACAGCGACAGGCCCGGTCCGGCCAGCAAGGCGCCGCTGCCGGTCAGCACGAAAATACCGGTGCCGACAATCGCTCCGACACCCAGCAAGGTCAGGTCCATGGACCCCAGCGTGCGCTGCAGGCCGCTATCGGTGCGACTGGAATGAATCATCTTATCCAGATCTTTGGTACGAAATAAACTCATGCAACAACTTCCTTTGAAAACGACGACATCGCCCCAAGCCAGCGCTTGAGTGGCGGGCGCTTCTCCACGAGAAACCGGGAAAATAATGAAAAAGGCAAGAATTATACTTGCTGCCGCCTTGCCCCCCCCCAAACGACAATTTCCGCCGGCGGATTTCGTGCGCATTTGAACGCCGAAAACCTCGCCGAAAACGCACATTCCGGCTTTGCCGCACAAAACCGCGACCAGTCCACTTATCAAAAAAGCAGTCTGGGCAATATTCTTATAAATCAATATAAACAATGCATTAGCTGTAACTTGATGGCACCAGAACGAGACCACAAATTTATTAAAGCAATACCAGTTAGATACAGATTGACAGCCACTTTCGAGGCTCTTACAGTGCGCTTAATTCGATATTTCCATATGGAAATACTGAAGATGAACAAGACATTGCCCGTTGCCCACATATCCGCGCATAGGCAAGGTGCACGGCGGCGGCAATTGCTACAGCTTCGGATTTAACTCACATCGCATGGCAAGTCTGGACATGCCTTCCGGCAGCTGGTCTCCCACGCTGCCCGACCAACCTTCTCAGGAGAGAAAATTGAAACGGAAACTTATACAGGGCCTCATGCTTACGCTTGCATGCAGCGCCATCATGGCCGGCGGCGCCGAGGCCAGCCCCTTGACGGCGGCAAGCGCGCAGGCAGCAACGACAGTGGCTTGTTATGCGGCATGGGACGCCAGCACGGCGTATACCGGCGGCGCCACCGTCAGCTACAACGGCGTCAACTACAAGGCCAACTGGTGGACCCAAGGGAACAATCCTTCGACCAGCAACGGCGGCTCGGGCAGCGGCCAGCCATGGACCATCGTCCAGACCTGCGGCGTCGTGACGCCGCCCCCTCCTCCACCGCCACCACCGCCTCCACCGCCACCTCCTCCGGGCGGCGGCACCACACCGGCCGGCTTCGTGTTCAGTCCGTACAAGGATGGCAACATCAACCTGAACTGGAATACCTATGCCATGAGCACCGCCGTCACCGGCTCCACGCAGACGGTATTGAGCGCCATGCCAGCCAAGCTCACTACCCTGACCTGGGCCTTTGCGACCGGCGCCTGCGGTAGCGAAAACTGGGGCGGCGTATCGGCATCGGCCTTCGCCGCAGCCAATGTGCAAGCCTTCGTCAACGCCGGCAAGAAGTACATTGTCTCCACCGGCGGTGCGGCTGGCTCCTTCACTTGCACCAGCGACGCCGACTTCAAGAAATTCATCCAGACTTACTATTCGGCCAACCTGGTCGGCATCGATTTCGATATCGAAGCCGGACAGACCACTGCGGATATCAACAACCTGGTGCTGCGGGTGAAAAACGCGCAGGCGGCTTATCCCAACCTGCGTTTCAGCTTCACGGTGGCGACCCTGGGCGGCAATGTCTCGCCTAGCCTCGGCTACTATGGCGTGCAAGTGATGCAGGCTATCCAGGCTTACGGCCTGACCAACTACACCATCAACCTGATGGCGATGGACTACGGCAGCCCGGCCGGCGGCAACTGCATGCTCAACAGCAGCGGCGGCTGCGACATGGGAGCGTCGGCGGTGCAATCGGCCATCAATCTGCACAATCAGAACGGCGTGCCGTACAAGCAGATCGAAGTGACGCCGATGATAGGCGGCAACGATTCGGCAAATGAAACCTTCTCCATCGCCGATGTCGCAACGCTGGTCAGCTTCGCACAGCAGAACGGTCTGGCCGGCATCCATTACTGGTCCTTCGATCGCGACCGCGATTGCGCGCCGGGCTCCGCTTCGCCGACCTGCAATACCTACGGCACGGCAGGCACGCTGGGCTTCACCAACGCCTTCATCTCGAAACTGGGCCTGTAAGTCTCAGCACGCGGCATGAAGCAAGAGCCGGCTCTGCGGAGCCGGCTTTTTTTGTCCACTGCAAAGTCGATGTTACTATTTGTTCAATGAACACCGTTTTCACATCGTTCCAAAGCAGCCATGAATAAAGTTTTACAACCCGCAATCGCTATCCTCGCCGCCGCCATCCTGTCAGGCTGCGCCTCCACCTGGGTCCATCCGAGCAAGCCCTCCACCGAACTTTATCCCGACGAATTCGCCTGCAAGCAGGAAGCCATGCGCATCTATCCGATCGTGGTGGTGAACCAGTTCAATCCGGGCATGCAAACGCCGGGCAATACCTATTGCAAGAAAAACGACAACGGCGAAACCAGGTGCACGACCTATCCTGGGATGTACACGCCGCCCAGCTATTCGCAATACGATATCAATGACCGCGAGCGCGACGAGATGGTCAAATCCTGCCTGTACGCGCGCGGCTGGCACCTGGAGTAAGCAAGAGGAATATCCTGCCCGGGCGGGCAGGCCGGATTATTTCGGCGGCAGCAAGCCGGCCGCCACCTTGTCCAGCAAGACCGCATTGCGGTCGGCCGACAATTGCCAGAACATGGCGCCGCCCAGTCCCATCCGCTTCAGGTAGCTGATCTTGTAATCCAGCGATTCAGGATCGTCATAGCTGACGAATTCGCCGGTATCGGGATTGAACAGATAAGGCACCTTGGCCGCATCGTTCCAGTAGCGCGTGAAGCCATTGCGGTTCACCAGCGTGGCGGCGATGTCGCTGTAGTCGAGCTCGCCCTCCTCGGTACTGCCGCGCCCCTTGCCGTCGCAATCCTGATGCTGGCCGTGCTGAAGCGCAGCGCATTTTTTCCAGCTGTAGCCGTAGAAAGGCATGCCCAGCACCAGCTTGGCGGCCGGGATGCCGTCCTGCAAAGCCATCTCCACCGTGCTGCTGACATTGAACTTGGGATTGGCTTCGGGCCGCGCCAGCGCCGGATCGTTGTACAAGGGCGCGACGTGGCCGGCAAACTTGTTCCATGTGCCGCTGAAGTCGTAGGTCATGATGTTGACCCAGTCCAGAATTGCCGCCACCTTGGCCATTTCGGTATTCTGGAAAAATGCCTGGTTGTTGCCGACCGCCGCAGTCAGCAGATAGCTGCGGTGTTCCTGCCTGCCGGCGCTGTCGAGCTTGTCGCGCAAGGCTTGCAGCAGCAGCGTGTAGTTTTGCTTGTCCTCCGGCCGCATGGCGTTGCCGGCATCGCCGCCGGCTACAGGAAACTCCCAGTCGATGTCGACGCCGTCAAAGCCGTTCTTGCGGATGAAAGCCAGTGCGCTGGCGGCAAACTTGCGGCGCGCCTGCGGCGTCAGCGCGACATTGGAAAAATCCTTCGATCCGGCCCAGCCGCCGACCGAGATCAGTGTTTTCAAGGCCGGGTTGCGCTGCTTCAGGGCGCGCAGCACGACAAAATCGCGCGGTCCCTGCTCGGCGCTGACGGCCTGGTCGGCCGCCACCTCGCCATCCTTGATGACGGCGAAAGCGTAATTCAGATGCGTGATTTTGCCGGGATCGATATCCGCGGCCGAGTATTGACGTTGCGAAGGCAAATAGTAGGCAACGACTTTGTACGCCGGCTGGCTGCCTGCGGCCGCCGGTCCAGCCGCGCTCGCCAACAGCGGCAGCACGGCCGTCATCAACATCGACAATCTCATCAGTTTCATCAGTTTCATCGGGCGCTCGCTCAGTACAATCAGAAATCACAGTTCGACGCCAGGGCCGGCGTCATCGCGGGTACGGTATCGATCCGGTGGGCGCCGGCCTTGCGGTAGGCGCCGACGGCGGCATCGACCTGCGCCGGCGACAGCAGCTGATCCCTGGCGTGCAGCACCCAGGCCACATCCTGCTGGTAGCTGCGCTGCGCCTTGCTGTCGGCCAGCACGCCGCTAGGCGAAAACCACAGGTTGAAATTGATCGACATCGGCTGCGCCGGGTAATTGCGGCCGCCGTGCTCGTCGAGCTGCACGCCATCCAGGAAATAGCGGATCTTGCCAGCGCCGACCTGCATCAGCACCGTGTGCCAGCCGCCCAGCGCGCGCTGTTCTTCGTGCACCTGGTTGAAAGCATTCCAGGGTTCCATCTGCACCGTCTGCCAGGACACACTGTACAGGCGGCTATGCGGATTGCCCCAGCCCCCGTTGGGCAGATACTCCCAGTCCAGTTCGCTGTACTGCGGATCGAAATCATGCTTGAGCGGACTGGAGGTATAGAAGGACTCGACCACCAGGTCGCCGCCAGGCCCTGCTACCGGCGCATCGCTGAAACGTATGCGGGCGGCGTAGGTGCCCTCGAAATACTTGCGCTGATGGCAGAGCTGGGCCTGGAAGGTGCCCTGCGGCGTGCCGTCGGTGCGCGCATTGAGGCGCAGCAGGCGCGCGTCGCCGGCTTGCGGGTCGTCGACCAGACTGACCGTATCCGGCCCCCACAGCCCGTGCTCTATGCCGGGATGGCCCTGCTGGTCGCGGATCTTCCAACCGCCGGCCGCCAGCGCCGTGGTGTCGGCATAGTGGAAATCGTCAAAGAAGATCGAATCGGCAGCAGCCATGGCGCCGCCCGCCGCCAGCGAGCACGCCAGCGCCAAGGTCAACGCCAATGAGCCATATCGGAAATGCCGCATCGCTAGCTTGCCGCCTGCGCCGCATCGGCGACAGCTTTTTCATGGCGCCCGATCGGCACGATGCGCGACAACAGCAGCACCGGTATCGCCGACACCAGCACCCACAGGAAAAAATGCTGGTAGCCGAGCGCCGCCTGCACCGAACCGCTGACGATCTTGAACAGCACATAGCCCAACTGCATGATGCCGGTGCCCAGCGCATAGTGCGCCATCTGGTACTTGCCGACCGCGACTTCCTGCATGATGAACAGGATCAGCCCGACGAAGCCGAAGCCGTAGCCGAACATTTCCAGGCTCAGGGCGGCGCCGATCACGCCCAGGTTGGTCGGCATGGCGGTGCTCAGAAAAAAGTAAGCCAGGTTCGGCAGGTTCATCGCCAGGATCAGGAAGAACATGCTGCGCTTCAAGCCGCGCCAGGCGGTGAAATAGCCGCCCAGCAGGCTGCCGCCGATGAAGGCGACCGTGGCCAGCGTGCCATACACGGCGCCGACTTCCGCTGTCGCCAGCCCGAGGCCGCCTTCAGCGCGCGCCGCCCTCAGGAACAGCGGGCCGATGGTGGTGATCTGCCCTTCGCCGGCGCGGAACAGGATGATGAACAGGATCGCCAGCCAGATGCCCGGCTTCTGGAAGAAATCGATGATCACTTCGCGCAAGGTCAGCCAGACGCCCCGCATAACCCCTTTGCCGCCGGCCGGACGGGGCGGATTGCGTCCCGCCGGCAAGGCCCATAGATGATAGATCGCCAGCAACAGCATGCTGACTCCCAGCATGCCGAAGATCAGGCTCCAGGCTTGCGCCACCGCCATGTGCTTCTCGAAATAGCCGGCCAGCACCACCAGCCCGCCCAGCGAAAAGAAACGCGCCACATTGTAGAAGCCGCCCTGCCAGCCGGCGTAGGTGGCTTGCTGGGTCGAACTGAGGCTGGCGATGTACAGGCCGTCGGCCGCAATGTCATGGGTGGCGGAAGCAATCGCCACCAGTCCCAGCAAGGCAATGCTGACGGCAAAATAATTCGGCAAATGCAGCGCCAGCGCCACCAGCCCGAGGCTGGCGCCGCCGAAAAACTGGAACAGCAGGACGATGGCCTTCTTGCTGCGCGCCGCTTCCAGGAACGGACTCCAGAGCGGCTTGAAGACCCAGACGAAACCCAGCATGCCGGTCCACAGCGCGATCTGGTCGTTGCCCATGCCCATGCTCTTGTACATCAGGCCGGCGATGGTCGCCACCACGAAATATGGCAGCCCCTCGGCGAAGTACAGGGTCGGCACCCAGAGCGCCGGGTGGTGTTCGGGTTTTTCTTCGATGCGCATGTCGACAGCCGCCGTGGGTAGGATGATCGTTTCCTGATTGCCGAGTTGGTAAGCCATTCTGGTTCCTGAGGTTTATTGCGGGCCACTGGCCATGGATGCCAGAGGAATCCTGCCTTCTGCGGCCTGTGTTCCAGCCAGCCAGTCGCCCACGGCTTCCAGCGCCGCATCGGCAAAGCCGTAGCTGATCAGCGCCGGCGCGGCGATGTCCAGGGTCTGGAACGGATTCCACAGCGCCAGGTGCAGATCGGGACGCCAGTCCTTGCGCGCCCGTTCGCCGTAGCGCAGGCGCGTGGTGGAGGCCAGGATCACGGTCCGGCCATCGTCCGGCAGCGAGCTCCAGTCGAAGCTGTCGTCATCGTCGAAAGTCACCAGTTCGACATCGTAGCGGCGCGCCAGCAAGGCTGCCACCGCGCTGGCCGGCAAACCGGCTTCGGAGACGCCGTCGCCGGCGGCATCGGCGCAGGCCAGCAGGCGCACCTTGGCGCCGTCGGCCAGCGGTTGCGGATTGCCGGTCACGGTCAGGCCGCGGCGCCAGGCTGCGGCCATCAGGCGCCGGTCTTCGGCTTCCGTGAGATAGCTGCCGGCGGCACAGGGGTAGGCAGCGGCCAGCGCGTCGAGACGCGCCAGGCGGGCATCGATGCCGGCGCGGTCAAGGTTGCCGCCCTCCTCGGCTGCGGACAGCGCCGCCGTCAGGGCCGCCAGCGTTTCCTCCTGCGTGCTGCGGTTGCCGAGCGCCATGACCATGTCGGCGCCGGCCGACAAGGCCTGCACCGCTGCATTGCCGACGCCGTAGCGGCCGGCGATGGCATGCATGTCCATGCCGTCGGTGATGATGACGCCGCGATAATCCCATTCGGTGCGCAGCAGATCGGTCAGGATCTTGCGCGACAAGGTGGCCGGATGTTCGGCATCCAGCGCCGGATAGACGATGTGCGCGCTCATCATGGCCGGCGCCCGGTGCGCTGCCTTGAACGGCGCCAGCTCCAGCGCATCGAGCGCGCTGCGCGGCTTGTCGACGGTAGGCAGGTCGCGATGCGAATCGACGTGGGTATCGCCATGACCGGGAAAATGCTTGACGCAGCAAGCCACGCCTTCCGCCAGGCTGCCCTCCATCCACGCCAGCGCCAGCTCGGTGGCGCGCTGCGGATCGGAGCCGAAGGAGCGCTCGCCGATCACCGGGTTGGCCGGATTGTTGTTGAGGTCCAGCACCGGCGCAAAATTCCAGTTGAAGCCGAGCGAACGGATGCCGCGCGCCACCGCCGCCCCGACCGCCTGCGCCAGCGCCAGGTCGTTGCCGGCGCCCAGCGACATCGCCGCCGGCGGCGCCGGCAGCCAGGTGGCGCGCACCACCGCGCCGCCTTCCTGGTCGATGCCGATCAGGGCGTTCGGTCCCATCACGGCGCGCAGGTCGGCGGTCAGCTTGCTCAGCTGCGCGGCGTCGACCATGTTCTGGCGGAACAGGCAGACTGCGCGGATATGGTTGTCGCGCAAGAACTGCGCGGTATCGTCATCCAGCACCGTGCCCGGAAAACGGATCATGATCAGTTGCCCGGCGCTTTCACGCGCGCTGCGGCCGGGCTTGCTGGCTGTGTTACTCATGTTGCATCTCCATTGCGCCGCTACGATATCCGGCGCGGCGTTTATCATTTATACCTGCCGACGGCGTAGGGTGGGCACGCCTTTGTGCCCACGCGTGATCTGTGTACCTCTGTCGTCACGCGTGGGCAAGCTCGCTTGCCCACCCTACGAAGTCTTGGTGACCTTGCTCAGATGGCGCGGGCGGTCCGGATCAAGACCGCGCGCGATCGACAGATTGGCTGCCATCACATAGAAGGCTTGGATGGCGGTGATCGGATCCAGGTCGGGTGTCGGCCCCAGCGGCAAGGTCAGGTCGCGCTCATTGATATCGGCCGGCGCCGCCAGCAGTACGCGCGCGCCGCGGCCGCGCATTTCTTCCGCCAGCTTGAGCAGGCTGGCCTGGGTCGGTCCGCGCGTGGCGAAAATCAGCAAAGGGTAGCCTTCGTCGATCAAGGCCATCGGGCCATGCTTGATCTCGGCGCCGCTGAATGCTTCGGCTTGCAGCACCGAGGTTTCCTTGAACTTCAGCGCCGCTTCCAGCGCCACCGGGAAACTGGCGCCGCGGCCGACCACCATGATCCTGGAAGCCGGCGCCAGCACCTCGATCGCCGGCGACCAGTCGACTTCTGTCGCCTTTTGCAAGGCTTCCGGCAAGGCTTCGATCTGCGCCAGGAATTCGGCATCGCCCTGCCAGTGTCCCACCAGGCGCGCTGCCGCCACCAGGCTGGCGATGAAACTCTTGGTCGCCGCTACGCTCAGCTCCGGACCGGCGTGCAATGGCAGCGTCCATTCGGCGCTAGCGGCCAGCGGCGATGCTGCATCGTTCACCAGTGCCACCGTGGTGGCGCCGCCTTCGCGGAAATAGCGGATCGGTTCGATCACGTCCGGACTCTGGCCGGATTGCGACACCGCGATCGCCAGCGCATCGCGCGTCAGCAGCGGCGATTTGTACAGCGTCACCAGCGACATCGGCAGCGAGGCGACGATGCGGCCCAGGCGCGCCATGATCAGGTAGGCGCAGTAATTGGCGGCGTGGTCGGAACTGCCGCGCGCCACCGTCAGCACGCTGGCCGGCTGCGCCTGGCGCAGGCGGGCGGCCAGCGCGGCGTAGCTGTCGCCGTCGCGCGCCAGCTGTAAAGCCACGTGGTCGGCGGCCGAACACGCTTCCTGCAACATCAGTGAACTAAACATCTGTGAGACCAATCTGCTCTCCCTCTACATATACCTTGGTTAAATTGAGTTTCCGGTCCAGTACCACCAGATCGGCATGACAACCGCTTGCCAGGCGGCCGCGTTCCGGCAAGCCGAGATGGTCGGCGGCATAGGTCGAGACCCGGCGCGAGGCATCGGCCAGGTCGAGACCGAGGCCGACCAGGTTGCGCAGCGCCTGGTCCATGGTCAGCGTGCTGCCGGCCAGGGTGCCGTCGGCCAGCCTGACGCCGCCCATGCATTTATGCACCTGCTGGCGCCCCAGCATGTAGTCGCCGTCCGGCATGCCGGTGGCGGCGGTCGAATCGGTTACGCAGTACAGGCGCGGAATCGCCCGCAAGGCAGCCTTGATCGCGCCTGGATGCACGTGCAGCAGGTCGGGAATCAGTTCCGAGTAGCGCGCATGCGCCAGCGCGGCGCCGACCATGCCAGGCGCGCGCGCCTGGAAGGCGGTCATGGCGTTGAACAGATGCGTGAAGCCGGAAGCGCCGTGCGCCAGGGCCTGGACGCCGTCTTCATAGCTGCCCAGGGTATGGCCGATCTGCACCCGCATGCCGGAA
The DNA here is from genome assembly GCF_059421505.1 of Collimonas sp. GW821-FHT02H07. NCBI lineage: Bacteria > Pseudomonadati > Pseudomonadota > Betaproteobacteria > Burkholderiales > Oxalobacteraceae > Collimonas > Collimonas sp. GW821-FHT02H07. Next base: position 90,451 of record NZ_JBWKVC010000002.1, read on the forward strand.
TCGCTCAGCATCCGCACCACCTCCAGGTGGCCGGCGATTTCCGGCGCCACTGTAATCAGCTTGACCGGCGCCAGCGCGCTCAGCCGCGTCACTTCCTGCAGGGTTGCCGGCTGTGCAAAGTCGGGCTGGGCGCCGAGCTTGCCCGGGTTGATGTACGGCCCTTCCAGATGCACGCCCAGCACCCGCGCAGTACCGGGACGGCGCGTGCGGCAGGCGTGGCCGCAGGCTTCCAGCGCGTTTTCGAGGTCGCTGAGCGGCGACGTCATGGTGGTGGCCAGCATGCTGGTGGTGCCATGCCGCGCGTGGATGGCGGCGATGACATCGACGGCGTCGCCGCCGTCCATGATGTCCTTGCCGCCGCCGCCGTGCACATGTAGATCGATGAAGCCGGGCAGGATGTAGGGATCGAGGTTGTCGGCAGGATCGACCGGCATGCCGTCGATCGCCGTGATGCAGCCGTCGAAATGCAGGCTGCCGCTGACCCAGCCTTGCGGCGTCAGGATATTGCCCCTCAGCGTCACGCTGGGCAGATCATTGCCGTGGCTCGATGCGCCGCCTGGGTGGCGGCCATCGGTCATCGCCGCAACTCCGCAACGAAGTCGTAGTAATCGCTCCGGCAATAGGAATGCGACAGCTCGATCGCCGCGCCGTTTTCCAGATAGCCGACGCGGGTGATATGCAGCATGGCGGCGCCGGTCTTGATGTCGGCCAGCTTGGCCTGATCGGCGCTGGCGTTGATGGCGCGGATATGCTGCAAGGCGCGCACCGGCGCCACGCCGAGCGTCTCCAGGTGCACATACAGCGAATCGGTGACGGCTTTCGGATCCGGCAGGTACAAGGCGGGAATGGTGGTGGTTTCGATCGCCATCACCACGTCGTCGGCGGTACGCAGGCGCTTCAGGCGCGACACCACGGTATTCGGCGACAAGCCCAGCGCCAGGATTTCCTCGGCGACGGCGATGCCGGTCTCGCGCAACAGCCATTGCGAACCCGGACGGAAGCCGCGCTGCCGCAGTTCTTCGCTGAAATTGGTGAGGCGCGACAAAGGCTGTTCCAGCTTGGGCGTGATGTAGGTGCCGGAACCGCGCTTGCGGATCAGCATGCCGCGCTCGCACAAGACATCGATGGCTTTGCGCGCCGTCACCCGCGAGATTTCCAGCGATTCCGCCAGGATCCGTTCGGAAGGCAGCGCTTCATCCGGCTGCCAGACGCCGCCGTTGATCTGCTCCGACAGCCGGTTGACCAGTTGCAGGTACAAAGGCGTGTCGCTGGCGCCGTCCGGCTTGAGTTTTTCTATCTGAGCTAGCATGTTTGCTTCCCTTTTAATCTTTGGTCGATCAAGCGTAAGGCGCCCGCTGCGGCATCTGCATGCGGCTTGACTACCAGCGCCAGCAGCGGCTCCGGCAGGTATGGCTGTAAATGCGCGGCGAGACCGCCGCACAGTGCAATCGGCAGTTGTCCATCCGGATCCAGGGCGGCAGCGATGCGCGCCACTTCCTGGCCGGCCGCCAGCATCAGCCGGCGTGCAGCGGCGTCGCCGGCGGCATGCTGGATCACCAGCGGCGCCAGCTGCGCATAACTGGTCTGGCTGGCGCCTGCCAGCCAGGCGAACATGCTGTCGCGATGGCTGTCGAAGCGGGCGCCGCGAGCCTGGTTGCCGCGGTCGCAAAAGTGGATCAGCGCGCTGGCAAAATCGCTGCCGGCAGCGCGGCCGTCCAGCACATGCTGGGCGTGGGTAATGGCGCGCATGCCGAGCCAGGCGCCGCCGGCTTCGTCGCTGGCGGGAAAGCCCCAGCCGCCGACTTCGCGCCGCTTGCCCTCGGCAGTCAGCACTTCGCCGACGCTGCCGGTGCCGATGGCGATGATCACGCCTGGCCGGCCCTGATGCGCGCCCACCAATGTAGTGAAGGCATCGGTTTCGATCACGGTGTCGCGGAAGCCTGGATTGCTGGCGGAAAATTCGGCTGCCCATTGCTTGTTGTTGACGCCGGCCAGGCCGAGTCCGATGGCCATTCTGTCGAGCGCCGGCCGCACCAGACCCGCGGTTGAGAATGCGCCCTGCAGCGCCTCCAGCACCGCCGACCAGGCGGCTTCGACGCCGTGCATCAGTCCGGAGGGGCCGCCGCTGCCAGTTGCCAGCAGCACGCTCTCGGCACGGCCGCCATCGTTGCGCGCCAGGCGCACGCGGGTGCCGGTGCCACCGCCATCGACGCCTATCAGGTATTCAATCATGTTGTTGCATCCATCGCTTTCATCTGCCGCCAGTGGGCTGTAACAGTCCACTAGCATTGTTCTTATTCGCGGAAACAAACTGGATTCACTTTATGAGGACAGAAAGCGGCTGTCAACCGGCCTTTAAGTGGTATTAAAAATTAGACCAAAATACCACTTGAAGGCTGTGTTTTCTGATTAAAAAAATACTATTTCTATTCCATGAACTGCTCGTTGCCGACGATGCCGATCTTGGTGACGCCCAGCCGCTGCGCCGATGCCATCACGGCAGCGACCGACTTGTACTCCACCAGCTTGTTCGGACGCAGATGCACTTCATCGATATTGCCGCCGGCGACCACCGTTTTCAGACGGTCTTCCAGCTCTGCACGGTTGGCCATCGGCGTACCGTTCCACATCACCGTGCCGCTCGGATCGATATCCACCGTGTCGACCACTGGCAGAGCCAGCGGCGGCGGCGGATTACCGGTCGGCATGTTCAGCTTGATCGCATGATTCTGGATCGGGATCGTGATGATCAGCATGATGATCAGCACCAGCATGACGTCAATCAGCGGCGTCATGTTCATTTCCATCATCGGTTCCGGATCATTGGCGTTGCCGCCGGAAGAACCTACATTCATACCCATTGCAATACTCCTAAGATTGTAGGGTGGGCACCTGTGCCCACGCGTTGCTGCACGCATGTCCTGCGCATAACGCGTGGGCAAAACGGCCTGCCCACCCTACGTCCCTGACAAAGGGATCAGTTGCGTGCCGGCGGTTCGGTAATGAACCCGATCTTGGCGATCCCTGCCCGCTGCGCAGTCAGGATCACCTTGCCGATGTATTCATACTTGGTTTGCTGATCGCCGCGGATATGCAGTTCCGGCTGTGGCACTTCTACCGCCACTTCCTTCAGCTTCGACAGCAAAGTCGCGGTATTCGGCACCAGTTGCTCGTTCCAGAACATGTCGCCTTGCTTATTCACCGCCAGGTTGATGTTTTCCGGCTTGGTTTTATAAGGTTCGTCGAATTCGTTCGGCAGCTTCACTGGAATCGTATGTGTCACCACCGGGATCGTGATCAGGAAGATGATCAGCAAGACCAGCATGACGTCGACCAGCGGCGTCGTGTTGATCGTGCCGATCACTTCGTCTTCATCCCCATCGGGAGAGCCGAGTGACATCGCCATGATTAGCCAACCTTTTTGTTGATGTGAGCAACCTGGCTAGCCGAGCTCGAAGACATCACGCCGCTCAGCAGGACCGAGTGCAGGTCGGCGCTGAACGAACGGATTTCTTCCATGGCGCTCTTGTTGCGGCGAACCAGCCAGTTGTAGCCCAGCACCGCAGGCACAGCCACTGCCAGACCGATTGCAGTCATGATCAGCGCTTCACCGACCGGACCGGCAACCTTGTCGATCGACGCCTGGCCGGCGATGCCGATTGCCGTCAGCGCGTGGTAAATACCCCAGACGGTGCCGAACAGACCGACGAACGGTGCGGTCGAACCGACGGTTGCCAGGAAAGCCAGGCCGTCTTGCAGGCGGCTCTGGACTTTTTCCACCGAACGCTGGATCGACATCGTCACCCAGGTGTTCAGGTCGATCTGTTCCAGCAAGGCGCCGTCGTGGTGCAAAGTCGATGTGCTGCCGTTTTGTGCGATGAAGCGGTAAGCGCTGTTTGGCTTGAGGCCGGCGATGCCAGCTTCAACCGTTGCGGCTTTCCAGAAGGTCTTCTTGGCGTTTGTCGCCTGGCCCATCAGCTTCACTTGTTCGATCAGCTTGGTGATGATGATGTACCAGCTGCCCATCGACATCAGCACCAGGATGATCAGGGTGCCGCGGGCAACGAAGTCGCCGCCTTTCCACAGGGCGTCCAGGCCGTAGGGATTGTCGACGGTTTCCTTGGCTGCCGGAGCCGGCGGCGGGGTTGGAGCGTCGGCCAGCGACGCTGCGGCAGTAGCAGCCGGAGCAGGTGCAGCAACGGCTGCCGCGGATGCAGCCGGGGCCGAAGCCGCGGTTTGCGCAACGGCCAGCGGCGCCGACAGCGCCGCGGCTGAAATCATCAGGGCTGTGACCAGGGCGGATAAGCGATTACGTGTGATAGACATGCTGTTGCTCCAAATTTTAGAAAGTAGATTGCCGCAATCGCGACGTGGTGTAAGGCTTGCGCCGTTCGATGCCGAGCCTACTCAAGCTTCCAGACATACTGCATTTTTGTCGAAGACTGCACGGGCTTGCCGTCGGCCATGGCCGGGGTGAAATGGCACAGGCTCCAGGCTTTCACCGTGGCCCGGTCCAGATCCTTGAAACCGCTGCTCTTTTCAACCGCGGAATCGAGCACATTGCCGTCGGCGCCGATCGTCAGCTTGACCGTGACCATGCCCTCTTCCTCGTTGCGCAAGGAAGTCCGCGGGTATTCCGGCTTCTCGCAATTTCCTGCAATCCTGGCGCTGGTGTGCGCCGGGCCGGCCTCGCCGTTAGTGGCCGGCTGCGCCACGGATGTCGGCAAATCGTTGCTCGGCGGTTTGACATTGGTGACCGCGGCAATCACATTGTCTGTGGGTGGCGGCGTGACCTTGACCTCGGGTGGAGGAACGAATGGCGGCGGCGGCGCGACCGATTTTGGCGGCGGCGGCACTGGCTTGTCCGGTGGCGGCGGGGGCGGCGGCTTGATCTCTTCGATGATCTTGGTTTCGACCGGTTGCTGGATCACTTCCACAACCTTGCGCGCCAATCCTGTGAGAAGTCCATAAATCAGAAGAACATGCAGAACAACAACGACACTGATGCCGACTACATTCTTGGAGGGATTTTTCCCATCCTGCGCGAAATCCATACAACGACTCCTGTTTGTTTGCCTGACTGCGGGCAATCTCGGTATTGACAACGACATCGGCGCGGCATGTCGTCTGTCGGCGTCCTGAACTTGTACTGGTTTGCTGATAATTACATCGAACCGTATCTGACCTGAACGGTAAAAAGACCGGAGAGCGCTTTCATCAAAGCCAAGCTGCAAAAAAATCCGGTCATCAGCGCTCTCCCGGCAAAATCAACGTCAACTCTTACTTCAACCGCACACAACTTCAGTTGCTGCCGGCAGGCCGCGTGTTGCGACGGCATGCCGGCAGTTTGCTACTAGAACTTCAGATGGGCATTCAGGTAGAACTGGCGGCCGTTCTTGTAGAACGCGCGTGGCTGGTCTTCGCTCAGCGCGTAGTACTTGAGGGTCGGGTTGTTCAGGTTCTGCGCATCCAGCGTGAAGGCCAGCTGTTCGCTGTACTTGTAGCCGAGAGACATGGCCAGGGTGCCGACGCCGGCTTGATAGAACGCTGTGCTGCGATCCAGGCCGCTGTAGAAGGCGCTGCGGTAGTTATACGAGATGCGCGCATTGAAGCGTTCATCTTCGAAGTAAGCCGTCAGGTTGGCGGTACGTTTCGAAGCGCCGACCAGAGGGCCGTTGCTGGCGTCATAGGCGTTGATGAAAGTGGCGTTGGTGGCAAAACCGAAGTTTTTCCCCAGCGGCATTTCATAGGCGAGCTCAATACCGTTGACCGTGCCGCTGGTATTGGTTGGCACCGTCAGCACATAATCCGCCATGTAATTGGCAGGATGGTCAGGCGTGCTGGTGACATAGCTTCTGGTGACGCTGCCCAAGCCGACATAGCTGGTCAGGTTCATGTTGAAGATACTTGCCGACACCAGCGAGCGCGGAGCAAAGTACCACTCCACCGAAGCATCGAAGTTGTTCGAAGTAATAGGCTTCAGGTCTGGATTGCCGCCGCTGCCGGAACCGATGGAGCCGAATTGCGCCGGCGGCGTCAACGTTACCTGGCCGGCCAGTGCAGAATAGTCCGGACGGGTCATGGTCTTGGATGCGGCAAAACGGGCGACCACATCCTTGCTCAGGTCGAACTTCAGGTTCATGCTCGGCAACACGTCATTGTAGGTATTGTCGTCGTGCTGCTTGACGAACGGACCGAAAGCGGAGGTCGTGACCGCACCTGGCGCGCTGGCTGGCGCGGCGACGTTGGAGATGACGCTCTCTTTAGTCTGCACCAGACGCAAGCCGATATTGCCGCTCCAGTGATCGCCTTCGAGATTGCCTTGCAGGTAACCGGCCGTATTTTTTTCCTTGACCGAAAACTCGGAATTCCAGTCTTCACGCGTGACCGGATCGCGATTGGTGAAGGCGTTGTACGCTGCCAGCTGGCCCGGCGTGTAATACCAGACATTGGTCGGGAAGCCACTACCCAGGCCGCTGCCGAAATTGGAAGGGAAATTTTGGAAGCCCTGCGGGAAATTGGCTGGATTGCTGGCGCCAGCCGACGGACCCTGACCAATCACGCCATCGGAACTGCGCTTGTGGTCGTTATAACGCAAGCCGAACTGAACGGTCCTCAACGCTCCCAGGCCTGCGGAATATTCGCCATCGACCTGAGCCCAGTTTTCCTTGTCCTTGACGTCGATGTTCTGGTCGCCGAAGATCCAGCCGAACGCTGTAGTGCCGGTGTTAGGGCTGGCGTTGTTGGTAGCGCCCAGGTTCCAGTTGGCGGCGGTACCGATGCCGTTCAACTGGTAACCGGCGCCGGCGCCAACGCCGACATTCCATTCAGCGACGTTCTGAGTAGGCGTCTTGCCTTCGCCGGTAGAGGTGCCCAGCTTGGTGGTGAAGTTCAGCGAATCGGTTGCGCGCCACTTGGTACCGAGCTCGATGAAATTTGAGCTGGCGCTTTCGTCCGGGCGTGAAATCTGGTCGTAGACGCCGTAGTTGGTGCCCGCTACCGGCGCAAAAGTCGCCGATGTCAGCGTATTGTTTTTCACCGTGTAGCCAGGATTCGGCGATTGGCCGGCGCCGGCGTTGATGACCTGCGCACCCCAGAATTCATAGCTCCGGTTATAGTTGGCAGCCTTCATTTCTGAAGTAAAGCCGTTGATGTCGAAAGAAAAATCGTTGCTGACCTTGAACTGGGCATCGATCAAGCCGCCGGTGCGCTTGCGCTGCTGCTCGAACAGGGCCGAGTTGATCAGGTTAGGCGCATACACGCCGGCCAGGTCGGGATGTGCGGTAGCGATGGCGCTGCCCGGAGCGATCTTGGTATAGCCGAGGATTTCCTGCCCTTGCCGCTGCAGATGGCGCTCTTCCGAAAATGCCTGCACCAGGATGCCGAAGGTGTTCGCGTCGTTTTTCCAGTTCACCAATGCACTCATCTGCGGATCGGTCTTGCCCGGCAGATCGGCATACACGGCGCCGAGGGTTGCTTCAGCAGTAAATTGCTTTTTGAACTCCAGCGGCTTGCGGGTAATGATGTCGACCGAACCGGCGACCCCGCCTTCCACCAGGCTGGCTTCAGAGCTCTTGTGGACCACCACCGAGCCGACCAGTTCGGAAGGCAGCATGGTATAGCTGACGCTGCGGCCGACCTGGCCAGACTGGTCCAGCACGAACCAGTCGCCGGAGGCGACGTTGTGGCCGTTGATCAGCGTCTGCGTCAGGCTCGGGCTGGTGCCGCGCATGCTGACACGGTCGGCTTCATCGAAGCCGCCTTCGGTGGCGCCGGCGTTACCGATGGTGACGCCTGGCACGCGCGACAGCGAATCGGCAACGTTCTTGTCCGGCATCTTGCCGATGTCTTCGGCGGTGATGACTTCCACGTGCGAATCGGCATTGCGTTTCTGCGCCAGGGATTTTTGCAGCGAACCGCGAATGCCGCTGATGGTGACCTGCTCGATCTGGCCGCCCTTGTCGGTAGCCTTGCTGTCAGCTTTTGCAGCTGCATCATCCGCTTGCTGCGCATACGCCGGCATAGCTGCCGCCATGACCAGCAGTGCAACGGCAGATGCTATTGGTGTCAAATTCTTATTCACTTACTGTTCTCCCCATCGATTGCGGCCCAGCCTATCTGACGCAGGCCATTTTTCATTTACTTCTCCACGATGCGGTTTGACGTCGCTTCAAGCCGGCAAAGGGAGAACCTTTTTTCGATACAGTCGCCAATACAACAAGACCTACCCAACAAGACGCCGCATGTCACCGCGGGTGCTTCCACTTCACCGCCAGTTCCTTCTCCAAAGACCTGGCGGCGAAGAGGCCGTGCGTACTCTGCCCCGCACATCACCCCAACCTGCCTTGCGCCCAAGCTTCAAAATTCCATTTAGAAACGTTGCGCTGGGGACACTCTATGGACCGGAAAAGTGGCTGTCAATAGGCATTCAACTGGTATTACATAAATAAATTATTGGTATCAAAAAACACAATTCGTATAACTATATATACCGTTGTTTACATTCACTATTTCGCAAACTACATGTGTGTTGTTTAGTCGACTGGACTGGTCGCTTTTTTTGAAAAGCCGGCCTGGAAAAAATGGATTTTTCGAGAAAATAAAAATTATTGGATTTTTTGTTGAACTTCTTTCGCATGGATGCATTTGCGTTTCAACAGACACTTCCGCACGCCTAACATTTCCATTTTTCCCTATAAAAACATGGACTTATAGCTGATATGAAAGCAGCTTTTCTTCAGTGCAAAAAAGATATTTAATTAAATTAAAAACAATCAGCGATGATTTTTTTATATGCTTTTCATAAAAATATATAAGCCGTCATGTGAATCAAGCGGCCTTATCCAAGGCACTAAACAACGCTGCATTGCAGCATCATTTCCATCGTTGAATAAATGATCAAGACCAGTTTGTATTGGTAGTTTTTTTGTAATACCACTTTGGTGCATCCATACCCAAAATGGTGAATGTGATTTACCGCGGATATAGTCACGACGCTGCGGCCGAAACGACAAATTGAGCGGCATGAAGGGCGGGATGTCGCGCTTCTCTGGCGGCGAGGCATGGTCTCGATTCGCCTGCAGCCATCACTGGCCGGCAACATTGGAAGGACCAGTTTGGTGCACCGCAAAATGACCACACGGCCGATTACCGGCAACAATCTCACGCCGCCTTGATTTGGTTGCCTAAAGCACTTATATTGAAGCCTTAAGCAACTTATTGAGATCATATGACTCTTGAACAACTGGACGATCGCGCCAATATGGTCCGGCGTTTCAACCGCTTTTATACCGACAAGATAGGCGTGCTGCACGAGCACTTGCTGGATAGCGCATTTTCGCTCACCGAGCTGCGCATCCTGTATGAGCTGGCGCACCGGTCAACGCTGACGGCGGCGGATCTGGCGCGTGAGCTGAGCCTTAATCCCGGCTACCTGAGCCGCGTGATATCCGGCTTCGAGAAAAAAGGTCTGCTCGAGCGCGTGCGTTCGGAAACCGACGGCAGGATTGCGCAGCTGCGCCTGACCGAGCTCGGGCACGCCACTTTCGCGCCGTTGAATGATGCGTCTCAGCGCGAAGTCGCCGCCATGCTAGGGAAATTATCGGTGCCGGAACAGCATCAGCTGGTCGACGCCATGCAGCAGATAGAAGGCCTGCTGGGCCAGCGCACCGCTTCCTATCTGCTGCGCGATCCGCGGCCGGGCGACATGGGCTGGGTGGTGCATCGCCACGGCGTGCTGTATGCGCAGGACTATGGCTGGAACTCGGATTTCGAAGCGCTGGTCGCCGACATCGTCGCCAAGTACATGCGCGATTTCGACGCTGCTTGTGAACGCTGCTGGATCGCCGAGAAGGACGGCAAGGTAGCCGGCTCTGTGTTCGTCGTGCGCCACGATGAAACGACGGCCAAGCTGCGGATGCTATACGTCGAGCCAAGCGCGCGCGGCATGGGGATAGGCCGGCGGCTGGTCGAGGAATGCCTGCAGTTCGCGAAATTCGCGGGTTACAAGAAGATGCTGCTGTGGACCAACAGCATCCTGGTGGGCGCCCGCGATATCTACGCGAAAGCGGGTTTTGAAAAGATCGCGGAGGAATCCCATCACAGCTTCGGCAAGGATCTGGTTGGCGAGACCTGGGCGCGCGATCTGTGAGCGCGATCGATTCAGCTTTGCAGGGCGGCCAGCGCCTAGGGCCTGTAACGCCTGCCGCGCGTTCGCACTCCCAAATCCAATGTTAACAGGCCCTAAGGCCGCGGCACCGCGTCGATGCCGACGACACTGGCGTCTGCAGCGCCATGTCCTGCTGAAATGAGCTGGTCCATTCTGGCCGCGATCGCGGGCAATGCCGCCATCGGCCGCTTGCCTGTGGTCTCCAGCATCAGCCGCACATCCTTGCGCGCCATCGCCAATTCAAAACTCGGGGTGAAATTGCCTTTGGCCATGTTCACGCCCCGGCTCGCCACCATGCCGTTCAAATCCAGCAGCCCGAGCAGCTTGATGGCGTCCTCGCCGTTGACGTCGCTCGCCTGCGCCAGGGTCAGCACGTCGGCCATCACCGCCGAGAGGCCGATGATCATGGCGTTGCCAAACAGCTTGTTGGCCGCAGCAAGGTCGGCGCGCTCGCCCATGTATGCGAGACGCCCGGTCATTTTGGCGAGCTCCGCCTGGACCGATTCGAACAGCGCCTCCGGCCCCGCGACCATCATCGAGCCTTGCGCATTGCGAGCAGCCGCCGGTCCCATGAAGACTGGGCAGTGCAAATACTTCACGCCGGCAGCATGCAGGCGTGCGGCGCGTTCGGCCGTGAGCGCGGGTAATGTCGTGGTGTGATCAATCAGGATTGTGTCGGGAGATAATTCACTGCGGATCGCCGCAATTACTTCCTCCACCACCGCGTCGTCCTTGAGCACGATATGCACTCTTGCGGCATTCCGCACCGCTTCGGCAGGCGTTGCTGCCGCCTTCACGCCGAACTGGGAAAGGGCTTGTGCTTTGTCGATGGAGCGATTCCATGCGGCGACCGAATCGCCTCGTTTTGCGGCGGCCTCCGCGAATGCGCTTCCGAGCAAGCCGGTGCCGAGAAAAGCGATATTTGCCATGATCGTATTCCTTTTAAATTGAGCCTGAACAACAGAGTGTCGAAATATAACACCGGATCAATTTAACGGTTTGCGACCGAAGGTTTTGTGATGGCTTGATGCTTGAGGACTACATGCTTCCTTATCAGCCGATAGCGATAGCGATGGTTATTCGCCCAATTCAACAGTCATCAGCGTCGCCGCGTACTCGATGGTTTTCTTATAGTCGGGCATGCTGGGATGCGTGCTGTTTGCCAGTGCGGTCAAACTGTTCTGGAACACCCGCTGGTTGAACGCCGGATCTCCTGCCTTGACGTTAGTCAGATAGTCGCGAACGTCGCGGATTGCGAGAAGCACCGAGAAGCGGATATCCTCGCCGTAAAGCGCCAGCGTCGCGCATCCCAGAATCTTTTCGATGCTCTTGTTGAGATATGTATCGTTGATGAGCGCTTCCATTTCAAGTCCCCTAAAAAACACTGCTCAGCAAAATCATCGTGGAAACCACGCTGCGCTGTCCAATGTTAAATAAGCGATTTCACAATCATTTTCAAATTTGTTAAATCGAGAGAAATATTTAATGACTGGCGGCATTTTTCAGCCCCTGTTCTGCTCATAAACAGCCAGTTCCAGGGATTTCAAGCTATCACTAGTGACAGCATATTTTCATACGGCAACGTGATTTAATGGCCGCTCATATCCGAGGGATATGCGCCGGGCATGGCAAGCGGAAAAGATTTCAGTATCTAAGCCTGTCATCGTTTTTGCATCTGTTGGCTATTGCCTCCCTTTCAGAAGCACACTTAAAACCATGGATGGATTAATCATGAAATCTAATGTCGTCTACACCGATTCGAAAGTCTCCAAAGAAAAAGCTTCCTTTGCGCCAGCAGCCGGCTATGACTCAGGCTGGGTAGATGCCAACAACCAGACCAATCACAACATGGCGTTTACCCATGGACTGGGCAGGTCGCCGACGCAAGTCACAGTGTTGTTTTCGCCTGATCAGGAAACCTCCTATCCCTTGCAATGGTCGTGGAATCCGGAGAATTCCGGCAGTCCAGTAACAATCTGGTTCAACGACCATACAGTGCAGTGCTCCATTTGGAATGGATCGTCATTACACGGCGCCTGGAACGGAGCAACCGGCCAGTGGACCAACTGGAGCACTGGATATTTACGGGTCTTTGCTTCCTGATCCAGGCAATAGATAACGCTTAGCCGATTACGCCTGCGCCTGTCGAGGCGGAGGGGCAATCGGCTGCGGCTTTGTGACCCAGTCAAGGGTGAACGGCAACCAGAATGCTGGATTTAACCCTCTCGATCAGCAATGCATCCATGGAACCGCGCCACCAGCGCATTGCAAGCGCTTTACGGCGTGGATGGCCGACAATAATAAGATCGATCCCCAATGCATCCGCGAGCGCACCGATGACCTCGACCGGTTCGCCCATCTGAAAATGAGGCACCACATCGAGTCCGGCGTCGGCCATCAGCGCCCGCCCCCGCTCCAACTCTTGCTCCATCATCTGACTGTTGGTCGTGAATGCCATCTCGGGAGCATAGCCTCCCGCCATGCCGTACGGACAAAGCTGAACTACCGCCAGCAAATGGATTTCAGTCGACGGCGGCGGGTTGATGCGAATACATTCGTGCAGCGCGGACTGACTCTCCGGAGTGCCGTTATAGGCAACCAAAATTTTCTTGTACATGACATCCTCCTGCCGCCACTGGCCACTGGTCCGTCCATGCGAATGGATCAAGCGATATGGCTATTGTGCGCCCTTTGCATTTCAGCGTACGAAATTCTCTGGCGACGCGCATGGACGGATGATCTCTGGCCCGTTTGGCGCGGAAGGCCCGATCATCATGACCGGCGGCGATGCTGCTGGCGGTGGAATTGCGGCAGCGCAGCCTGCTGCCAGTGAGAATGATCGAACGCAGCAGCTTCGGCCCGCAAGCCGATGGCAGCAATCCGCTGACAACCTTGTTCAATCCCGGATACCTGGCGCAATCCGCTGCCCTGGTCGCGCTGCCGTCCGAGACCTGCCGCATCGCCGCGGCACGCATGGCGACGCACCACCTGGAACGGCTGCCGGTGGTCACCGATCTGCAAAGCCGCCGCCTGACCGGCATCATCAGCCGCAGCGACCTGATCAAGCCGTCGCGGCTGTTTTTCGATGAAGAACAAAAACGCGAGCGGCTGTTAAGCTGAGCCTGGGGGAGTCCATGGATTCAGCGATGTATCGGCTGGAAGGATTTTCACACGGACCGGCGGCGAAAACGACGCACGGATTTTCTACACCGATGAAGTGAGCTCCAGCGATTACAGAAGGCAGAAACGACAACGGACCAGCTACCAAGCAAGTAGCTGGTCCGTCTTTTTTTGGTTGCGGGAGAAGGCAGGGTCCCCTCTCCAAAAAATGACGGCGGTTTTAAAGTGACAAATTTTGACCGCCGGCGGACATTTATTTGCAGTACTTGTCTTTGACCATGGTGAGCACAACGGCGTGTCCTGGCCGTGGCACGGATGTTGCCTTAATGAATCTTTTATTTTAGACGGACACAAGCAATGCCTTTCTCCCCTTTCCTCACCAAGCGTCATTCACTGGCTGCCGCCGCCACCCTCTCATTGCTGTTGTCCGCCTGCGGCGGCGGCGATAGCGCCAATAGTTCTAGCACTTCCAGCACTGCCGTGGCTCCCAACCCGGGAACATCGACCGTACCGACGCCACCCGGCACTGCGACGACACCGACTGCGCCACCCGGCACGGCCACCACGCCGACTACGCCAGTTGCGCCTCCTGGTACTGCGACGACGCCGACCACGCCCGCTACCAGCGGGACGCTGTCACTGAACAGCATTGAATTGGCACAAACGCATGTCATTCCTCCAGCGGGCCGTACGATGAATACTGCCAATGGCAAAAGCCGGACCTTGAATCTGCTCGCCAACCGAGCCGCGTTGCTGATGGTCGAGCCGACCACAGCAGGCGGCAGCATTCAAGTCGAGATAGCAGGCGGCAACCTCGGCAGCCTCGTTCTGAATACGCCTGACAAATTGCCGGCAACGGATAACGGCATGCCCAGCTATTCATCCAGCAAATACAGCGTGCTGTTGCCTAAAGAGTGGATACAACCGGGAACTACGTTGAAGATCACCCGCGGTAATGAGGTGAGCACAGTGCCATTGACCGTAACCGCCGGCGTCAATCTGAAAGTAAGAACCGTACCGGTCTTTTTCTTCGGCGCTACTCGCGCCATGACAGATGCAAATCACGAACAATTAGGGATGGACGGGAGCAGCATCGCGCTCGACTATGCCCAGGAAATTCCTGTGGCAACAGTGGAAGGTGCAACTTCAGGGGATCTGCCGTTCAATGATTTCGTCCTGCCTCCCACCGGCACTGCGGCTGCGCAAGCCTATTCTTCTTTCGCGGCGGCGAGGAGTTCGCCTGGCGCGGACGGTTATGTGCTGATGGGACAGATGCTCAGCGTCCTTCCAGAATTGCGCAGCGTGACTGCGAACAACGACGGCAATCTGAATGTCGCCTATTGGGCGCCAATGGTGCTGGAAGATCCTCTCACCGGAAAGCTCATCGGCATGGGCGGCGGCCTGACCAGCGTGGGCGCCGGAAATGCCGACGGCGATTCCGACAATTATGGCGGCATCTTCGTCCATGAGATGGGCCATGGCTACGGCATGTCGCACGCAGGCGACATGTACAACAGCGGCACGTTTCCCTATCCCGGCGGCAGCTTGTCCGGCTCAAGCTGGGGTTATGACGCAGTTCGCAATCAGCTGCTGTCCCCAGTGCTGCCCGCCTTGCCATGCAAATCCAGCGGCCGCCAGCTGGATGCTGCGGGACACTGCTATCGGCAAGACCCGATGCAAGGCGGCAGCGGCGACCATCCAGCGGGCTATCGCTGGAGCATGTTTGCCGATTACAGCAGTGCGCTGATACAGGGATGGATGAACGGTCGTATCGTTTATGATCCGGCCGCGGCCAGCGGTGCATTCCGCTTTAGCAGCTGGTCGGCAGCCCAAGGCGCATACGTCGACGCCAGCTCCACCGTAAGTCAGTTGCAACGAGATATGCAAGGCAACCAACAGGTAGTCACCGTGATGGGCAATATCTCCAAAACCGATGCCACCTTGAATCGCCTGGCGGTAAGCACGGCAGGCCAGGGAAATATACCGCACACCTTTGATCCAACCAGTCAGCCAGACTGGGATCAAATGAAGTTGAAGTATGCGAACTACTGCCAAAATACAGGATGCGACTATACGCTGCGCGCGACGTTTGCCGATGGCAGCACGCAAAATGTATTGCTGCCAAAGGGCTATCATCAAAACAACAGCAATACAGTGAATCCGAATTCGGACAACCCGCTTAACGGCGCCAGTTTCATCCGATTCGCCGTCAATTTCAGCGCCGTCAAAAGCCTGGCGCGACTGGATTTGTATGTGACGGAGTTTGGCGCCAAACCTGCCTTTAGCGCAGCCAATGCGGCCAATCTGGTCAATCCGATTGCCAGCTGGGTCACGCATTGATGACCATGCGAGAAGCAACGGGGAAAACGAGCGAGGAAGACGTGCGGCAACGCCGTCTAATACGGTTCCTATAAGCGCTTCCTGCCACTTTTAACAGGATGTTATCTAGATTTTTATGGACTACTATCAATCGCGCAGAAGCGCAAAAAATGCGCTTGGCTGCCCCTACTTTCCATGAAAGGAAATTCACAATGAGTAACGTACCTGCAATTGGAATTTATAAATCTGCGGACAAGAATTTCACATTGAAGATTTCTTCGGCGAATCCGTCGAATGGCGTAATCGCCGGCGTTTACAGCGCCAACTACAGCCCGATCGGCGCATTTTCAGTGGAAGGGAATGTCGGCAACTACGGCTGGGTCTTCAGCAAAAGCCAGGGCAAAGACGGCGTAGCTCCATTTAATATTTCCTTCGGCGGTGCTCAACGCCCGGATCAGCGTCCTTACAATATCGTTGATAGTTGGAATGGGGCGTATCTGACGGACAATACTATCTTGGTTGAAGGCACCCGTTCATTCGTCAACAGCGATGGCGTTGTCGAAGTAGGCAGTCTCGGAACCATGCGCTTCTCCCTCTAATGCAGCCTGACGGAGTCGTTATACAGCCCTCTTGCAAAGAAATCAGTTGAATAACAGGCGTGTGTAATGCTCCTTGGTACAGCGTGAGAATCCCAAATTTCGCAGCAATGGAATAAGCGACGTACAATGGATTTCTCTTGATCGAGCCTCTATTCGCTGATGCATTCAGCGAATAGAGGCTCAATCAATTGTTCACGGAACTGATCGAGCGCATTAGTTGCTGGAGACGTGCATCGCGGAAGCAGAAGTCGAACGCGAGGATGAGATCGACCCAGATCCTGGCATTACTGGCACATTCGCCAAATGGCGCAACCTCGCCACGAAGAAAACTGGCCAGGAATTCGCACCCTCGACCGGCAAGCGAAAGCATACGGCGCCGGCGCAACGGCAGCGGTCCATACCATCAGCGTCCGGTGCGCCTGAGCGCATCCTTTGCTGTCACTTGGATAGAAACACAGGATAGTCCGCTCAAAAATGAGGGCATTCTTCAGCCTTGCCGCGCAAGAAGTTCTTGACCGCGTCGGCAAATTCATCGGGCAACTCGTCGTGGATAGTATGGCCGGCGGAAAACTCCAGATAGGCGCAATTGGGATGATTAGCCAGCATCCACTGTCCGTCTTCCGTTCGCATGTCCCTGCTGCGCGTACCGTGCAACAGCAGCGTAGGACATTGCAGTTGCAGCCAATCGCCGCGCCAGTCGCCAGTCACAGCTTGCTGGGAGCGGGCGATCCAATCCGGGCTGAAACGAAAACCCCAGCCATCCTCATATTCGCAAGCGCTATCCAGGAAATGTCGGTCACCGCTTAGCCCCTTGTCGGTCAGTAGTTGCAGCAAATCGGACAAGCTGGCGTAACGATGCGGCCAGTCGGCAGCAAAGCCGATCTTGGGGGAGACGTGCACGCCGATATCTTCCACCACCAATGCACTAACCATATCGGGATGCTGAGCAGCAAATTGGTAGGCATTTACGCCGCCAAGCGAATGCCCTAGCAAAAACAGCGGACGTTTCGAACTTAAATGCCTGACCAGGTTGTATATGTCCTTGACATAAGCGCCTCTGGAGCAATCTTCAGGATGCTGACTCCAGCCATGGCCGCGCTGATCCAACGCGACCACGCGATAGTCCTGCGCCAATGCCCGTGTCAAAGGCAAGAAATTGCGAGCGCAGCCAAAGTGCCCATGCATTGCCAGCAATAACGGTGCGTCGACGCCGGAATCGAGATAAGACAGACAGACGCCATCGCTATCAAAAGAAAATCTTTTCATGCTCAATTATTTTCAAGCCATTAAACCGTTTTGAGTCTACATTATTTTTGAATTATCAATCCCCTCTGTCATCTCCATATAATAAAAAGCCGCTCAGAGGCGGCTTGAATCGATGCAGATGCTACCGTCATACCGCGGCGGCGAGCTGGTGGGTATCGGGGATATCTTTGCTTGCCCCATTTATTCATTTTCCCGCCTATCCAGTGAGATATCTTGCCACTCGTCAGGCATGACGATTTTTGCATCCAGCCCTGAGTGCTCTTTTAATAGATAAAGTAGATTTCCGCCGTCAAGCAGCTCCAAAGGCTTTCCGTTCGCAAAATCAAAAGCGGCTTTCCCATAGCCGCTTGTCGTCACCAATATACCTTTCGATGCACCCTCATTCTGCATCGTCCCGTATAAATCGCGAACTGCACTTACGCCAACGGTATTTTTGTAGCGTTTTGCTTGGATAACCACTTTCCCCCCAAAAATGGGACGTGGGTCAAATGCTACACAATCGACACCACCATCGCGCGACGCTTGAGTCATCTTGGTATCCAGCCCCATTTTTTGAAACAAATTGGTGATAAGCGACTCAAAATCACCCGGTGTCAAATCCATCAAATTTGATCGGTGGTCCAAGGTCGACAGTACGTCAGCTTCTTGTACAAATCTTGCATCAAACATGTTCAGTTCAAGAATCGGCCTTACAGGGGCTAGTTCACCCGGGCTCTTTGAAAATGACGCTTTCAATTCTCGAAGGCATGGAATGGCTTCAGCCATATGCAAGTCGATATTGTTCATTGCGTCCCTTGTTACCCGAACAGTAACCAAACACGGTCTAATCGCCTTGCCAGTACTTGGATTGATCGCATCTACATAGCCACTCAAAACCGCGGTATCTACTAAGCAATTGCCATCCGACGTAAAAATCTCCCACAAGCAGCGAAGGGTAGTTTGAGCCACGACTTCACTGTAAATTGAACGACGCTGGCTTTCCGGGCGAGCAGATTCTGTAATAGAGTCGCTTGCTTTGACGTATTTATATGCTTTTACCATTGGTACGACGTCATTCATTTGTGGAAGAGCATATTCAATAACCAACTGCCTTGATTCCGCAATATAGATGGCTCGCGAATCCTGTGGAAATCCTTCCGGGTAATCGCTGCTTTCGAGTACAGTTCTAAAATATTCCGCAACCGCTTCGGGCTCTCCTTTTAAAAATGCTCTTTGCCATTTATCAATTTCAGCATTGGCGTCGTTTGCAACTTTTTCTGCTTCATGCACTTCACGAACATGCGCTTCTTCCAGTTTTTGGACGAAGGTCTTTCGGGTTGCTTCTTTAGTTTGATAGTCGGCAAGCATTTTTTCGTGAAATCGTTGCGAAGCCACACGCTTTGCGTCATAGGCCTTCTTCACGGGAGGGAGCCAGGCAATTAAGACGTTTGGTTTAGGTATTGCAATCTTGGCCGGAGGCACAAGTGGGGTAGCGAGGTTCCCGAATTCCAACTTACATTCTTTCGGAACAACTCGCAGGCTATCAAAATTTAAACTTGGATCCGTATTCATACCCTCAATTAGTAAGGTATTTAATACTTCAATCGACTCATTGATTTCATCGTTTTGATCATCAACTTCAGCAATACGATCCTCTGTATATTGCTTCTGCCTTTCCTTTTCTTCACGCTTGTTGTTGCGTTCCATTTCCCTAGTTAATCGAGCTTCCTCTCTCAACATCCGAGCGCGCTCTCTTGTAGCTGCTTGGGCGCTTCGTTGAGCTTGCTTACCTGCTTCGCGCAAAGCAGTAACAAATAGATTTCGAGCCATTTTGATAATTGGGGTAGATGTTTAGTTTTATCTTGGCGAGAACCAATATTTCTGGCGTAACAACATCAATATTACGTCACCACCTGCCCACTTTTTCGACTGTCATGCAAATTTGACCAAAAAAACAGGCCAATGTGATAAATCGCCATGCTTAGGGACGGCTAGACGCATTGGCAGCGCTCCCCTGGTGTCCATAGAGACGCGGGGTCGATTCCCGCCGCCTCCACCATTACAAACCGCTCCAAACCGTCGTAGACGCGCAAACACTAAGGTACGCAAAAGCGGCTAGGTCTGGGAAGGGCTGGAAAAGTCTCCGTTTTCGCCCAAATTCCGCCCGCGTTGCGCATACCCTCCGCCGCCATGCCCCTACTCGGGGACGCCCAATTCTGTCATCCCCTCTGCTGTCTCAAAATTTCAACAAAAGTGTCAACTCTTGCAAAATCCATCACTCACAAACATTTCTCAATAGCAATCAAAGGCGCTGGCGGTTATGCTTTAATGAAGCATTTATTAAGTAGAATGCCCTGTCTACATTGCTAAAAAAACATTCTTATTGATAACGGTTCAATTCCGAGGAACCCCGCATGAGTAGTTTGCTTCAATCCATATCAGCCTTGATACAGGGGCGACAGAATAGCCGTATCCTTCGCCTCTCGTTTCCCCATAACGATGGGCCGCAAGCTCAGCTCCTGGTAAACAAACTCGATGCTGCCGAAAGCCCTCGCGGGACTTTGAATTTTCGATTGAATTGCTTTCGGATGATCCTGGCCTGGCGCTCAAAGACCTACAAGGCAAGCTGTTTTGCGTGGAACTGGTTAAGGCTGACGGCAGCCTCCGATATTTTTCCGGATTCTGTTTCGAGTTCAGATTGACTCGCACGGATGGGGCTATCACCTTTTACCAGGCCAAATTGGGTCCGTGGACACAGTATCTACGCCTGCGCAAAGACAACTACATTTTTCACGGCAAGACGCTGCGCGAACAGATCGACGGCATTTTCAAAGACTACGGCACCCTGCCCGACTGGGATTTCCAGGTCAGCGGAGAAGACCCGGCAATGACGGACGCCTTTCAGTTTGACGAAAGCGACCACAACTACATTCACCGACGCCTTGAAAACGCCGGCTTGCTGTATCACTTCCAGCACAGCGCCCAAGGCCACAAGCTGATCATCACCGATGATTCGACGCGTGCAGAAGCAATCGACGGCAGCCCCGAGATCCGTTTCCAGCGCCACGGCGGCGCGACCGAGGAAGACGGCATAGGCGAGTTTTCGCCAGTGCGCCAGATCGTTCCCGGTTCCGTATCGATAGGTGGCTTCAACTTCAAGAACCCGGTGCCGATCAATGCCGGCGTGCCGACACTGAACAAGCAAGGCAGCAGCGTCCTCGATATCGAATCCTATGAATACGTGGGCGCCTACGGCGTCAAGAACACGCAAGGCGCCGACCAGTTGTCGCGGCTGCGCATGGAGGAGATTGAAGCGAAAGGCAAACACTTTGAAGCCGCAGGCAATAACCGCTCTGTCATCCCTGGGTACTGGTTCCGTTTGAGCGGCCACTATGGTTATAAAGAGGCAGGAAAAAATGAATTCCTGATCCTGACGGTACGCCACACGGCAACGAATAATTATCTGCAAGAGACAACGGAGAAATCCGCCTACAGCAATACTTTCACGTGCATCCGAAAAACCATTCCTTGGCGGCCCGGCCGCCAATTCAACAGCGTCGACACCAGGATCACATTTCCGCAAACCGCAACGGTCGTCGGTCCTTCAGGCCAGGGCAGCGTCCATACTGATGAATTCGGCCGTATCCGTGTCCAGTTCCACTGGGACCGCATCGGCAACAACGATGAGCGCAGCTCTGCCTGGGTGCGCGTGGCAAGTGCATGGGCCGGCGGCGAGCTGGGCGCCAAATCCATCCCGCGCGTCGGATCGGAATGCCTGGTCCAATGGCTCGATGGTAATCCCGACCGCCCCATCGTCACCGGCAGCGTCTACAACCAACGCAACATGCCGCCCTGGAAGCTGGCGACCCAGCAGTCATTGATGGGCTTCAGAAGCCGGGAACTGACGCCTAACGGCGGCAATCAGGCAGGCGGTAGAAGCAACCATTTGATCCTGGACGATACCAACGGGAAAATCCAGGCGCAGCTGAAAAGCGATCACCAGCACAGCCAGCTGAGTCTAGGCAGCATTACCCGAATTGAGGACAATGCGGGGCGCAAGGATGCGCGGGGTGACGGCTGGGAGCTGAGGACAGACGGCCATGGCGTGGCGCGTTCAGCAAAGGGGATGCTGATCACCACTGAGGCACGCAACAACGCCGCGTCTCACATGAAAGACATGGGCGAGACAGTACAGCGTCTCACGGCTGCGCGCGACCAGCATGAAACACTGGCCGATATGGCACAACAGGCCGGCGCGCAGGACAAGGCTGGCCAGCAAGTCGATATCGCCAAGATCTTGAAAGCGCAGAATGATGCAATCAAGGGCAGCGGCGCAAGCGACGACGGCAGCTTTCCAGAACTCTCCGCACCACACCTGGTGCTGGCCAGCCCGGCGGGTATCGAGTCCACTACTGGCGGCAGTACCCATATAGCAAGCGGCGACCACACCGCCATTACCACCGGCAAGAGCCTGTCGATTGCCAGCGGCGACAGCCTATTTGCCAGCATTGCCAAGACCTTCCGTTTGATGGTGCAAAAAGCCGGTATGAAATTTGTGGCAGCCGCCGGCGATATTGATATGCAAGCCCTGTCGGACAGCATCAACATTTTGGCAAAATTGAACATCACACAAACGGCTAATCGCATCACCATCACCGCCAAGGAAGAAGTCGTCGTCAATGGTGGCGGCAGCTATGCCAAGTTCAATGCTGGCGGCATTGAGCACGGCACCAATGGCGCATTTGTTGCCCACGCAGCGACGCACAGTTTGCCAGGGCCAAAGAGTTTAGGGCCGCCAATTTTGCCAACAATGCAGAGAACCAAAGTCATCACCAAACGCAAAATCTCCATTTGAAATTTGTAAAAGCGAGAATTAAATAATGCTGATTAGCCCTCCTTTTTTAACTGGCGAAACTGAAGAAAATAAAATACTGGAGAATGGATTACGTCCGGTCGATTCACGTGAATCAACCACTTCTGCTCCTGAGGGAAATTTTCCTGTTAGTCAATCTTTGCTATGGCACACCGGCATGCATCTGCAAGCGCCGACTGCCGACCATGGCTATGCACCCGCACGGGCCATTGCGGACGGCAAGATAATCTATGTGAATAAAGCGCGTGCCAGGGTTAACGACGCGGCCGATGGGCAAGCCTATAATCCGTTTGGGACAGAGGCAAGTTGGACAGATAACGGCATGGTCATCATTGAACATGAGACCGAAATTGGCGCGGATGGTAACACGGTAACTACAGTAAAATTTTATTCGTCCTACATGCATCTGTCAGAGGTCAAATCGACTCTTACCGAAGGTCAGAAAATTTACCGCAAGGACGTCATCGGCTCCACCGGCAGTGTCTATCTGCACAGCGGACAATGCGAACTAGCGATTTCGTGCGATGACGACAATTTAAAGAAAATTATTGGCCGCGATCTAGCATGGCAAGACCCCACCAAAACGCCAACGAACGACGGTAGAACAGATGCGGTATTTGGAGATATCTATATCTATCTTCCTGAAACGACGCCAACCTCAACTAGCGTGCCAACTCAACATTTACGCGGCAAGTCTGCGCCGGCGACACAACCGTCAGCCGCTGCCTCGAACACTGCAGCGACGACACTGGCGACAGCTCAATGGGTGAAAATAAGTTTTGGCACCGAAGGCGCAACCCCTGGCTCTTGCGCCATAACAACCTATAACACCGCTGGAGTAAAGATCGGCACCTGCGACCCCGATGTGGACTTTGAATATAACTTGTACAAAGACGCCAACAAGCGGCACGACAGAGCCATGCAGACTACTGGAACTGTTAGCAGCCCCAGCGGCTGGTATGAGTTGCTGCGCTTTGGCAGAAATATTGGCACAAGTAGCAAAGCGGAAGATAAAGACCCGTTGCCCAGCAACGCAGCCCACTGGCGTCAAATCAAGAATATAGCGGGTCAAACGGTTTGGGCTGATCTCAACGCGCCAGGCACTTTTAAATTCAGTGATGCCGATTTTCTTCCGGTGATGGGCTGGAATTGCTTCGGCGATGACGCGCAGCCAGCGGATCAACGCTGTGACTCAGCCAAATTGAAAGACTTGATTGCAGATCCTCAAGATCCAGATAGCAAGAACGATAACGTCAAACTGGCAGCGCGCATTGGCGACCCCGCTGTACTCCCTAAACTCGCACGCACGATCTGTAAATTTCCCAATGAATGGGACAAGAGTACGATAACTGCACGTTATGAATGCTTGCGCAAACAACCCGATCAGCCGGATGATCCAGCGGGCTGGGCGGAGGTCATTAAACACCTGCAAACTATGGGTCACGACGGCTTGCCCGCAGCTTTTAAAGCTGCACAATGGCATTTCCATCCAGCGGAGTTCGTGCGCCACTTTAGGAAATGCGAATGGCTAAGCCAGGACGAAATCGTCCGAATCATACGCAAGACAGTTGTGGATAACAAAGGTAAGGAAGCTGAAACATTTACGATTGCCCACGTAAAAAATAATTTAAATAATTCGTCAAATACCCGCCCCGCCAATCTGCACAATGCGTTGCAAAAGACAGTTCGTAAATACAGGATGGGGCCGCGTCGGCGCACAGCACACTTATTTGCTCAATTGGCTGAAGAAACTGGCCGTCTTAGCACAATGGTTGAAGGTGGCCCCGACAGCTATTTCAACAAATACGAACCTGGACAACCTGAAGGAAAAAAGATCGGCAATACCCAACCTGGTGACGGCATACGTTTTAAGGGAAGAGGGATTATTCAGCTGACAGGCCGAACCAATTACGAGAACTTCGGTAACTACAAAGATGCATCATTTTTAACTGAGAGCGCGGCATTATCATTGGCGACCCATGCGGATTTGACCTGCGATGCAAGTGGCTCATATTGGGCATCGAAGCAACGCTATAACGTCGACAGTAAAAAGCGTCTTGTCCCGAACGGGAAGCTGAGCATTAATTACTGGGCAGATCAAGGCACAACCAATGCAGACGCCAAGAATTTGACTAAGTGCATTAACCCTGGCACCGTGCATTTCGATGAAGTCCGCTGGCCGTGCTTTGAACACGCCTGGCATGCTTTAAATGACGCGATCGTAGCACCTACGAATTTCCAACCGATTCTGGCCTAAGGGCGATAAGAATGAAAAAAACAATTCTGTTAGCTGTCTGTTTTCTTATGCAAAGTCTGCTCCCTGCATACGCTGCTGAGACGGGAAAATTCGCCTATTGCGGCGGCCTCCTGAAATTTAATGTTCCTGATTTTTTTGACAAACCGTCGTTTGAAAAACAGTCGGGATCGGCAACCTGTAAAGACGGCTTTACCCTCAAAAGCAAGGTAGGAAATAAAAAAGAGGCCGTAGATATCAGGAAAAGTACTGACTATTTTATGGCACCAAAAGATTTTAACGAAGAATTCCTGGCGCAATTCAAAGAGAATTACCCTCAGCGTTTGAACTTCAGTTACAACATTCAAAGCAAAAATGGATCGACTACGGTACTCACCTTTTATTGGCTCGATGATGCTGGAAGATTGAAAAAAATTGATAAGGAATTCTATTTTGGGAAACAAGATTCAATGTCTGCGCATCTGTCCTATGCAGCTAATCCCAATGATCCCAATGACATTTTATTTATGAATGCTTTGGAGCAGCTATTCCTTACGATGGAAATCGACTGGTGACGTCCGGCTTTTAGAACAGATTCCCGTTGAACTCACCCTTTGTGGTGGATTATTGATATGCCCACACTGCGGCGGCACTGTAATTACCATAAACACAATTAGATATGGGTGCAACGCGGCAAAAGATCGCGGGCCGGCAGTTTGCCCCGGATTTTCTATTCTGCGCGAAACGGTTGAAAAGCGACTGTTATCCGTAGTGCGCGACGAATTGCTATCGCCAGCCGCCGCAGCCGAATTCAAGCGCGTATTTAATCAGATGCTGGCCGAAAGACTTGCCGGCGGCAAAGAAGCACTTTCATTTAACCAAGAAAGGCTATCTCAGCTGGGTGATGAGATAAAACGAATGGTAGAAGCAATTGCAGCCGTAGGGATCTCGCCGGCCCTTGCCACTCGCCTAAAACAAGCTGAAAAAGAGCGTGCCGCAATTCAGCGGTCCATTGAAACCGATGCCAGTCAACAAAAAGGACTGGCGCCGGATGTTGACCGCCTGTTCAAAGAAATGCTAATGGATCTTTCTAGCGCGCTGCAAGACAATAGGCCAGCGGCCCATACTATTCTGCGCGGCATCTTCGGGAAAATGCAAATTGAACTACAAGGCGATGAAGTCTGGGCCAAAATGAAAACGGACCAACTACTAAGCAAGTAGCTGGTCCGTCTTTTATTGGTTGCGGGGGCAGGATTTGAACCTACGACCTTCGGGTTATGAGCCCGACGAGCTGCCAGACTGCTCCACCCCGCGTCTGAATATAAAAAGCCTTAAGCGTATTCCACTTAAGGCTTCATGCGTAAAAACGGCTTTAACTGCTTGCCTTCTTACTGTAACTGGTTGCGGGGGCAGGATTTGAACCTACGACCTTCGGGTTATGAGCCCGACGAGCTGCCAGACTGCTCCACCCCGCGT
>NZ_JBWKVC010000002.1:116581-306985 GCF_059421505.1 Collimonas sp. GW821-FHT02H07
GTCTGAAGAATGAAAGTATATAACGTATTGCACTGCAATGCAACAGATACTGACAATGGCATTAAGAAAGCATATGGGGATTGGCCAATGCTAAACTCCTCAACTACCCTGTTATGCTAGACATTATTCCCAATCAACACGATCAGGAACCCGCTTCCCGACCGATCAAACTAATTACCGGTGTCTATGAAATTCTGTTCCGAATGCGCGCATCCCGTCAGTCTGCAAATCCCGCCGGACGACAACCGCATGCGTTATGTCTGCGGCAATTGCGGCGCCATTCATTATCAAAACCCGAAAATGGTGATCGGCTCGATTCCGGTCTGGGAACGGAATGGCGAATTGCGCGTGCTGCTGTGCAAACGCGCGATCGAACCGCAATACGGTTTCTGGACCTTGCCGGCCGGCTTCATGGAAAACGGCGAAACCACCGGCGCCGCGGCGCAGCGCGAAACCGAAGAAGAAGCCGGTGCGCGCATCCAGCTGCACGAGCTGTTCTCCCTGCTGAACGTGCCGCATGTGCACCAGGTGCACCTGTTCTACCGCGCCACTTTGCTCGATACCGACTACGCCGCCGGCACCGAAAGCCTGGAAGTCGCCCTGTTCACGGAAGCTGAAATCCCGTGGGAAGATATCGCCTTTCCGACTGTCGAGATCACCTTGCGCGCCTTCTTCGCCGACGTCAAAAAAATCCGCCAGGAAGGCGGCCATTTCAGCTTGCATACGCAGGATATTTTCAAACCCATGCGCCCAGGCCTGGCGCCGAAATAACGCATAGCGCCGGAGCCGCCATGATCCCCTGGCTTGAGCTGGACAGTCCATTTCCCGACGTCAGCACTGCCCTCACCGAGGAGGACGGCGCCAGCGGCTTGCTAGCGGCGGGCGGCGACCTGTCGCCGCGGCGCCTGCTGGATGCCTATCGCCATGGCATTTTTCCCTGGTTCTCGGAAAACCAGCCGATTCTCTGGTGGAGCACCGATCCGCGCATGGTGCTGTGGACCGAACGCTTCGCCATCTCCGCCAGCTTGCACAAGACCTTGCGCAAGGTGCATCGCAGCATGCACTCTCCTCATGGCGACCGCCGCTGGCAAGTGCGTTTCGACTTTGCCTTCGAGCAGGTGATGCGCGCCTGCGCGGCGCCGCGGCGCGACGGCGCCGGCACCTGGATTTCGGAAGATATCGTGGCCGGCTACCGCGGCTTGCACAAGCTCGGCTACGCGCACTCTTCGGAAGTGTGGCTGGACGGCAAACTGGTCGGCGGCGCTTACGGCGTCAGCATCGGCCGCATGTTCTACGGGGAATCGATGTTTACCCGGGTCAGCGACGCTTCCAAGATCGCCCTCGCCTATCTGGTGCATTTCCTGCGCCGGCATGAAGTCGGCATGATCGATTGCCAGCAGGAGACCGGCCACCTGGCATCGCTGGGCGCGCTGCCGATCCCGCGCAGCGAGTTTCTGCAGCACTTGCGGCAAGCCGCCAACCATCCGCAAATCCACCACTGGCAGCCGCTGCCGCTGTTTCACGATTAATCAATTGCAAGTCCTTATGCAAACTGGAATTACGGTGTAAATTACTAGTGTCAGGACCGCAATGAAAGTGCTACTTTACGTTTATCCAGCCAGACAGCCAAACGAGATGAACATTAAAGATTCAGTTCAGCCGGAATGCACATGACGCACTTAAAAGATCTGCCATTTTCGACGCTGCAGTTTTACGCCACAGCGCCCTATCCATGCAGCTACCTGGAACATCGCCAGGCGCGCTCGCAGGTGGCGACGCCGTCGCACCTGATCAACGCCGACGTCTATTCCGAACTGGTGAAGAACGGTTTCCGCCGCAGCGGCATCTTTACCTACCGCCCTTACTGCGACGGCTGCCAGGCTTGCACGCCGGTGCGCACGCTGGTGGACTCTTTCCAGCCCAACCGCAGCCAACGCCGCGCCTGGGACCGCCACAGCCATCTGACCACGCTGGTCACCAACCTGGCCTACGTCAACGAACACTACGATCTCTACCTGCGCTACCAGACCGCGCGCCACAGCGGCGGCGGCATGGACCAGGACAGCCGCGACCAGTACGCGCAGTTTCTGTTGCAAAGCAAGGTAAATACCCGGCTGGTGGAATTCCGGGAAGCCGACGGCACCTTGCGCATGGTCAGCATCATCGATGTCCTGAATGACGGCCTGTCATCGGTCTATACCTTTTACGATCCCGATGTGCCCGGCGCCTCCTACGGCACCTACAACGTCTTGTGGCAGATCGGCCAGGCCAGGCAGCTGGGCATGCCCTATGTCTACCTCGGCTACTGGATAGAAGAAAGCCCGAAAATGGCCTACAAGGTCAACTTCCAGCCGCTGGAAGCGCTACAGCAAGGGCAATGGAGTGCGTTAGAATAGCCGCCGCGGATCGCGGCGCGCGCAAGCTTGGCTTGCGCTGCTGTCTTTTCGCCAATTTCCCGTCAATCTGCACCCTTTTTTACAGCTGCCTCTATCGTGCCCGCCAAACTCCTGTACGCCTTCGCCCGCCCCGCCCTGTTCTCCCTCGATCCGGAAGCCGCCCATAACCTGACCTTGCCGGCCCTGCGCCGCGCCGCCGCGCTGGGGCTGACCTCGCTGCTGGGCAAGCCCGCGGCCGATCCGCGCACCGTGATGGGCGTCACCTTTCCCAATCCGGTCGGACTGGCGGCCGGGCTGGACAAGGATGGCGCCTATATCGACGGCCTGGCGGCGCTCGGCTTCGGCTCGATTGAAATCGGCACGGTGACGCCGCGCGCCCAGCCCGGCAATCCGAAGCCGCGCATGTTCCGCCTGCCGGCCGCCAACGCCATCATCAACCGCATGGGTTTCAACAATGGCGGCGTCGACGCCTTCATCGCCAATGTCCAGGCCTCGCGCTTTTACCAGGAACGCCAGGGCGTGCTCGGGCTGAACATCGGCAAGAACGCCGATACGCCGATCGAGCGCGCCGCCGAAGACTATCTGTATTGCCTGGCAAAGGTCTATCCCTACGCCAGCTACGTGACGGTGAATATTTCGTCGCCCAACACCAAGAACCTGCGCCAGCTGCAAGGCGCGTCCGAACTCGATGCCCTGCTGGCGCAGCTGAAGGAAACCCAGCAACGGCTGGCCGGCCTGCACAAGCGCTACGTGCCGATCGCGCTGAAGATCGCGCCGGACATCGATGCCGAGCAGATCAAGACCATTGCCGATGCCTTGCTGCGGCATAAGATCGACGGCGTCATCGCCACCAACACCACCATCAGCCGCGACGCCGTGCGCGGCCTGCAGCACGAAAACGAAGCCGGCGGCCTGTCCGGCGCACCGGTGCTGGCGCTGTCGACCAGCGTGGTGCGGCAGCTGCACGGCGAACTGGGCGATGCCCTGCCGATCATCGGCGTCGGCGGGATTTTCAGCGGCGACGATGCCCAAGCCAAGATCGCTGCGGGAGCATCGCTGGTGCAACTGTATAGCGGCTTGATCTATCGCGGCCCTGCGCTGGTGCGCGAATGCGCGGCGGCGCTGCGCCAGAAAAGCTGACGCCAGCGAGGTAGCGGTGTAAGCGCTACCGCAGAGACATCAGATCGCCGCCGTCCTTCGTCAAGCCTCGTCCGGCTTCGCTTCCGATTTACGCGGGCGACGGCTGCGCGCGGCGGGCTTGCGGGGGGCTTTTACCGGCTTGACCGCTGCTTCCTCCGACGCCTGAACCGGCGCTTCGGCAGCTGCCGGCGTTTCCGGCGCAGAATTGACCTCCGGCGCGACAACTGGCGGCACAGCCGCTGCGATTTTCTTTTCAGCCGGCTTGCGGCCTCCGCGTCCCTTGCGGCGGGTTTCCGGTTTGGCGCCGTTGTCTTCAACTTCAGCCGCAGCTGCCGCTGTTGCTAATGCCGTCGTGGCTTCGGG
Organism: Collimonas sp. GW821-FHT02H07; assembly: GCF_059421505.1. NCBI lineage: Bacteria > Pseudomonadati > Pseudomonadota > Betaproteobacteria > Burkholderiales > Oxalobacteraceae > Collimonas > Collimonas sp. GW821-FHT02H07. Next base: position 120,481 of record NZ_JBWKVC010000002.1, read on the forward strand.
CACTTTCGGCTGCGGCAACGGCGCTTCCGCCGGCTGTTCCGCCGCGACTTCGCCGGCAATCGTGGCGCCATTATTGCTGCTACTGCCACTGCCGCCACTACTTCGATACACGTAAGTCCCCGATTTCTCGTCGCGGCCGAATTCGAGCAGACCGCGCGCCTGCGCTTCTTCCAGCAAATTGCCGAAGGCACGGAAGCCGTAGTATGACTCGCTGAAATCGGGCTTGCGCCGCTTGATCGCCTCTTTCAACACGGATGCCCACATCTTGCCGCTGTCGCCGCGTTCGGATACCAAGGCATCGAAAGTCTCGACCGCCATGTCGATCGCCTGGTTCCTGCGCGCCTCCAGCTCTGCCTTGCGACCCTTTTCTTCGTCCGGCGAACGCTTGGCCGCCGGCTGCGTTTCCCGCGTACCGCGCCTGGCGGCCGTGCGCCGGCTTTCACGGACCAGGTCGTCATAGAAAATGAATTCGTCGCAGTTGGCGACCAGCAGGTCGGAAGTCGATTGCTTGACGCCGACGCCGATCACTTGCTTGGCGTTCTCCCGCAGCTTGGAGACCAGCGGCGAGAAATCGGAATCGCCGCTGATGATGACGAAGGTATTGACGTGCGACTTCATGTAGCAGAGATCGAGTGCGTCCACCACCAGGCGAATGTCGGCTGAATTCTTGCCAGACTGGCGCACATGCGGGATTTCGATCAGCTCGAAATTGGCCTCATGCATGGTGGCCTTGAATTCCTTGTAACGCTCCCAGTCGCAGTAAGCCTTCTTGACGACGATGCTGCCCTTGAGCAGGAGCCGCTCCAGCACCGGCTTGATGTCGAATTTTTCGTATTTTGCATCGCGCACGCCGAGCGCGACGTTTTCAAAGTCGCAGAACACTGCCATGCTGAGGTTTTCCGGGGATGAGGCCATAAATTGTTTGTTTTCCAATGAGGGGGCGGGCTTGACGGGCTGGGCTTGAGGGGTTGGCTTGATAATCATGCGCTACAGCGGACATCCAAGCTATCGATTATAGCCAACAATGCAGGGCAGATGAGTTGCGGCAGGCGGCAAGCGCCCTGTACAAGTTACCCACAGAAATTGTGAACATGCCTGTGGATAACCCCATCGCCTAACGATCAAGTCATTGATCTGTATGGGTTTTCTGCCGCTGGTACGGAAACACGCAAAAAAAAGCCCGCCAGGCCTTGCGGCAGCGGGCTGAATCCGAACCTAGAGAGGGATTCGGAGGAGACAGGCGAATCGTAGCGTTCCAATATGACGGCAGCGTGACCTGGGCGCCGTCGACCGTTGTTTAGAGCAGGTTCTCGGATCAGGCGATCTTCAGGACGCGCTCTTCAAAATCCACCTTGTGCACGCTGCTGCCGCCGCTGTGCGGCTCCGCATGCAGCGCTTCGATGATGTCTTCGCGCTTGAGCTGCGGTGCAAACTGCAAGATGAAATCATAGGTATACGAACGCAGATAGGCGCCGCGCCGCACCGCCAGCCGCGTCACATTGGAGGCCAGCAGATGCGACACATCGATCGTGCGCAAACCGTTCTGGCTGCTGTGCTCCGTCGCCATCGACGCCACCAGGCCGATCCCCAGTCCCAGCGCCACATACTGCTGGATGACGTCGGAATCCATCGCGGTCAGCACGATGTCCGGCGTGATGCCGGCAGTGCGGAAGGCGTCGTCGATGTGGCCGCGGCCGGTGAAGCCGACGTCGTAGGTGATCAAGGGATAGGCAGCGAGGTCGGCCAGGCTGATCGGTCCGTCGACCGCCAGCAACTGATGACCTTCCGGCACCACCAGCACGTGGCGCCATTCGTAGCAAGGGAAGGAAATCAGTTCCTTGAACTGGGTCAGGCCCTCGGTGGCGATGCCGACATCGGCCTTGCCTGAGATGACCCAGTCGGCGATATGTTCCGGCGAGCTCTGCTGCAAGGCGATGCGGACATCCGGGAAACTGGCGCGGAAACCCTGCACCACGCGCGGCAAGGCGTAGCGCGCCTGGGTATGGGTGGCGGCGATGGTCAGGGTGCCGCTGGTTTCGCCGGAATATTCCTGGCTGGCCTGGCGCAGGTTTTCTGCTTCCTGCAGCAGCCGTTCGACGATCTTGAGGATGCCCTTGCCGGGATCGGTCAGGCCGATCAGGCGCTTGCCGTTGCGGATGAAGATATCGACGCCGAGCTCTTCTTCCAGTTCGCGGATCTGGCGGCTGACGCCGGGTTGCGAGGTGAACAGGACATTGGCCACTTCAGTCAGGTTGAAGCCGCAGCGGGCGGCTTCGCGGATGGAACGTAATTGCTGGAAATTCATTCTATTCTCCTTAGCGGATGGAAGGCTGATCGACGAACACCTGCAGGCGGCGCGGACGCACCAGCAAGGTTTCGCCATCTTTCAGATTGAGTTGCTGGAAGCGTTCGCTGGATATCACGGCTTCGATCAGGCCGGCGTCGCCGCCGTCATTGACGCTGCCGTCACTGCGCTGCAGTTCCAGCTGCGCCAGCGGGCCGATGGCGTGGGCGCGCTTGAGCTGCACCACGATGCCCTCGCCGCCAGCGCTGTAGCGGTCGATCTCGAGGTCATGCGGACGCACATAGCCGATGCCTTGCACATCGTCGGCCTCGGCATGGTCGGGCGCGGCGAAACGCATGCCGCCGCTGTCCAGCACGCCCTGGTGCACGCGACCGTGAAACAGGTTGACGTTGCCCAGGAATCCATACACGAAAGGCGAAGCCGGATTGTCGTAGACCTGCTGCGGCGCGCCTACCTGCTCCACATTGCCCTTGTTCATCAGCACGATCTGGTCCGCCACTTCCAGCGCCTCTTCCTGGTCGTGGGTGACGAAGATGCTGGTGACGTGCAGCTCATCATGCAGGCGCCGCAGCCAGCGCCGCAGTTCCTTGCGCACCTTGGCGTCGAGCGCGCCGAAGGGCTCGTCCAGCAGCAGCACGCGCGGCTCCACCGCCAACGCGCGCGCCAGGGCGATGCGCTGGCGCTGGCCGCCGGACAGCTGCGGCGGATAGCGGTCGGCCAGCCAGTCCAGCTGCACCAGCTCCAGCAGGCGCGTGACCTTGTCGCGGATCGCGGCTTCACTCGGACGCTGGGCGCGCGGCTTGACGCGCAGGCCGAAGGCGATGTTTTCAAAGACGGTCATGTGCTTGAACAAGGCGTAATGCTGGAACACAAAGCCGACCTGGCGCTCGCGCACATGGCGCGCGGAAGCGTCTTCGCCTTCCAGCAAGACCTGGCCGCTGTCCTGCGCTTCGAGGCCGGCGATAATCCGCAGCAAGGTGGTCTTGCCGCAGCCTGACGGTCCCAGCAGCGCGGTCAATTCGCCGGTCGGGAATTCCAGCGATACATTGTTGAGGGCGACAAATTCGCCGAAACGCTTGTTGATATTGCTTACCTGGATGCTCATGCCTGCTCCTGTCCTGATTGATGTGCCGGCTGATGCAGCAACGGCGCCGTTTCACGCAAGCGCCATTCGATGAACGATTTCAGCGCCAGCGTCAGCAGCGCCAGGAACGCCAGCAATGAAGCCACCGCAAAGGCGGCCTGGAAGTTGTATTCGTTGTACAGGATCTCGACCTGCAAGGGGATGGTGTTGGTCTCGCCGCGGATATGCCCGGACACCACCGACACCGCGCCGAACTCGCCCATGGCGCGCGCATTGCACAGGATCACGCCGTACAGCAAACCCCACTTAATATTAGGCAAGGTGACATGGCGGAAGGTCTTCCAGCCGGAAGCGCCCAGCACCAGCGCCGCTTCCTCCTCCTCGCTGCCCTGGGCCTGCATCAGCGGAATCAGCTCGCGGGCGACAAACGGAAAGGTCACGAACACGGTGGCCAGCACGATGCCCGGCACGGCAAACAGGATCTTGATGTCGTGCTCGCGCAGCCATGGGCCGAACCAGCCCTGGGCGCCGAACAGCAGGACATAGATCAGACCGGAAATCACCGGCGACACCGAGAACGGCAGATCGATCAGGGTCAGCAGGATGTTTTTGCCGCGGAACTCGAACTTGGCGATGGTCCAGGAAGCGGCGATGCCGAACACCAGGTTGAGCGGGACCGCAATCGCCGCCGTCAGCAAGGTCAGCTTGATGGCGCTGACCGCATCCGGTTCGATGATCGCCGCCAGGTAAGCTTCCCAGCCCTTCTTGAAGGCCTCGGCAAATACCGACAGCAGCGGCACCACCAGGAACAAGGTGAGGAACAGCAGCGCCACGGTCATCAGCAGCGCCCTCACCCACAACGGCTCCAGCGTTGCATTCGGCACATGGACAGGTTCGCCGCGCGGCTGCGGCCTGGCGCTCGGCGCCGCTGTATTGACGGCGGCAGGATTGAAATTGCTGGCGGTTGCGCTCACGTCAGGCTCCTATGCTTGCGCCGACTGGCCGCGCTTGCGGGTCCAGGCTTGCAAGACATTGATCGCCAGCAGCAGCAGGAACGACACTGTCAACATGACGACAGCGATCGCTGTAGCGCCGGCGTAATCGTATTGCTCCAGCTTGGTAATGATGAACAAGGGGGTGATCTCCGACACCATCGGCATATTGCCGGCGATGAAGATCACCGAACCGTATTCGCCGGTGGCGCGGGCGAAAGACAAGGCGAAGCCGGTCAGCAAGGCCGGGAACACGGTCGGGAAAATCACCCGGACAAAAGTCTGCCAATGATTGGCGCCCAGGCTGGCAGCGGCTTCTTCCAGTTCTTTCTCGGCATCTTCCAGCACTGGCTGCACGGTGCGCACCACGAACGGCAAGCCGATAAAGGTCAGCGCCACCAGCACGCCCAGCGGAGTAAAGGCAACCTTGATGCCGAGCGGCTCCAGGTATTGGCCGATCCAGCCATTGCTGGAATACAGCGCGGTCAGGGCAATGCCGGCCACCGCGGTGGGCAGGGCAAACGGCAGGTCGACCAGGGCATCGATCAGCTTCTTGCCGGGAAATTCATAACGCACCAGCACCCAGGCCACGATGCCGCCGAAAAAGGCATTCAGCAGCGCAGCTAATAAAGAGGCGCCGAAAGTCAGGCGGTAGGAGGCCATCACCCGCGCCGACGTGACGGCGGCGATGAAGCCGTCCCAGCTCAGGGTGAAGGTTTTGAGGAACACGGCCGACAAGGGGATCAAGACGATCAGGGCCAGGTAGAACAGCGTAAACCCGAGCGACAGGCGGAACCCGGGCATCACCCGGAACGGTGCGGCTGGCTTGGCAAGGTTGTTGGCGGGAAAAACGGCGGCGCTCATGCATCGTCCTCTTATTACAAATACGGCTAAAGAACGATGATATTCTCATCGGTTTGTTATAAAGAGAACGAACTTTTTTGCATGTGCATAGAATCAATTTGCATAAGAGAAATACCGAATATCGCTGTTCAGCGCATATTTGGCTGCTTATTTGGCTGCTTTTAAGGCAACTAAAAAACACCAAGATTTTCCTGCAAAACCAGCTTTTGCGGGGCTAGCCGATGCTCAGGCCGCCAAAAGTAAGAAAAACCCGATGCAGTCCAGTCCCGCTTTTTTGTATTCTGTCCCGCATTTCCTGCAACTTGTCGCAAGCAGCTGGCGACTTGTCCTGCCCCTCCCTAAAGTGACGACATGCAACAACGTCAGCCACCTAAGCAAGTCATCAAGTCACTTAACGGAGAATACAAATGAACACAGCAAACAAAGCCCTGATCGCCATCCTGTCCATCGCTACCCTGGCTGTCGGCGTCAGCTCGGCACAGGCGGCACCGCAGCAAGCGGAAGTCTCGACGCTGCCAACCATCACCATCATCGGCAAGCGTCCGGTCCACAGCGACCTGCTGGCAACCGTGACCATCGTCGGCAAGCGCCTGACAGCGCAAGAAAAGCTGGCGCTGGCGCAACAGGACGACTGCCTGCCAACCGTCACCGTCATCGGCAAACGCCTGAACCGCGAACCGAAAGTCATGGCGCAGCAAGAAGGCAATCACAAGAAAGCGGTCATCTAAGACCTTTATCTGCCACTTGAACATCGTTTAGTCGCAGATCCATCCCGGAGAATGCAAATGAACACATCATCTACATTGCTGGCCGCCGCTGCCCTGCTAGCGACCCTGAGCATGAGCACAGCACCAGCCATGGCCGCCGGAGCAGCCAGGCAAGCCGCCGCCAAGTCGGACGACATCCCGCTGCTGATGCCGCCCATCGTCATCATCGGCAAGCGCCTGACGGCGGAAGAAAAAGCCATGTATGCAGCGCAGGACCGCGCGCAGAACATGAAGAAAATAGCACGCAAGAAAAACGCAACTACCGCGCTCAGCGCGCTGTGACACCTAATTCCGTATAGCAAAACGACCAGACTGCCGTGTCGGTTCCGTTTAAAATGACGGCAACTTTGAAAGTTGCCGCACAACCTGGTTTGCCACTCTATGACTCCTGAATCGCTAGACTCACTGAAGAAAAATGCTTCCACTGCCACAGTCTATCTGTCGCAGACCTTCGACAAGATAGCGAGCTGGGTGACGCAACTCTCATGGTGGAAGTTTTTACTGTTTGCGATACTGGTCATGATCGGCGCCAGCATTCTGCAGGAAACGCTGTTCTCTTCGAATGAAAACGTGGTGATCATCGACCGCGTCAGCCGGCATGACAGCAAAGCCAGCAAAGCGGCCAAGGCCGGCAAGGGCAATGCCGACATCCGTATCGACGGCAGCGGCGTCCATATCAAGGCATATACCTACGACGACAGCAACGACGCCGCCAGCACGCCGGCCTCGGCTGCAACGGCCGCCAGCGCCGCATCCGCCGAAAACGGCAACGCCGGCGACAAGGCGGCGGCGCCGGCAGCGCCGCTGGTTTCCGACTCCGGGCAAGAACCCAAGGAACCGCCCGCACCGCCTGCGCCGCCGGCCGCGCCGGTTGCTCCCAACGCCGCCAGCCTGGACCTGAAGCTGCCGCCGGATGCCGCCCAGGATGTCAATCAGGCGATCAACGACGCCGTGGCCGCGATCCATGAAGCCGCCGCCGAAAAAGCCGAACAGCAGGTCGCCCGCTACCAGAAGAAATCGTCGGAATGGTTTGTGAATTTTGTGCTGCTGCTGCTGATCGGCCTGTTCGGCACCAAGGCGCTGATGGGCGGCAAGAAGCGCGCCGAAGCGCGTGCCAAGGCGGCAAACGCCGCCGCCGAGCACGCCAACCTGCAGCGCGAAGTATCGGAAGCCAAGATGCAGATGATCCAGGCCCAGGTGGAACCGCATTTCCTGTTCAACACCCTGGCCTCGGTCGACTACCTGATCGAAACCGATCCGCCGCGCGCCTCGGCCATGCAAAAACGCCTGATCCAGTACCTGCGGGCAGTGCTGCCGCAAATGCGGGAAACCGCCACCGTCACCACGCTCGGCCGCGAAGTCGACATCGTGCGGGCTTACCTGGACTTGCTGAAGATGCGCATGGAAGAACGCCTGATCGTCGACATCCAGGTTTCCGACGGCCTGCGCAGCGCCGCCTTCCCGCCAATGATGCTGCAGTCGCTGGCGGAAAACGCCATCAAGCACGGACTGGAAAGCAAGACTGACGGCGGCACCTTGCGCATCAAGGCGGAAGTCGCCGACAATAAGCTGCGCGTCAGCGTGACCGATGACGGCCTCGGTTTCGGCGCCGTCACCAGCAACGGCACCGGCCTGGGATTGCAAAGTATCCGCGATCGCCTCAAACTGCTGCACGGCAACGCCGCACAGCTGGAGATTGCACCCAACACACCGAGCGGCGTATGCTCGACGATTGAAGTGCCTTACCAGGTCGTCGGCAACGGCAAGAAAGCATAAGCCTACAACACAAATTCGCCACAGAAGCAACAGGAGCACATATGAAAGCGCCATCACGTTTTGCCCTCTTTTTTGCACTGGCCGCCGCCGCAATGATTCCATTGCTCGGCTACAGCTCCAGCGCGGCTGCGGACGTGACCAGGACGGAACGCCAGGTAGGCAGTTTCCAGCAGGTCGAAATCATGGACGCAGTGAACGTCTACCTGACCCAGGGACCGGCCAAGCCGGCCGTGATCGAAGCAGAAAACGGGCTCGCTTCACGGGTCCGGCTGGATGTCAGCGGTTCGGTGCTGAAAGTGATTTTCAGCGGCAGCAGCCATCACGACATCAACGTCTACCTCACCGCCCCTGACGTCAACGGCCTCAGCATCTTTGGCTCGGGCGATCTCAAGGTGGTCGGCAAGCTGAGCGCGAAGGACGCCATCAAGATCTCGATCGCCGGTTCCGGTTCCGTCAGCGGCGAGCTGAATTCGCCTAACGTCAATGCCTCCATCGCCGGCGCCGGCGATATCAAGGTCAAGGGCAAGACCCGCGACCTGCGCGTCTCGATCGCCGGCAGCGGCGACTACGACGGCTTCGACCTGATGGCGGAAAGCACCCATGTGTCGATCGTCGGCAGCGGCGATGCCCATGTCTATGCCAGCAAGCAGCTGTCGGTTTCCACCGCCGGCTCGGGCGATGTATCCTATCTCGGCGACCCGCAGGTGCGCTCCAGCATCATGGGTTCCGGCTCCGTCAAGAAACGCTGAATACTTGTTAGAATCCACCCATGCCTACTGCAATCATTGCCGATGACGAGCGCCTGATGCGCGACCAGATCCGCCTGCGCCTGAGCCAGGCATGGCCGGAACTGGAGATCGTCGGCGAAGCCAAGAATGGCGATGAAGCCATCGAACTGGTCGACCAGCTGGAGCCCGACTTCACCTTCCTCGACATCCGCATGCCCGGCAAGACCGGCTTGCAGGCAGCGCAGGAAATCGGCAGCAAAAGCCACATCGTTTTCATCACGGCGTACGACGAATACGCCATCGAAGCCTTCGAACATGGGGCCGTCGACTACATCCTGAAACCGGCCGAGGCGGAACGCCTGGCGCTGACCGTCACGCGCCTCAAGGCACGCCTGAGCACGAGTACGGCGCCGACCGACATGAGCTCGATGCTGACCCAGCTGGCCAAGCAGATGGGGATCGCCACCAAGCCGGTTTACCTGCAATGGATACAGGCCAGCATCGGCCAGCAGCTGCGCTTGATTCCGGTGCAGGAAATCCTGTTTTTCCGTTCCGACGAAAAATACACCAGCGTCCAGACCGCCACCTACGAAGCGCTGATCCGCAAGCCGGTGCGCGACCTGGCGGAGGAGCTCGATCCCGACCTGTTCTGGCAGATCCACCGCGCCACGCTGGTGAACGTGAACGCCATCGACGGCATCACGCGCGACATGCGCGGCCGCCATCAGGTGCTGGTCAAGGGACATACGGAAAAGCTGGAAGTGAGCCGCAGCTTCATCCATCTGTTCAAGCAGATGTAGTCTGCAGCTGCCGGCCGCAGCCGGTGGCCGCGCGTCCATACGCGCATGGGTCTCGCCAGACCGGTTTCACATCCTGGCAGCAATTTAGCCACCTTAAGCATTACCTGAAGAACAATACCGCGACAAAAAAACTCACATCAGCGTGAGCGGCCGCTGGTGCGGTCCTGTTCGCAATCCGACATGGTAATGACAGAAAAGGTGACAGATATGATGATGCCCCGTCTTTGCAAGATAGCGATGAGTCTGTGCGTGGCGATATTCGCCATTTCGGTGACGTTTAACAACATTACCGATTACGACAGCAACTACCAATTCATCCGGCATGTCATGAGCATGGATACGGTCTTCCCGGACAATCGGCTGCGGCATCGCGCCATCGATATCGAGGGCCTATGGCATGCCTGCTACTGGCTGATCATTGCCGCGGAAGGATTGACGGCAGTCCTTCTGCTATGCGGCACGCTGTCGCTGTGGCGCAAGCGCCGCGCATCCGCGCCGCAATTTTATCGTGCAAAAAAATGGATTTACGCCGGCGCCGCCGCGGGTTTCATCACCTGGTTTTTTGGCTTCATGGTGATCGGCGGCGAGTGGTTCCTGATGTGGCAGTCCGCCGACTGGAATGGCCAGGAAGCGGCCTTCAAGTTTTATCTGACGATCATTGGCGTACTGCTCTTTGTTAATCAGCCCGACGCAGAATTGCCATCTCAATAATGCAAAACGGTGTAGGACGAAGCCGGACAGCAACCATCATCCCCAGCCTGTCAGGCCAGCAGCGCTTTCACAAAATCTTTCTTGTCGCCGGGCGGCGGTATCTCGAACTGCAGCGCCTTCTCGACGTGATGCAGGTGATGCAGCATCAGATCGACGGCTTTTTCGGTATCGCCGGACTTCGCCGCCTGCAGGAACTCAACATGCTCGTCGGACGAACAGGTGGCATCGCGGGTGGACTGGTACAGCATGGTGATCAGTGAGCTGCGGCCGGCCAGCTTGGTGAGGACGTCGGTCAGCACCTGGTTATCGACGACGCGCGCCAGCAGGATGTGGAAATCGCTCAGCAGGCGCGAGCGGATTTGCGGGTTTTCCTTGGACAGCGCCTCGCGCTCCTGCTGCAGGTGCTGCTCCAGCGTCGCATAATCGGCAGCACTGGCCTTGGCGACGAATTCGCGCACCAGCGCGGCTTCCAGCACGCGCCGCACGAAAAATATCTGGCGCGCTTCCTCTTCGGTCGGGCGGCTGACGAAGGCGCCCTTGTCGGGCACCAGGTCGATCAGCTTGTCCTTGGCCAGCATCACCAGCGCTGCCCGGATCTTGGTGCGGCTGACGGAGTACAGGCGCGCCAGCGCTTCTTCCCGCAGCTTGGTGCCGGGCGGCAGGCGCTGCTCGGCAATCGCCGTCGTGATGTCGGCGGCGATATCGTCAGAACTGTCGGCGCCGGGTGGGCTGGGAGACAGGCTCATGTTCTCGATTTCCTTGAAGCGTGGTTCTAAAGTCCAAAATTGTACTATGCGACACCTTATATTATAAAAATAAGAGTCCGATGCGGCCGGCAATAAGCGCAGCCGGCCGCCCTGCTTTCCTGTTATGCCGGCCGGCTGTCGCCCGCCACATGCAGCGTCGCCGGCAGGTCGTCTTCCAGCGGCGGCCGAGCGCCATTCAGCACCGCATGGGCGCGGGCACGGTCGATATCCTTTTCCCATACCGCCACCACCACGGTGGCGACGCAGTTGCCGAGCAGGTTGCCGAGCGCACGGGCAATCCCCATGAACCAGTCGATCGACAGCACCAGCACCAGCCCGACCACCGGAATCGCCGGGATCGCGGACAAGGTCGCTGCCAGGATCACGATGGCCGAACCCGGCACGCCGTGCGCTCCTTTCGAAGTGATCAGCGCTACTGCCAGGATCGCCAGCAGGTCGGTGACCGCCAGCGGCGTATTGGTGGCCTGCGCAATGAATACGGCTGCCAGGGTCAGGTAGATGGAGAAGGCATCGAGGTTGAACGAGTAGCCGGTCGGGATCACCAGGCCGACGGTGGAACCCTTGATGCCCATGTATTCCAGCTTGCGCATGATCTGCGGCAGCACGCTGTCCGAGGACGCCGTCGCCAGCACCACCAGCAGCTCCGCGCGCAGGTACTTGATCAGCTTGAAGATGCTGAAACCGGCCAGGCGCAAGATCGTGCCGAGTATGGCAAACACGAAAACCACCACCGCAAAGAAATACAGAACCACCAGGAAGCCCAGCTGCTGCAGCGAACCGACGCCGTACTTGCCGACGGTAAAGGCAATCGCGCCGAACACGCCCAGCGGCGCCAGGCGGATGATGAAGGACATGCACTTGAAGAAGGCTTCCGACATGCTGTGCACGATGGTGACGATCGGCGCCGCTTTCTCGCCGATCAGCGAGAGGGCGGAACCGAAAATGACGGAAAACAGCAGCACTTGCAGCACGTCGCCAGATGTAAACGCGCTCACTACGGTATTCGGGATGATCTTCATGACAAAGTCGGCAAAACCCATGCCCTTGACCTGCTTGGCGGTCTCGACATAGCCCGACAAGGCATTCGCGTCGAGCGTATCGGGATTGATGTTCATGCCAACCCCGGGATGAAAGACAAACGCCAGCAGCAGCCCCAGCACCAGCGCCACGGTAGTGACCGCTTCAAAATAGATCAGGGCCTTGAGGCCGACCCGCCCTACCTTCTTCAGCTCGCCCGCGCCGTAGATGCCATGCACCACGACGCAGAACACGATCATTGGAATGATCATCTTGACCAGCTTGATAAAGCCGTCCCCCAACGGTTTCAGGCTTTCTCCGAATTTGGGGAACAGCACCCCAACCGCAATACCGATCACAAGTGCTATCAGCACCTGGCCAAACAGTGATTTATAAAAGCGCCGCACGTCTGTCTCCTGATTGTTTTGTTTGGTTTATACCAATTTTGGTCTGTCAGGCCTGGATGAAATAGCCTGCATCCCGGATTCAATATAATGCATTCACTTATTGTATGCAATAATTGAATTCAACTTAATTTAAGCGTATGATCGCAAAAAAACCAATAACAGCAAGCTGATCGGCAGTAAAAAACAACTACTTAGCAAGGAGACAACCATGCAAGAACCCTGGAACGGCTGTGGCGAACAGATCATGGCCTGGGCCGACGAGCTGGCCCAGCACAGCGAAGCACCCGGCATGCTCACCCGCACTTATCTGACTGCCGCGCACCACGCGGCGGCGGCGCAGCTGGCGGAATGGATGTGCGCCGCCGGCATGAGCGTGCGGCGCGACATGGCCGGCAATGTCATCGGCCGCTACGAAGGCTTGACTGCCGACGCCCCGGCGCTGGTCACCGGCTCGCATTTCGATTCGGTGCGCAACGGCGGCAAGTACGATGGCAACCTCGGCATCCTGCTGCCGATCGCCTGCATCGGGCAATGGCATGCGGCCGGCAAGCGCTTCTCCTTTGCGCTGGAAGTGATCGGCTTTGCCGAAGAAGAAGGGGTGCGCTTCAAAGCCACCCTGCTCGGCAGCCGCGCCGCCGCCGGCACCTTCGACCTCAGCGTGCTGGACAACCTGGACGATAGCGGCCAGAGCATGCGCGAGGTCATGGCCGCTTCCGGCTTCCACGCCAGCGGACTGGGCAAGGCGGCCTATGCGCCGGCGGCCGTGCTGGCCTTTGTCGAAGTACATATCGAACAAGGCCCGGTGCTGCTCAATAACGATTTGCCGCTGGGCGTGGTGACCGCCATCTCCGGCGCCTCGCGCTTCATGGTGGAAGTGGAAGGCCTGGCCGGCCATGCCGGCACGGTGCCGATGGAAATGCGGCGCGATGCCGCCATGGCGGCTGCGGAAATCGGCTTGTATATAGAACAGCGCTGCGGCGGCACGCGCGGGCTGGTCGGCACCGTCGGCCAGTTCAATGTGCCGAACGGCGCCGCCAACGTGGTACCGGGAAAAGCCGTCTTCTCTATCGACATCCGCGCCGAACAGGACCCGATACGCCAGGCGGCGGTAAGCGATGTGCTGGCGCGGATCGAACAGGTCGCCGCGCGCCGCCATGTCGCGATCCAGACCCGCAAGACCCACGAGGCCGCCAGCGTACCCTGCGCGCCCCGGCTGCAACAGCAGCTGGCCGGCGCCATTGAAGAGTGCGGGTTAGCGCTGCGCCATCTGCCTTCAGGGGCAGGCCATGACGCCATGGCGATGGCCGCCATCACCGACGTCGCCATGCTGTTCGTCCGCTGCGGCAACGGCGGCATCAGCCACCATCCGGATGAAATCATGAGCGCCGCCGACGCCGCCCTCGGCGCCCGGGTATTCAGCCGCTTTGTCGAAAATTTTAAGAACTGACCACTTTTGGATCTCAACATGACTACTACCACCATCACCATCGACGGTTTCAACCTGACTGCGCAGCAAGTCGTCGACGTCGCCCGCGCACCGCACCTGGCGGTCACGCTGGCCGACTCTTCGCGCGCCGCCCTCAAGGAAAGCCGCGACTACATCGAGTCGACCTGGATGCACGACGAAGCGCCGATGATGTACAGCTTCAACACCGGCGTCGGCCTGCTGAAAGACACCCGCATCAAGGTGGAGCACATCGAACTGTTCCAGACCCAGCTGATCAAGGCCCACTGCGCCGGCCTGGGCGAGCCGTTCTCGGAAGAAGTCAGCCGCGCCACCATGCTGTTGCGCGCCAATGCCTTCGCCAGCAATTACTCGGCGCCGCGCGTGGAAGTAGTCGACCGCCTGCTGGCTTTCCTGAATGCCGGCATCCATCCGATCATGCCGCAAAAGGGTTCGGTCGGCGCCTCCGGCGACCTCGCGCCGTTGTCCTATCTGGCGGCGGCGATCGCCGGTTTCGATGAAGCCGAAGTGATGTACCAGGGCCAGCGCATGAGCGCGCCAGAGGCGATCATCAAGGCCGGCGTCGGCGAGGTCAAGTTCGACCTGAAAGCCAAGGATGCATCGGCCCTGATCAACGGCTGCACCGCCTCGTTGGCGGTCGCCGTGCTGGTGGCGCACGATGCGCGCAACCTGCTGAGCGATGCCTGCCTGTCGCTGGGCCTGACGCTGGAAGCGATGCGCGCCGAAATGGCCGCCTTCGACCACCGCATCCAGCAAGCCCGTCCGCACGCCGGCCAGATCAAGACCGCCGCCATCATCCGCAAGCTGCTGTCCGGTTCCACCCGCACCACGCATGAAGCGCGTTCGGTGCAGTTTCCGGAAGAATCGCGCCGCACCGATATCCCTTACAGCTCACGGATCCAGGACGTCTACTCGCTGCGCTGCTCGCCGCAGGTCTACGGCCCGGTGTTCGATGCGCTGGACTATATCGACAACATCGTCGACAAGGAAATCAACTCCGCCACCGACAATCCGCTGATCTTTGACAAAGAAGGCGGCGGCTTCGAGATCATCTCCGGCGGCAATTTCCACGGCCAGTATCTGGCGCAGGCGATGGACTTGCTGGCGATTGCGATTGCCGATCTGGGCAGCATCTGCGAACGCCGCATCGCCCGCCTGATCGATCCGACCCTGTCGTGGGGCTTGCCGCGCAACCTGATGAGCGGCGTGCGCGGCGTCAATACCGGCTATCCGGTGGTGCAATGCTCGATGAGTTCGCTGGTGATGGAAAACCGCACCCTGTGCATGCCGGGCAGCGTCGACAGCATCCCGGCCAAGGGCAACAGCGAAGACCACGTCTCGAACTCGACCTGGTGCGCGCGCAAGGCCGCCACCGTGGTGGCCAACACGCAGTACATCATCGGCGTCGAAATGCTGCTGGCGGCGCAGGCGCTGACCATGACGGAAGACCTGCTGCCGGGCTTTGTGCTGGGCACAGGCACACAGGCGGCCTACCAGGAAATCCGCCGCCAGATCCCGGCTTGCCTGGACGGCGACCGCTGGTTCCACAACGATATCGCGGTGGCGCAATCGTTTGTGGTCAGCGGTTCGGTGCGCAATGCGGTGGTTGAGAAGATCGGCGAATTCGCCTAACCATCCGGGTTTTCATCGCGCCGACATATGCAGCTAACTGGGGTCGGAGTGAACTTTCTGCGTGCTTTTTGCAGAAACTTCACTCCGACCCCACTTAGCGGGCCACGGAGTACATGCCTCAGCGCTGAAAAACAAAACCATGTAGCGCGTTCTGTCTTTCTCCGAATCCGTCATGTGGGGTCAGAGTCGAGTTTCGCGAAAAAGCACCGCGAAAGTCGACTCTGACCCCACATGACTCCTGCCCCCAGATGACGTTGCCCTCAGATGACATTAGCGGGTAGCGATGGAAAGCGCCTTATGCGCTTGCCGTTGCGGCTCGCTGGAGAGAGCAACCAATCGTTGCAATAGCGATTGGCCATAAATCCAGTCGCCCAGGTTGGACTCGGCATTGATATGTCCCAGCGCACCGGCGTCGATATAGTCGGCGCCCCAGATCTTGGCCCAGTGGCGGGCGCGGCCGCTTTCCATCCACGGATCGTTAAGGCTGCCGACCACGATCGCCGGCACCGGCAGCCGGCCGTTGACTTCTGCGCTGACGTCGAACTTGTCCGGATCGGCCGGCGCCACCAGCAGCGCGCCGGCCAGGTTCGGCGCATCGTTCAAGGCGCTGTGGATGGTCGTCAGGCAGCCGAAGCTGTGGGCGATCGCCAGGGTCGGCTGGTCCGTGCCGCGCAACTGCTGCTGCAAGCGCTGCGACCAGACTTCCAGCACCGGCGCATCCCAGTGCGCCTGCTCGACCCGTTCGAAGTTCGGATACAGCCGCTGCCAGCGCGATTGCCAATGCTGCGGACCGCTGTTGTACAGCCCGGGCACCACCAGCACACGAAACGAAGACAGCGTCGCCATGATCAGTCACCTCCAAGGTCTACGCTCGCTGCCGGCAAACCGTCCGGTTGCGCCTCGGCAGACGCGGCAAAAGCATGCAATGCGGCTTGCGGCAGATCCCACAGAAACCCTTGCGCATGCAGTGGCAGCGTCGATATTCTTGCCAGCTGCTGCAACACTTCAAGGTCGCGCGCCTTTTCCAGGCGCTTGAAAATCACCTGGATGCCGCGCGCCGCGCATTGCTCCAGCAGGCGCGTGGTTTGTTCGTCATGGGTGACGCCGCGCGCATCGATCTTGATCACATCCGGCCTCACCTTCTCCAGCAAAGCGGCGGCCTGCGCTACATCGTCGGCATTCACCGCCAGGCGGAAGTGGTTGCGCCGGTAATTATCCAGCACGTAGTTCAGCAGCCAGCCCTGGTTTTCCGTAATGGTCGGCAGCTGCAGCACGATTTTTTCATGCGGCAGCTGCAGCAGGTTCAGGATACGCCGAAACGCCATGCCGTGGTTGCTGTCGACCGCCGCCAGCAAGCGCGCATGCACGCTCAGGTACAGATCGCCCGCCTCGGCCTCGGGCTGCCGATAGAAATTGATCGAATGCAGCATGCGGCACAGCCGGTCCAGCTCGATCGATTCGTCGTCGCTGGCGGCATGGTCCAGCAGCTTCCATAGATACAGCCCGTTGTCGCTGGAAGAGTAGCTGTGGGCAAAGCCTTCATGGCCGATGATGGCGCCCTTGCCGGCCAGCGTATCGATCTGCCGCACAGGCTGGAACACGCTGGTCAGCGTGGTGTTGAAATACCGGCCCTGGGCCCGGCCGTCGGCATCCAGCCAGACCCGGCAATCGCTGCGGACTTCGGCGTGCGCGCCACCGTGATTGACGCTGTGCAAACGGGCGAGATATTGCTCCAGGGCGGGAAAGGTCATGGCATCTCCGTGGTCAAGACAGGGACATCAGATCTTGGCGATCGACACTTCGGTCGCCTTCACCAGCGCGACGACCTCGGTGCCGATCACCAGCCCCAGGTCCTTGACCGAACGGGTAGTGATCACCGAAGTGACGATGCCGGCCGGCGTCTCGACGTCGACTTCCGACACCACGGTGCCTTCGATGATGGCCTTGATCTTGCCCTTGAACTGGTTGCGTACATTGATGGCTTGGATAGTCATGATATTTTCCTGAAAAAAAACGAGATAAATGGATGTTGCTGGCGAACTGTAAAAATCAGAGTTTGGCGATCGAGACTTCGGTGGCTTTCACCAGCGCCACTACCTCGGATCCGACCACCAGCCCGAGGTCGCGCACCGAGCGCGTGGTGATCACCGACGACACGATGCCGGACGGGGTTTCAATATCGAGCAGGGACAAAACCTCATCCTCGGTAATGGTGTGGATCTTGCCGCGGAACTGGTTGCGGACGTTAATTGCCTGGATGCTCATGGTTTCTCCTTTGGTCATGCGGTTAGGTCAAAAATTCAGAGGTAGGGTGGGCACGTTTTTGTGCCCACGCTGTATCGGTATCCGCGTGGACACAAAAGCGTGCCCACCCTACATACGAAAATATTTTTACACTCTTCTAGACAGCCCAGCTAACCTGACTGAAAGTACGCTGTAGCGACAGGTCGCCGAGCACGGAATCAGGCTGCGCCGCCGGATGTTTCAGCACACGCGCCAGGATCCGTTCTTCCAGCTGGGCGAAAGCCAGGTTGCCGCGAGCGCGCGGACGCGCCAGGCTGATCCGCTCATCCAGCGTGATCTCCCCGTCTTCGATCAGCAGCACACGGTCGGCCAGTGCAATCGCTTCCTGCACGTCATGCGTCACCAGCACAGCGGTAAAGCCGCGGCTCTTCCATAGCGATTCAATCAACTGCTGCATCTCGATGCGGGTCAAGGCATCCAGTGCGCCCAGCGGTTCATCCAGCAGCAGCAATTCCGGCTCATGCACCAGCGCCCGCGCCAGCGCCACCCGCTGCCGCTGGCCGCCGGACAGAACCGCAGGCCATTCATGGGCGCGGTCTTCCAGGCCAACCTGCGCCAAGGCCTTTACCAAAGCCTGCGAGGCGCGCGGCAAACCCAGGCCGACGTTATTCAGCACGCGCTTCCACGGCAGCAAGCGCGAATCCTGGAACATGATGCGGATCTCTGGCGCACCTTCGTGTTGTCCACTGCGCTGTCCGCCGCCCTCAAAGCCGATGCGGCCTTGGCTGGGCTGCTCCAGCCCGGCGATCAGGCGCAGCAAGGTGCTTTTGCCGCAGCCGCTGCGGCCGACGATGGCAACGAACTCGCCTGCCGCGATCTCCACATCCAATGTCTTCAATACCTCGCGCTCGCCGTACGCCTTGGAAACTGCGCGCACCTGGATGCTGATGCCGCGCGCGGCAGTGCGGGCAGCGGCTTCTACTTCAGCATTTTCAACAAGATCAATTTGCATGTTCAGATCCACCCTAGACAACATTCGTTCGTAATACACAATGACTGCTTACTGATAGCCGGGATGCCAGCGCAGCCAGTAGCGCTCCAGGTCGCGCGCCAGCATGTCGGCCAGCTTGCCCAGCAAGGCGTACAGCAGGATGCCGACCAGCACCACGTCGGTCTGCAGGAATTCGCGGGCATTCATGGTCATGTAGCCGATGCCGGCCTGCGCCGAAATGGTTTCGGCGACGATCAGCAAAACCCACACCAGTCCCAGCGCAAAGCGCACGCCCACCAGGATCGACGGCAAGGCGCCCGGCAGGATGACATCGCGGTACAAGGGCCAGCCCGACAAGCCGTAGCTCCTGGCCATCTCGATCAAGCCCTTGTCGACCGAGCGGATGCCATGGAAGGTATTCAGGTACACCGGGAAAAACACGCCGATCGACACCAGGAACAGCTTGGAAGACTCGTCGATCCCGAACCACAGGATCACCAGCGGAATCAACGCCAGCGCCGGAATGTTGCGTATCATCTGGATGCTGGTGTCGAGCAAGGTTTCCGCCCGCTTGAAAGTCCCGGTCAGCAAACCCAGCAGCAAGCCCAGGCCGCCGCCCACCGCAAAGCCGGAAATCGCCCGCCAGGCGCTGATGCGGACATGGGTCCACAACTCGCCGGACACCGTCAGCGACCAAGCCGCGCGCGCCACCGCCCACGGCTCCGGCAAGATCCGGCTCGACAGCCAGCCGGCCTTGGCGGCGAATTCCCAGCCCAGGATCAGGAGCAACGGCAGCAGCCATGGCAGCAGCCGCTCTTTCCAGATGTGCAGCGCGCTGCCCTTGCGGGCGGCGCCGGCTTGTGGCTTTTTCGCCAGCGCCGGTGCGGCCGCCGTGCTATGAATTACTGCGCTCATACAGCCTCCTCAGCTTTGCGATGCTTTCGGCAGCAAGCCGTTGGCGATGACTTCGCCGAACGGTCCGGTCAGAGCTTGCTCGCCGGACGCTGCCCGGCCCTTGCCCAGCAGCGGAAACACCAGTTCAGCGAAACGATAGGATTCTTCCAGGTGCGGATAGCCGGACAGGATGAAAGTATCGATGCCAAGATCGGCATATTCCTGCATGCGTGCCGCCACGGTTTCCGCGTCGCCCACCAGCGCGGTGCCGGCGCCGCCGCGCACCAGGCCGACGCCGGCCCACAGGTTGGGCGAAACTTCCAGCTTGTCGCGGCGGCCGCCGTGCAGCGCCGCCATGCGCCGCTGGCCTTCCGAATCCATCTTGGAAAATGCGGCTTGTGCGCGGGCGATCACATCGTCGTCGACATGGCTGATCAAGTCTTCCGCAGCCGCCCAGGCAGCCTGGTTGGTCTCGCGCACGATTACGTGCAGACGGATACCGAAGCGCACCGTGCGGCCGTGCTTGGCAGCGCGGGCGCGGATATCGGCAATCTTTTCGGCGACCGCTGCCGGCGGCTCGCCCCAGGTCAGGTAGACATCCACCTGTTCCGCCGCCAGCTCGTGCGCCGGTTCCGAAGAGCCGCCGAAATACAAGGGCGGGTACGGTTTCTGCACCGGCGGATACAAAGTCTTCGCACCCTTCACCTTGATATGCTTGCCGATGAAGTTGTAGCCGCCCTCGCCGCCTTCGCCGGACAAGGCGCCGCGCCAGACCTTGAGGAATTCCGAGGAAATCTCGTAGCGCTCGGCATGCTCGGCAAACAGGCCATCCGCTTCCAGCTCTGCCTGGTCGCCGCCGGTGACGACATTGATCAGCAGGCGGCCGTTGGAAAGGCGGTCGAAAGTCGACGCCATGCGGATCGCCAGGCCCGGCGTGCTCAGGCCGGGGCGGATCGCCACCAGGAATTTCAGGCGCTGGGTGAAGCCCAGCAGGCTGGATGCCACTACCCAGGCATCCTCGCAAGAGCGGCCGGTCGGCAGCAACACGCCGTCATAGCCGAGGGTATCGGCGGCTACCGCGATCTGCTTCATGTAGTCGAAATTGACCGGACGCGCGCCCTGCGAGGTGCCCAGGTAACGGCTGTCGCCGTGCGTCGGAATAAACCAGAAAACGTTCATGACTGCTTCCATGTGTGTAAATGCATATACGGATCTACTGCTTTGCCACCGGCGTAGTCTTCGGCTGCCAGACGATATCGGCCACCTTGATCGCGCGCGGAATCAAGCCGATTTCCTTGAAACTGTCAGCCACGCGCTGCTGATCGGCCACCATGGCGGCATCGATCACGGTGGTCGGCGACGGACTGGCGCGGCGGCTCAGGAACAGCTGCACGGTGACCGGGTCAAGGCCGCTGACGTCGGCGATCAATTGCGTCACTTCCTTGCGATTCTGCTGTACATAACGATCGGCCCTGGTCAGTTCATCCAGCAGCGTCAGGATCGTGGCCGGGTAGTTCTCGACAAATGCGCGCGAGGCCAGGTAGAAGGAATTATTGTTCGACAGGCCGCGCCCTGTGCTCAGCACGCGCGGCTTGAAACCCAGCTCGGCGGCGCTGTAATACGGATCCCAGATGGCCCAGGCATCGACGCTGCCGCGCTCAAACGCGGCGCGGGCATCGGCCGGTGCCAGATAGATAGGCTGGATATCGCTCCACGCCAGCCCGCCCTTTTTCACCGCCTGCAACAGCAGGAAATGAGCGCTAGAGCCTTTTTGCACGGCGATCCGCTTACCCTTCAGATCGGCCAGGGTCTTGATCGATGACGCGCTCTGCACCAGGATGGCGGAACTTTCCGGCTTCGGCGGCTCCGCGCCGACGTACAGCAAATCCTTGTTGGCGGCTTGCGCAAATACCGGCGGGCTGTCGCCGGTCAGGCCAAAATCCAGGCTACCGGCCGACAGCGCTTCCAGCAGTTGCGGGCCGGCGGGAAACTCCAGCCAGACGATCTTGCTGTTCTTGAAGCGCTGTTCCAGCGTGCTGCGCTGTTTCAGCACCACCAGGTTGACCGCGCTCTTCTGGAAACCGATGCGTATCTGTTCCGGCGCTTTCTTGTCCGCTGCCGCCTGCGCATGCAAGACAGGCACGGCTAGCGCCATGGCAAGCAACAGCAGCAACTGGCGGCGGAAATTCGATGTGCCTGTCATGATCTGGCGCCTCAGGTCTTGTCAGACAGCACGGCATCGTGCGTCGAGATTTTTTTCGGAATCAGCTTCAGCTCGTAGAAGGTATCGGCGATTTTCTGCTGTTCGTCCAGCACCTTGCTGTCGACCGGCTTGTAGATGTGGGCATAGTGCCGCAGGCCCGTTTCGATCACGTCCGGATCCAGACCCTGGATAGGCGCCAGCTGCGCCGCCGCTTCCTTGTAGTTGGCGCGTATCCACTGGCCTTCCTTGCCGACTTCTTCCAGGATGGCATTCACCACCGCCTGATTTTTCTCGGCGTACTTGCGCGCGCTCAGGAAAAACTGATGATGGCTGACCACGCCGCTGCCGTTGGCCAGCACACGGGCGTCGATCTGCCTGATCGCAGCGGACTGGAACGGATCCCAGATCGCCCAGCCATCCACCGCGCCGCGCTCAAATGCCGCGCGCGCATCGGCCGGCGCCAGATAGATAGGCTGGAATTCGCTGTAGCCGACGCCACCTTTCTTCAGCAGGCTGATCACCAGCCAATGCACATCCGAGCCTTTGTTGAAGGCGATCTTCTTGCCCTTCAATTCCGCCAGCGATTTGATGGGAGAATTTTTCGGCACCAGGATGCTTTCCGCTTCCGGCGTCGGGATCTCATAAGCGCTGTAGACAAAATCGGCGCCGGCCGCCTGGGCGACAATAGGCGGCGCTTCGCCGACATAGCCGAAATCGACCGAGCCGACATTCAAGGCTTCCAGCAATTGCGGACCGGCGGCAAACTCGGCCCATTTCACTTCAATGCCTTGCGCGGCCAGCCGCTTTTCCAGGGTGCCGTGGGCCTTCAGCAGCACCAGCGTGCTGGCCGCCTTCTGATAGCCGATGCGCAGCAGCTGCCTGCTTTCGGCTTGCGCCAGTTGCGGCGCGCCGGCCACTAGTGCGCCAGCTGCGACTGCGGAGAGCATGGCAAGCACGTGGCGCCTTGTGTGTCTGTTCTTGATCGTATCGGTCATTGCTGGCTTTCTGATATCTGATAGATAGCTGTTTCTTTGGGCAAAGCGCTCCCCCTCCGCTGGCTAAAGCGGATTTCAATCAAGCGGGAGCGGGATCTAAATTAGCCGGATGCGCTATACGCTACATCGCACCTGTGAAAATGGAATCGGGTTGAACTCATGGGTGCCGACCTTTTGCAGCGCCAGCAAGCTGTCCGACAACTGTTGCACACCCTCGGCTATGCGCTGGAACACATTCTGGTCCAGGCTCAAGCCTTCCTGCTCCGACCACTGCACCTGCGCCTCGGTAGCGTAAATGCTGGGCAGGACATGACGCGCCGCCAGCGACGACAAGACCGGCCGCAAGGCATAATCCAGCGCCAGCATGTGCGACTGGCTGCCGCCGGTGGCCAGCGGCAGCACCAGCTTATCGGTCAGGCCAAACTGCGGCAGCACATCGAGAAACGCTTTCAGCGCGCCGCTATAGGCCGCCTTGTAGACCGGCGTCGCCACTACCACCGCGCGGGCTTGCGCTACCAGCGCCAGCGCCGCCTGGATCGCCGGGTGGCCGAAGTCGGCGCGCAGCAAGGCATCGCCCGGCAGGTCCCGCACATCCAGCTTGCTGTAGCGATGCCCCAGCAGCGCCAGCTTGTCGCCTGTGTAGTGCAACAGCCGGGTGGAGCGCGAAGGCGCCGACGGGCTGCCGGCCAACAACAGAATAGTCATCTAGTGCAATCTTGAAACGGGCTCTGCTGCGCAGAGCCTCTGGGGTAAATACGATCTGGCGGGCTACTTCGCGCCAGGCTGGTAAATCTTGTCGAACACGCCGCCGTCGCTGAAGTGAGTCTTCTGCGCATTCTTCCAGCCGCCGAAAGTGTCGTCGATGGTGAACAGGCTCAGCTTCGGAAACTTGGTGGCATATTTGGCGGCGACTTTGGGATCGATCGGACGGTAGTAATTGTGGGCGGCGATTTCCTGCCCTTCCGGCGAGTACAGATACTCCAGGTAAGCCTGCGCCACCTTGCGCGTGCCGCGCTTGTCCACGACCTTGTCGACCACTGCCACCGGCGGTTCCGCCAGGATGCTCGATGATGGGAACACGGTGTCGAACTTGCCCTTGCCGAATTCCGCTTCCACCAGATAGGCCTCGTTTTCCCACGACAGCAAGACATCGCCGACACCGCGTTCGGCAAAGGTCACGGTCGAGCCGCGGGCGCCGGAATCCAGCACCGGCACATTCTTGTACAGACGCGTGATGAAATCGCGCGCCTTGGCGTCGTCGTTATTGTTCTTCTTCAGCGCATAGCCGTAGGCAGCCAGATAGGCCCAGCGCGCGCCGCCGGAAGTCTTGGGATTGGCCACCACCACCGAGACGCCAGGCTTGACCAGGTCGTCCCAGTCCTTGATGCCCTTGGGATTGCCCTTGCGCACCAGCAGCACGATGGTCGAGGTGTAAGGCGTGCTGTTGTGCGGCAGGCGCTTTTGCCAGTCGGCCGGCAGCAGCTTGGCCTTTTCGGAAATCTCATCGATATCGTAAGCCAGCGCCAGAGTCACCACATCGGCTTCCAGGCCGTCGATCACCGAGCGTCCCTGCTTGCCGGAACCGCCATGCGAGGCCTTGAGCGTGACGTTGTCGCCGCTCTTTTCTTTCCAGTACTTGGCAAAGGCTTTGTTGTACTTCTGGTACAGCTCGCGCGTTGGATCATATGAAACATTCAGCAGCGACACATCCGCTGCGTGCACCAGCTGCGCGCCTTGGGCTAGCAGGGCGATGGCGATGACCGATCTGACGATTTTCTTCAACATATTCCTCTTCCCTTGTGAATGTTTTTTGTTTTGAGGAATACAGATTAATGAGGCCGCCTGGAAAACAGAACGAATACTTTCTTCTCTCCTTATGCAGAAAACAGATATGTATGGACCTGACCGATGAATAAGGAGGCGGGATATCCAAGCCGATTTGGCATAAAGCGGGAGCCCTGACTGTAAGGAATCACGATATGGGGCGACTAGAAAAGACAAGCACGCTTGATCAGATCCCTATCGGAGACCTCATGAAAAAAATCCTTGCCTATCTCGCCTCGCATTTGCTCGCGCTCGCCATCGGCTTTGGCGCCGGCGTTTACTTCCTGCCGATACTCATTGCGGGCGATGGCCCGAGCGCGACGGAGCTGGCGCAAGCCGCCGGCAAGGCAAAATACACCGCGGTATTCAAAAAGGATTTGCCGGGCAGCGACTTCCTGCATTGGGCGCAAGGAACGGTGGCCGTCAGCGAAGATGCGATCGCATTCGAGGGCAAGATCGCGCCCGGTCCGGACTACAAGGTGTACCTGACTTCCGGCTACGTCGGCACCAAGGAAGAATTCCTGAAGATCAAGGAGCAGGCCCTGCGCGTGGGCGAGGTAAAGACTTTCGAGCGCTTCATCGTCGACATGTCGCAGCAGCCGGTCGACCTGTCGCGCTACAACACCGTGGTGATCTGGTGCGAGACCTACTCGCAGTTCATCAGCGCGGCGCAGTTTCGCTAGCACGTCCCGCCGCCCCCAGGCGAGCGCTGGCCGCCACCAGCAGCAAGGCGCAGCCAAGCCCGGCGAACGCACTGTTCAGGCTGCTGGCGTGCGCCGCGAAGCCGATCAAGGCCGGACCGGCCAGGATGCCGGCATAGCCGATGGTGGTGATGGCGGCAATCGCCAGGCTGGCTGGCATCGCGCCATGGTTGCCGGCGGCGCTGAACAGGATGGGCACGATATTGGAAGCGCCCAGGCCGATCAGCACGAAGCCGGCCAGCGCCGTTGCGGCGTTCGGCGCCGCAACGGCGACAAAGAAGCCGCCGGCGGCGCACAGGCCGCCCAGCAAAAGCACGCGCTTGCCGCCGAAGCGGCGCACGATGCGGTCGCCGGTCAGGCGGCCGCAGGTCATGGCGATGGCGAAAGCGGCATAGCCGAGGCCGCCCTGGCTGGCAGCCAGCCCGCGCGTGGCGGTCAGGAACAATGCGCTCCAGTCCAGGACCGCCCCCTCTACCAGAAACACGATAAAGCACAGCACGCCGATAAAGATCACGGCGCCATGCGGCAGCGCGAACAGCGCACCGCGTCCGGCCGCTTCCGGCTCGCGCAGCAGGTGCGGCGCAGCCGCGATCAATAGCGCGGCAACCACCAGCGCCGCCGCCCCGCTGGCCGTCAGCGGACTCAGGCCCAGCCATAGCAGCAGCGCCATGCCGCCGGCGCCGACAAAACCGCCGACGCTGAACATGCCATGGAAGCCAGACATGAGCGCGCCGCCGCTGGCTTTTTCCACCATCACCGCTTGTACGTTCATGGCGACATCCAGCGTGCCGATGGCGGCGCCGAAAAAGAACAGGCCTATGCCCAGCTGAAGCGGGCTGGCCGCCAGCGTCAGGCAAGGAAGAATCAGGCAGGCCAGCATGCCGGCGCTCAGGATCACGCGGCGGCAACCGAGACGCGCCGCCAGCATGCCGGTCACCGGCATGGACAGCAGCGAGCCGACGCCGAGGCAAAGCAGCAGCAACCCGAGTTCGGCTTCGCCGGCCCCCAGGCGCGCCTTCACATACGGCACCAGCGGCGCCCAGGCCGACATCGCCAGACCGGCGCAGAGAAACGCCAGCCGGGTCGCGTAGCGCTGTTTCGGGCCGACAGGATTCATGGCATGGCTTTCAGGATCGTTCATCACACGGCGGCGGCGTAAAGCAGCTGCACGCCCTGGCGGCTGAATTGCGCTGCCTGCTTACTGTCGGCGTCATGTTCCAGCACCAGATGCGTCAAGTGGGCGGCGGGCAGCACCGCAAACGGCGCCGCCGTGCCGAATTTTTCCCGGGTAGCGGCGACCAGCACCGCCTTGCTGGCGGCGGCCAGGCTGCGCTTGAATTCGGCCTCTTCGTAGTTGAAGCAGCTGAGTCCCGCCTCGGCGTCGACGCCGCAAGCGCCGAGGAAGAAAATGTCCGGCCGCATCCGTTCGGCATCGCGCAAGGCCGCAGCGCCGAGGTTGGCGCCGCTGCGCGCATCGACCCGGCCGCCGACCATGATCAGCGCGATCTCCGGCCGCTCCAGCAAGGCCAGCGCGACCGCCGCGGCATTGGTCACCACCGTCAGCGGCCAGCGCGGCAACGCCTCCGCAATCGCCAGGTTGGTTGAACCGGCATCGATGAACAGCACGTCGCCGGCGGTCACCAGCGCAACCGCTGCCTGCGCCAGCCGCGCCTTGCGTTGCGGCGCCTGCATGCGCCGTTCCGCCAGTGGCGCAGCCGCGGGCGACGGCGGCAAGGCGCCGCCATAAACCCTGGTGCAAAGGCCGGCCGCGGCCAGGTCGCGCAAGTCGCGCCGGATGGTGTCTTCGGAAACGTTCAGTTGCTGCGCCAGATCGAGCGCCAGCACCCGGCCGTCAGCCAGCAGCCGCTGCCTGATAAGCGCGTGACGTTCCTTGAGCAGCAGATTCGCGGTAGTCATATGAGCTCACATCATGCATAAACAAGTACAAATATACACAAACGTGCAAACATGGGCAAGCGTATTGATGGGTATTCGCTGCCGGGACTGTTTCCCGGCATTGGCCTTGCGCTTGGGACTACTTCGGGATTACATCAGGACGGGGTAAAGAATCACGGCCCAGGTAGCAACCGCCAGCACGCACGTCAGCAGCACTGCGGCGCTGCCAAAATCCTTGGCATTCTTGGAAAGAGGGTTGCGCTCCAGCGACACCCGGTCGACCACCGCTTCGATCGCCGAATTGATCAGTTCGATGATGATGATCCAGATCAGCACCGCGATCAGCATCAGCTTTTGCAGCGCCGACACCGGCAGCAGCAGCGCAACGATAATCCCGGGAACGACGATCAGCAGCTCTTGGCGGAATGCATGCTCGTTTTTCCAGGCGGAGCGGAAGCCTTCGGCGGAATAAAAGAAAGCCGAGAAAATTCTCTTGAAGCCGCTGGTGCTCTTGAATTCGCTAATCGGTTGCGGCTGGGATTCCTGCGCCGGCGACTGCGTGGATTGCGGTTTTTCGCTCATGCTGTACTGATCTTGAAGGCAAGGCTGGCTTGCGATGATGGAAATGCAGATTGCTTGCACTTTAATCCTTGCATTTTAACAGCCTTGCTGCAGTGCACGCTTGCGCTTTCATCGCTCTTTTTATACGGTTTATCAACGATTGGCGATTGTGGCAGCGCTCTAATCGATGACAATAGCAATGCACGGCTTTTCACATTATGATATAAACATTCCATTGCAATGCACCATTAAATCAATGAAAACAGCTACTCCCGACGACGCCGACAAGATTTCGATCCAGGTTATCGAGCGCATGATCTCGCTGCTGGATACGCTGGCGCTCTACCCTGATCCGGTCAGCCTGAAAGAGCTGTCGGCGGTGACCGGCCTGCATCCGTCGACGGCGCACCGGATCCTCAACGATCTGGTGGTCAAGCGCTTTGTCGACCGTTCCGAGCCGGGCAGCTACCGGCTCGGCATGCGCCTGCTGGAACTGGGCAATGTGGTGAAAAGCCGGCTCAATGTGCGTGAAGCCGCGCTGGATTTCATGCGCGGCCTGCATCGCAAGACCAACCAGACCGTCAATCTCTCGGTGCGCCAGAGCGATGAAATCGTCTACATCGACCGCGCGTTTTCCGAGCGCTCCGGCATGCAGGTGGTGCGCGCCATCGGCGGCCGCGCGCCCTTGCACCTGACCTCGACCGGCAAGCTGTTCCTCTCCATCGACGATCCGAAAATGGTGCGCGCCTACGCCACTCGCACCGGCCTGGCCGGACACAACAAGAATTCCATTACCGATCTCGGCAAACTGGAACGCGAGCTGAGCCTGGTGCGCGCGCTAGGCTATGCGCGCGACAATGAAGAACTGGAACTGGGCGTGCGCTGCATGGCGGCCGGCATCCGCGACGATTCCGGCAAGATGATCGCCGGCCTGTCGATTTCGGCGCCGGCGGACCGTTTGCAAGAGGAATGGGTGGAGGATCTGATCAGCACCGCGAACCAGATTTCCGCAGTGCTGGGATACGCCTCGCAGCAGCAATAGCGGCGCGCCAATCCTCAGGCGGCGGCACATAAAAAAAGAGTTTATTCAGCGATGAATAAACTCTTTTTCAATTTCAGATGCCGGCTGGATGGCGCCGGCGGACAATCAGATTCAGCTTTGGCCGTCGGCGATCTTCACCCGCGTCAAAGTAGCAGGGTGCGAATCAGCCAGCCATTTGCGGACGCGGTCAGCGTCAGCCTGGCGCGAATACTTGCCGCGCGAATCGAGGAACACCATGACGATCTGGCGGCCTTCGATGGTGGTCTGCATGACCATGCAGCGCCCTGCTTCATTGATGTAGCCGGTCTTTTGCAGACCGATCTGCCACTCAGGATTTTCGACCAGATGATTGGATGTGGAATATTGCAGCGGACGGCCGCCCGGCTCCACTACGTATTTCGAATCGGTTGAATATTGGCGGATGATCGGATGCTGATACGCGGCCATCACCAGGCGCGACAAATCGCGGGCGCTGGCAACGTTCAGGTGCGACAGGCCGGTTGAATCGACATAATGGGTTTCCGTCATGCCGAGCGCCTTGGCCTTGGCGTTCATGGCGATCACAAAGGCTGGCAAGCCGCCCGGATAGTTGCGTCCCAGCGCGGATGCGGCGCGGTTCTCGGAACTCATCAGGGCGATATGCAGCATGTCGGACCGGCTCAACTGCGAACCGACACGCAGGCGCGAGCCGCTATGCTTTTCGCGGTCGATGTCGTCATCGGTCACGGCCAGCACTTCGTTCATGTCTTGTTTCGATTCGACCACCACCATGCTGGTCATCAGCTTGGTCAGCGAGGCGATCGGCAATGCCACCTGCGAATTCTTATCCAGCAGCACTTCCGAGCTGTTCTGATCCAGCACCAGCGCCACGCTGGACTTCAGTTCCAGCGGATCGCGCGTCAGGTTGAGGCCGGCTTGTTCGCCAGCCGACAGCACCGGCGGCAAGGCAGGCACCACCGGCGCAAACGCTACGCGCTGATAAGTCACTTTGCGGCGGCCATGCACCATCACCACTTTTTTCACCAGCTTTTCGTTCTTGTTGAGCGAAGCCACAGTGCTGCTGCGGCCGCGGGCGGCAATCACGGTGTGTTTTCTGGAGCCGGCCTTGGCGACGGCTTTCTTGTGGGAGGAAGTAGCTTTGGCAGTTGCAGCCTTGCCAGCCGCGGCTTTTTTCGCGGATTTCTTTGCAGTGGACTGACTAGTTTGGGCAGAAGCAGGAGCAGCGGGCGCGATCGCGAGCACGAGGAAAAATGACAAAAAAACAATTAACGCGGATTTGCCCATTTGCGGCTCCAATATGCGACGATCTATAACTTTGTGGCAGTGTAGGCAAATACCAGAAAAATCGCAAGAGAATTAGATAGTTAGCGCACTAAATTAAACGACTTTCGATGTCTGGACGACGATTTGCGAGCTAGATTTTACCGCAACTCGACGGCCAGACATTTCCTTTAGCATAGGACTATTTGTAACATTCCATAAGGGCTGCATCGATATTAAATGAATAATCCTGCTGCAGGCCGAAGTAAGCCGACACTTCCGACGGCGCGCTGTCCCACAAGGACTTGATCGCGGCCACCCGTTCCGGCGGAGTGCGCATGCGAGCGACCCAGATATCGAACTGCAATGGCAGCTTCCAGCTCTGGTCAGCTGCCGGCCGCAGACCGGCGTCGGCCAGCAACTGGCGCCAGGCCGGGACGCTGCGGTTACGCACGTGCGAGGCATCGCGCAGCAGCTCTATCGACTGCAAATAGGTATCGCTCAGAACATCTTCCGGCGACACCGTATCGATCACGATGCATTTGCCGCCCGGCTTCAATACCCGCGCCATCTCGGCCAGCGCCCGCGGCAAGTCTTTCCAGTGATGCGCGCTGTAGCGGGTGCAGACCAGCTCGAAAGAAGCATCGGCAAATGGCAACTGGTCTGCGCTGCCCTGCTGCACATGCAGGTTGCTCAGGCCGCGCTCGGCAGCGGCCCCCTGCACCACCGCCAGCATTTCCGCCGCCAGGTCGTAGGCGATCACGGTGCCGATATGCGGCGCCATGGCGAACGCCGCGTGCCCGGCGCCGCAGCCGACGTCCAG
The DNA here is from genome assembly GCF_059421505.1 of Collimonas sp. GW821-FHT02H07. Taxonomy (NCBI): domain Bacteria; kingdom Pseudomonadati; phylum Pseudomonadota; class Betaproteobacteria; order Burkholderiales; family Oxalobacteraceae; genus Collimonas; species Collimonas sp. GW821-FHT02H07. Next base: position 151,230 of record NZ_JBWKVC010000002.1, read on the forward strand.
CGCCTTGCCCTGGCGGAATTGCTGAGCGTAAGCCGCCAGCTGCTGCAGATCGGCGCCCTGGGCGTGGACGGTGCTGCTCAGGTAGGCCGCGGCAGTGCTGCCGAATTGTTCCGACACGACCTTGTCGTGGTTACGTACAGTGCTCATAAGCTTCTCCTCAGAAATAGGTAACGGGCGTTCATACAAACCCGAGCCCCGGGCGCAGCTTGGATTTTGCGGCCAGGGCTGTAGGCGAGTCACCAGTGTAATTATTCCGTATCCTGTTACAAGTCTAGTGCTTATACTATTACCTCCACCAACAGGATAAAGCGCGCCATGGATGAAGCAGGCAAACGCAAGGCAATGGGCGAATTCATCAGGACCCAGCGCACCCAGCTCTCGGCAGCCGAACTGCGGCTGGGCGGCAGCACCCGCCGCCGCACGCCCGGCCTGCGGCGCGAAGAAGTCGCGCAGCTATGCGATATCAGCGTCACCTGGTACACCTGGATCGAACAGGGACGCACCGTCTCGGTTTCGGCAGCGGCGCTGGCCAGGATCGCCGAAGCCTTGCACTTGTCGCGCGCCAAGCGCGCTTATCTGTTTGAACTGTCCGGCAAAAAGGATCCGCAGGCGCAGGATTCGCAGGCCGAGGCCATTCCCGATGAAATCCTGGCCGTCACCGGCAGCATCAAGACGCCGGCCTATCTGCTCGACCGCCACTGGAACGCGGTTGCCTGGAACCGCGCCGCCAAGACCTTGTTCGTCGGCTGGCTGGACCAGAAAGACAGCCGCAGGAATCTGCTCGAATATACCTACTGCGCGCCGCAGGCGGCACTCCTGATCAGCGATTGGGAGCAGCGCGCCAGCCGCCTGGCGGCGGAGTTCCGCGCCGATTGCGGCATGTATCTGGACGACCCGGAAATTGCCCAGCTGGTGGCGCGCCTGAGCAGCGCCAGCGCGGCGTTCCAGCGCGCCTGGAACCTGCACGATGTGGTGGAAAAGGAAGGCGGCGAACGCCGCTTTACCCATCCGACGCTGGGCCGGCTGGCTTACCGCCAGGTCAACCTGCGGGTCGCCACCCGGCCTGAGCTGAAGCTGGTGATGCTGCTGCCGGTCTGATGGCCGTGCTTATTTTTTCATGACAAAGACCACGCCCAGTATCGCCACTACCATGCCGGCAATGCCCAGCAGGTTGAAGACTTCGCCAAACATCAGCCAGGCCATCAGCGCCGTGGTGGGCGGCGTCAGGTAGAGTAAGCTGGTGACGCTGGTGGCCGCGCTTTTGCGTATCAGGGCGAACAGCAGGAAGATGGCGCCGATCGACAAGGCGAAGATCGACCACAGCAAGGCGCCGATGAAGCGCGGCGTCCATTGCACCGTATCCAGCGCCGGCGTCAGGTGCTCATAGAACATGGCAAATGGCAGCAGCACCACGACCGAGGCGGCAAACTGGATGACGGTGCCGCTGCGCAGATCGAAATGCGGACAGTGGCGCTTCTGGTACAGAGTGCCGGCCGTCATCGACAGCAGCGCCATCAAGCATAAACCGATGCTGGTCCAGGACAGGCCGACCAGGGTAATCTTGGCGGCCACCACCAGCCCTACTCCGCAAATCCCCAGCACCAGGCCCAGCCATTGGCGCGGCCTGACCGATTCGCCGATCAAGGGCGCGGCGAACGCCGTCAGGATAGGCTGCATGCCGACGATCAGCGCAGACAGGCCGGCCGGCATGCCCAGCTTGATGGCGCACCAGACGCCCGCCAGGTAGCCGCCCTGCAGCAAGATCCCCGCGAACGCGATATGCGCGATTTTTCCGCGCGGCCAGGGAGCGCGCATCAGCAGCACCAATGGCAGCAGCACCAGCAGCACGCCGCCGAAGCGCAGCAGCAAGAACGTCAGCGGCGGCGCATACGGCAAGCCGAACTTGGCGACGATGAAACCGGTGCTCCACAGCACCACGAACACCATCGGCATGGCCGCGAGCAAAGGATGGGCGACAGGCGCCGCCGGCGAGGAACTGGCTGAAGACATGGAATTATCCGGGTTGGGTGAGCGGCGCCGCAGCCGGGCGCTGCAGAGCGAAGTCTTTGGCAAAACTTGCCGCCAGCGCGATAGTTTGCAGGTGTACCGCTACCGTGTCTTGTATATTCTTGCCGTAGCCGCCGGCCATGCTGATCGCCACCGGTATCGACAGACGGCCGGCGGTCTCCAGCACCATGGCGTCGCGCCGGGCCAGGCCCTCGAAGCTGAGCTTCAGCCGCCCCAGCCGGTCGCCCTCGTGCGGATCGGCGCCTGCCAGGAAAATGATCAGCTGCGGAGAAAAGCGCGCCAGCATGGTTGCCAGCGCACCCTGCAAGGCATCCAGGTAGGCCTCGTCGCCGGTGCCATCCTCCAGCGCGACATCGAGATCGCTCTGCTCTTTGCTGAAAGGATAGTTGTGGGCGCCATGCAACGACAAGGTAAAGATGGAATCGTCGTGCGCCAGGATGGACGCCGTGCCGTTGCCCTGATGGACATCCAGGTCAACGATCGCGACCCGCTGCACCCGCCGTTCCGCCTGCATCAGCCTGGCAGCGATGGCGGCATCGTTGAAGACGCAGAAGCCGGCGCCCTGGTCGGCAAAGGCGTGATGGGTGCCGCCCGCCAGGTTGACCGCGACCGGTTCCGGCCCGGCCAGCGCTGCGCGGCAGGCGGCGATGGTGGCGCCGGCGGAACGCCTGGAACGCTCCACCATCTGTGGCGTCCAGGGAAAACCGATGGCTTTCTGCACGCTGTCCGCCAGTGTGCCGCTGCTGACCTCGGCGATGTAGCGCGGATGATGCGCCAGCGCCAGCACGCCGTCGCTGGTGCTGGGCGCTTCATGGAAATCGATGCCGGCGACGGTCGCCAGCGCGCCTTCGTGGATCAGCCGGTATTTCTGCATGGGGAAGCGATGGCCGGCCGGCAAAGGCAAGACGAAATGATCGCTGTAAAAGGCTTTCAAGGCGGGCCTGACGAGGTGCAATAAAACAACAGTCTAACACTGGTAAATATGACAGGCGTTACTGGTAAATTTGACAGCCAACATAACAAATAAACAAGCAAAAACGGCTTAAACAAGCGCTTTTCATAAGCTTAGTCTTAAATAATCTCAAGTTTATATTGCAGCGCACAAAAATTCGCTTGACACGATTTCAGAATAATTTACAATCAAATTGTTGCGTCGCACAATGCGTATCAAACGTACTGGCAGACGTAATCAACGGCTAGCGATTAGCCACCCTTAGTTGCCCTACCAATTTCGTTTTTTTACCGTATCGAATCCTAGGAGAAGCCATGTCTACCGTTGCAGAACAATTTTCAGCCGCTACCAAAGCCAATTTCGAAGCTAATCTGGCGCTGTTCACCGATTTCACCAACAAGGCATTTGCCGGCGTGGAAAAACTGATCGACCTCAACCTGAACGCCGCCAAGGCTTCGCTGGAAGATTCGAACGCGACTACCCAGAAACTGTTTGCGGCGAAAGACCCACAGGAATTTTTCTCGCTGAGCGCAGCGCTGGCCCAGCCAAACACTGAAAAAGCCATCGCTTACGGCCGTCATTTCGCCAGCATCGCTTCCAGCACCCAAGCCGAACTGGCCAAGGCTGCTGAAGCCCAGGTTGCGGAAACCAAGCGTAAAGTCATCGAATTCGTTGACCAGGCGTCGAAATCGGTTCCTCCAGGCGCAGAAGGCGCAGTTGCTTTCGTCAAATCGGCAATCGGCAGCGCCAACGCCGGTTACGAACAGTTTGCCAAGAGCACCAAGCAAGCTGTGGAAACACTGGAAACCAACGTCAACAACGCAGTCGACCAACTGTCGCAAGCTGCTACCAAGAGCGCTGCCCGTACTACTACCAAGAAGTAATTCTTCTTTGCCGGCGCGCTAGCGCGTGCCGGCTTCTGGTCTCCTCGGTACCTGCAACGCTGGTATCGTTACTTACCCCGGATCGCCGGGGTATTTTTTTGCCCGGACGCATTGTGTGCGATCCGGGCCGGCATCACGCTTTGGCCAGGGCGACCAGTTTCAGCAAACGCAGCAGCGCGGCGTCGTCCATCAAAGCCGGTAAGTCGCAGATATGCAACAGCTGCTGTTCGATATTTTTCGCGGCGCCGCCGGCCTTGAGCGAAGCTTGCAAGACTTCCACCTGCAACTGCAGGCGCTCGCGCGACAGCGCTGGCGGACTGTCGCTGCCGGCCATGATTTCGGCGCGCAGCAACTCCTGCTGCAGCAACGGGCGGCCGGCTTCCAGCCTGGCGGCGTAGCCGCTGCCATTTTGTACGGCACGTTCAAAGCGGGCAGCGAGGATTTTTTCAAATGCCGGAGCCAGCGCAGGCAATGCTTGCCACTCGCCGCGCCAGTCGGACTCGCCAGGGCTGTCATTGGCGCCGCCGGCGATTGCCGTTTCAATTTTCTGGCACAGGGCCAGCTTGCCGCGCAAGGCATCGGCTTGCGCCAGCGCTGCCTGGCGCCGGCTCTGTTCGAGTATCGCCTGCGCTGCCGCTACGGCGGCCTGGAAGCGTGCATCGATTTGCGCCTCGGCCGCACGCGGCACCTGGCCGCCGCGGTTCCAGTCTTGCTGGGCCTGCTGCAATATTTTTGCCAATCCGGCCGCAGGCTCGGTCACAGAGGCTTCCAGCGCCGCGCATTGCTCTTCACGCAACCGCAGATTGTCGCGCCGCTCGGCATCGGCGCTGGAGGCGGCTTCCTTGCGCTGGGCAAAGATGGCGTCGCAGGCGCTGCGGAAACGCAGCCACAGTTCCTGCTCTTCCTGGCGCGGCAAGGGCAAGGCCTTGGCCTGCTCCTGCCAGCGCGCCTGCAATTCCTTCACGCGATCCGCGGTGTCGCGCTGGTTGGCCGGCAACTGCGCGGCTTCGGTGATCAGTTTTTCCCGGCGGCCGACTTCGATCGCTTGCTGCTCCGCCAGCGGCCCTTGCAGGCTTTGCAGCGCGGCGGCAAAAGCGCCGTCCAGTGATTTTTTCTCGCTGCGGTTGATCGGCCCCAGGGTTTTCCAGGCCTGCTGCTTTTGCTGGCAGAACTGGGCAATGATTTTCCAGTCCGGCGCCGCGCCTGCCGCATCGGTCGCCAGCGCGCTTTGCGCATACTGCTGAACCTCGTCGATCAAGGCGCGGGCATTGACCTGGTTGGCCTGGCGCTGTTCAGCCTGCTGCTGGAAATGCGCAGCCACCGGCGCATAGGCGGCGGTGCAGGCAGCGTCGAAGCCTTCCCACAAGGCCTTGGGCGCCGAACCGGAGCTGACATCCAGCGATTTCCAGCGCGCCCGCAAGCTGCCGATCTTCTTTGCCAGTTCCGCCGGCGCCAGCTCCTGCGCCGGCAATTCCAGCGCTGCCTTGGTCAACTCTTCGCGCGAGACGTTGCCGCCCCAGCGCGCCCAGCCTTGCAGCCGAGTCAGTTCGCCGCGGGCTTGCGCCAGGCGGCTAGTCTGGGTGGCGCTCGGCTTGTGCTGCTTGAAATCCATCGCTCGCAGGAGCTTGTCAAAATCCACTGCCTGTTGCAGTGCGCCGTCTTCCAGTGCTTTTTCCAGGCCATCCAGGGCTTCTGCGATTTGCGGACGCTCGCCAGCCTCGGCAACTTTAGCTTCGGACTGAATCTTTTGCGGCTTGGGCACGACCACCGGAGCATGCTGTTTCAGCAATGCCTGGTACCGCTGTTCCAGGCCATCGTCCAGCAAAGCCACCGGCAATTTTGGCAAGGCGGACCATGCGCTTTTCAAGGCTTCCGGCTGCTGCGCCTCGGTCGCCGCTTCCCAGTTGGACAGCAATTCATTGCGCGCCTGCAGCGCCGCCTGATGTTGTTGCAGATCCTGCAGCAGCTTGCGCAGGCCTTGCGCTTCCTGAGCAAAATCGCTCGCCAGGTGGCGCGGCAAGGTCAAGGCTTCAGAATGACTGACGCAACTGGCCATCTGCGCTTCCAGTGCATCCAGCGCCGCCGGAGCTGCATCGGTCAGGCCGGTCTTGGCTTGCAGATGCATGGCGCGCACCTGGCTCAGCAAACCGATGGCATCATGCTGCAACACCGCTTGCGCGCTCAGCCGCTCGGCCAGCGCAGCCCGCAACTGTGTGAATTGCTGCAGCAAATCGGGCGGCACATCCTTGCCTTCCCAGCTGCGGTCCAGCTCCGCCACCTGGTTCGGCATCAGCTGCCGCTCTTGCTGCAGGCGCTGGGCCTGAGCGATGCAGGCAGCCGCCTTGCCGGCGATAGCTTGCTGCTGGCGCACGCTGTCCAGCCGCGCCTGCATCAGTTTGGCGACGCGGCGATCGGTGTTGCGGCAGGCTTGCAGCACTTGCTCCAGCGCCGGCGACGACTGCACCAGCTGCGCCGCCGCCAGGCGGGCGTCGGCAAACGTCGATTGCAGGATGAAGGCCACCGCGGCAGCCTCATCGCTCAAGGCTTGCGCCTGCTGCAGCGCTTGCTGCCGGGCCTGATCCGAAACCTGCTTGGCTTCCGCGCGCAGCGCGGCCGGAGGAGCAACTGCGGGCTGGGGCGCGGCACGCTCTGTGCGCTTGAAAAGAAATCCGAACATGTGATTATCAATCAGATGGGTGCAGATCGCCGTTAATCGCTAACGGCTTTACACAGTGGTTTAGGTGAAGGAATTGGAGGAATTATTTACCGGGCAATTTAAGCGGGGCGGTATTCGGCTTTCAACTGGTCGAGTCCGGCCAGCATCTTGGCGAACGCCGCGGCGCTCTGCACCGGCTCGCCCTTGACGCCGAGATCGATGTGGCGGCGCACGCCGCCCTCGCCCACATGCGGCAGGCTGAATACTTTCACCAGGGGAAACTCCGCTTCAATCGCTTCCATCAGCGGCGTCAGCGTCGACTCCATGGCTTCGAACACCAGCACCGATTGCTCCAGCTGCGGATTTTGATGAAACTGGTCGGCGTAATAGGTATCCAGGACCCATTCGAACATCGGCCAGGCCATGACCGGAAAGCCTGGGGCGAAATGATGCGCGCCGGCGCCCTGGTGACGGACGGTGAAGCCCGGGATCTTGTTGAAAGGATTAGGAATGATGTCGGCGCCCTGCGGGAATTCCCCCATTTTCAGCCGGTGCTGGTTGTCGGGCGTATCGTAATCCAGCGCGAGGCCGGCATCGCGCGCGGTATCGGCGATGCGCTCGCGGATTTTTTCGCGCGCCTCAGGATGCAACACCAGCGGCACGCCCAGCGCGGCGGCGGCGCACTGGCGCGTGTGGTCGTCCGGCGTGGCGCCGATGCCGCCGGTGCAGAATACGATATCGTCGCTGTCCAGCGTGCGTTTCAGGGTGGCGGTGATGCGCGCCGGATCGTCCCCTATGTATTCGGCCCAGCTCAGCGCCAAACCGCGCGCCGTCAGCATTTCCAGTATTTTCGGAAAGTGTTTATCGACTCGCCTGCCTGACAGGATTTCGTCGCCGATGATGATAAGTCCGATTGCCATGAGGATCCCTGAGGATAAATGAAATTATGACAAAAACCTTTAACGCTGCGAAGTATCGGGCAATTGATGAATCGCCTGCCCGTCATCGCGTTTAGCCATAATGATAGCAGCCTCGGACGCTGCCCGATATTTCGCCAGTGCGGCCAGGCAATAATACTCAAACCAAAGGCCGGTGAATACGAATACCAGCACATACAGCCAGATCGAGCCGGCCGCCAGCAAGGGAAACACCACCAGCCACAGCGCGCCGCCCAGCCACAGCATGGTAGGCGCGGCGCCGAGGGCGCCGGTGATGACGCCGATCAGCAGCAAGGGCCAGCGGTGGATCTTCAGGATCGCCCGCAGCTCATCCTTGTCGGCATGCGCGGCCAGCGCTTCATAGGCGAACACGCGGTAAGTCAGCCAGCCCCACAGCACCAGCGGGATCAGGAAGGCGAACGGCGGGATCAGCCACAAGGGCAAGGTCAGCAGCCACAGCACGCAGAAAACGGCGAAGGCCGACAAGGAGATCCAGATGCTGCCGAGCAGCGAACCGCCTTTGCGCATTTCGAGAGCGGCGAAGTGGCGGCGGCCGATGTGGCGCGCGGTCGCCGGCAAGGCGAAGGCGCCGACAAACAGCAAGGCGGTCAGGATCATCAGCGGCAGCAAGGCCCACAGCGCCAGCCAGGGAATGATGACGGTCTTGAGCACGCCCAGGCCAAGCCAGGCCGGGATGTAATTGGCGATGCCGAGGCCGTCGTTGCCGGCAAAATAATTCCTTTGCAGCCAGTCGATCATCGGCTGCAAACCCCACCACAGCGCCAGCCCCCACAGCAGCACCGACAACACGAACGGCAGCAAGGTCAGCATCAGCATGCGGTAATGCAGCTGTGACAACAGCGCCCGGCCGAAGGCAACCAGTACCGGGCGCATCAGCGTGACCTCTTTCTGGAAAATTCAACCATGCGTTTCAGGCCCAGCCATTGCTGCGACCAGAAACCGCTGCCGTAGTCGCGCGCCGGCCTTCCGGCCGTCGCAAGCTGGTCGCGGATGCCGGTATGCTCGAAGCTCTTGCCGAAATGAGCGCTGCGAAACAAGATATCCCAGAACGAAAAAAGCACGCCGAAATTATGGCCGCCCAGCGTGCCCTGGCCCTTGCTTTCGTGGCCGATGCCGATGGCGTGGTGCCAGCGGTGAAAGCGCGGCGACACCAGCAGCGCATCGCCCAGCCGGCCGAAATGGATACGCACGTTGGCATGCTGCAGGCTTTGCAGCATGCGCGTGACCGACACCAGCAGCACATACTGCGCCGGTTCGACGCCGATGGCCAGCGCCACCAGCGCCATAACCACATCGTGGATGACGCCGTCGAGCAGATGATTGCGGTCGTCGCTCCACAGGTTCATGTTCTGCTGGCTGTGATGCAGGCTGTGCAAGCCCCACAGCCAGCCGACGCTGTGCTGCGCGCGGTGGTAGCCGTATTCGCACAGGTCCAGCACCAGCAGATAGAGCAGGAAGGTGACCAGCGGCTTGTCGCTGATCCCGGGCAGCAGGTTTTCCAGGTTGAAGGGATTGATCCCTTCCAGGTGCAGCAGCTCGGTGGCCTTGGCCATCAAGGGATCGACCAGGAAAAACACCAGGACCGAGAAAGCGCCCAGGCGGTACAGCACGGTATAGAGGAAATCGGTCCAGCGCGCGCGCCTGTCGTTGAAGGCATGCACCGGAATCCAGGCTTCCAGCGGACGCAGGACGAGGAACAGGAGGATCAGCTCGCAGACGCCGATCAGGAACCATTCGGTGCCGTCGAAGGCATCTTCCAGATATTCGCTGAAGCCGGCATGGAACATGAGCGGCTGCACCACGGTTTCAAACAACCAGGCCTGGACGGTGGCAAACCAGTTTATCAAGGTATCGATCATGATTTGTCACTACCCTTTGCCGTTCAGTCCGCGCCGATGCAGCTTGTCCGCCTGCCCCGGCAGGTACGCCGGGTTGTCGCGCAGGGTGGCGAAACAAAAGCCTTTTTTCTCCAGGCCGCCGATCAAGGGTTCCAGCACCGCCGGCGCCCACGGATCCTTGCGCGACCAGATCCCCAGATGGGCCATGACGATATCGCCGTCGCGCAGGTTCTTCAGCGCGCGCTCCAGCAGCATCTGGTTCGGCCATTTGTCGCTAGGCAGTTCATCGCCGGAAAAACCGGCGTCGGCCCAGGCCACGTGCTTGTAGCCGCAAGCTCCCCCTGCCGCCAGCGTATGCGGCGTGGTGTGGCCGCCCGGCGTGCGCCAGAAATGATCGACATGGCTGCCGGTCAGTTCGTAGAAACGCTGATCGACGCGCTTGATCTCGTCGCAGTATTGCTGCGGACTCCAGGCCGCCAGCTTGCCCGCGTTGGCGCCGAACTGCGGCTTCACTTCGATCTTGCCTTCAGGCAGGTCGCGCTTGGCGTAGACGTGGTCGAAGGTATGGCTGCCGAATGCGTGGCCGTCGGCCACCAGCGATTTCCAGAACGGCGCCCAGGACGGATCCAGGGTGTAGTCGCCGTTCACGGTCTTTTCATTGGCCATGAAAAACGTCGCCTTGATGTGATGCCGGCGCAAGGTCTGGGCGATGTACTGGGCTTGCGACTGGCTGCCGGTATCGAAGGTCAGGTAGATGGTGCCGGCGCTGCACGCCTGCGCTGACGTCGCCGGCTGCGCCAGCGCCAGGCCGGCTGCCAGCACCGCCGTGGCGGCCAGGCCGGGTTTGACCAGGGACAGGAGACGCATCACAGTTCCGAAGCGCGGTTGTTGAAATAGATGCCGTGCGGCGAACGGCCCACCGGGATCGACTTGATCACCTTGCGTGTCGCCAGGTCCACCACCGACACCTTCTTGACCCAGCGCTGGGTGACCCACATGGTCTTGCCGTCAGCCGTGATTTCCATGCAGTCCGGACCGCCCGGGACGCTGATGCTGCCGACGCTTTCCAGCGTGTTCAAATCCAGCACATTGATGGTGCCGGCGACACGGTTGGAAACGAAAACATGGCGGTTGTCGCCCTGCGGACGGAAATTGTGGGCGCCGTCGCCGGTCTTGATCTTCTTGACGATCTTCTGGGTGCGCCAGTCGATCACGGCGACATAGTCGCTGCCCATCACGCCGACCAGCAGGTATTTGTTATCGGGCGTCATGTAGACGCCGGCTGGCTGCTTGCCAACCGGCATGGTCCATTTGACTTTCTGGGTGGCGAGGTCGACCGCCGCCAGCTCATCGCTGCCCTGCAGGCTGATGAAGGCCAGCGCACTGTCCGCCGTGAACGCCATATGGCTAGGCATGGACGGCAGCGGCAGGCGCTTTGCGATCTTCAGGTTCTTGCCGTCGTAACCGTAGATATCGATGCGGTCGAGGCGCAGGCCGTTGGCGATGAACCATTTCTGATTGGGAGAAAAGCCGATCTGGTAAGGATCGACGATGTCTTTCACCTGGCTCTGGATCTGGCCGCTTTTCGGGTCCAGGAACAGCAGCGAATTGCCGGTGGCCGCAGCCACGATCAGCGATTTGTTGTCCGGCGTCGGCATCAGGTGGTGCGGTTCCTTGCCAACCGGGAAAGTACCGATTTCCTTGTAGGTCGCCTGGTCCAGCAAAGTGATGGTAGCGTCGCGCGAATTCAGGATGACTACCGTATTGCCGGCGGCCGACGCTTGCGGAGCAGCGGCCGGCGGTGTTGCCGCGAAAGTGGAAAATGCTGTCAACAAACCGCAAGCGGCGACCATGGAACGACGTACAAAAACGGACATGACTAAACTCTGAGAAGCAAAAGGAAGCATTTTACCGCGCATGAATGACACCTATAGATTTAAATGACTTTACCGCCGTAGCGAGGCATCCCACTAGATTGCCTGCGGACACAGCTTGCCGGCCGGATTTTCGTTTACACTGCACTACCTGACGAACCACGGGCGCTTCAGCTGCGCCCGGTTATTTTTTGCGGATGAAGCAACTCGCAAATATTTAATCATTTTATAACTTTATCTCACTTAAAAGAGGATTCCCATGTCGACCACCACTACCGTTTCCGGCCTGCAGTACGACGACGTCACCGTTGGCGACGGCGCCGAAGCAAAAGCCGGCAATCACGTGACCGTGCATTACACCGGCTGGCTGCAGAATCCGGACGGCAGCGCCGGCAAGAAATTCGACTCCAGCAAGGACCGCGGCGACCCGTTCGAGTTTCCGCTGGGCGCCGGCCATGTCATCAAGGGTTGGGACGAAGGCGTGCAAGGCATGAAAATCGGCGGCGTGCGCAAGCTGATCATTCCGGCAGCGCTGGGTTACGGCCCGCGCGGCGCCGGTGGCGTGATTCCGCCAAACGCTACCTTGATTTTTGAAGTTGAACTGCTGGGCGTATAAGCCCTGCCGAAACCTGACGCTGCCACCCGATGAAACATTTCCGTTTTCCTGACTTCACCCCAATGACACGCTGGATGGCAGCGTTGCTGCTGGCCGCGCCTTTGCTGGGCGGCTGCACCGTGGTGAGCGTGGCCGGCAGCGCAGTGAGCGCCGGCGTCAGCGTCGGCAGCGCAGCTGTCAGCGTTGCCTCTACCGTGGTGGAAGGCACCGTCAAAGCCGGCTCCGCCGTGGTCGGCGCCGTCACTCCCGACTGATCCGATTTTCTCCCTTCATCCCTACGAGATTCTTATGACACTCCAAGCCCAATTCGCACAAGCCCAGGCCGACTCCAAGACACTCAGCGAGCGTCCTGGCAACATGACCATGCTGAAGATGTACGCGCTGTTCAAGCAAGGCAGCAGCGGCGACGTGCAAGGCGAACGCCCAGGCATGACCGACTTTGTCGGCCGCGCCAAATGGGATGCCTGGAACGAGCTGAAAGGCACTGGCCAGGAAACAGCGCAGCAGCAGTACATCGACCTGGTCGAAGGCTTGAAAGACTAAGTCCTGCTCCACAAAAACACGAAAGGCGCGAAACAGGTTTCTGTTTCGCGCCTTTTTTTCTTTGAAGGACTTTATGGCTTCGCCAGCGTCACCTTGCCCAGCACTTCGGGATTGAGCAGGTTGGGCGGATACATCCGATCCTTATCCGGCAGCAAGGCCGCCAGCAGGTTGTCCGCCGCGCAATCGGCCATGGCGCGCCGCGTCGGCTCCGACGCGCTGGCGATATGCGGCGTCAGCACCACATTCGACAAACCCAGGAAATCCGGATGCAGCGCCGGTTCGTTCTCGAAAACGTCGAGCCCTGCCGCGGCAATCTTCTTGTCGCGCAAGACGGCGATCAGCGCCAGGTCGTCGACGATGCCGCCGCGCGCCAGGTTGACCAGGGTCGCGCCCGGTTTCATCAGGGCCAGTTCGGCGCTGCCGATGGTGTGGTGCGATTCCTGGGAATACGGCAGCACCAGGATCACGTGGTCGGCGGCGCCCAGCAATTCTTCCTTGCTGACATAGCGCGCCTGGTTGGCGCGCGCCTCCAGCTCAGGCGCCAGGCGCGAACGGTTGTGATACAGCACCTGCATGTCGAAGCCCATCGAACGCCGCGCAATCGCCTGGCCGATGCGGCCCATGCCGATGATGCCCAGCGTGGCGCCATGCACGTCCGCGCCCAGGAAGCTGTCGTAGCGCCACTGCTTCCAGTGGCCGGCGCGCAGCCAGTGCTCGGCCTCGGTGACGCGGCGCGCGGTCGCCATCAGCAAGGCCCAACCGAAATCGGCCGTGGTTTCGTTGAGCACGTCCGGCGTGTTGGTGACCATCACCCCGGCCTTGGTGGCTGCCGCCACGTCGATATTGTTGTAGCCGACGGCTTGATTGCAGACCGCCTTCAGGCGCGGGCTGGACTGCAGCAACGCGGCCGAGATGCGTTCGCTGGCGGTGGCGATGACGCCATCCTTGTCCTTCAGCTTTTCAGCCAGTTCGGCGGCGCTGAAGATGCGGTCTTCCTGGTTGCTCTCAACCTCGAAATACTGCGCCATTCTGGCAATCACTTCCGGGAACACTGCCCGCGCCATCAATATCTTTGGTTTCATTTGCAATCCGACGTCAGTTCGGTTCAACGGAAAAATATCAGGGTCATCACCGCGAACAGCGGCAGCAGCACCACGCACGCCCAGACCATGTAGCCGAAGAACGATGGCATCTTGATGCCGCGCTCCTCCGCAATCGCCTTGACCATCAGGTTAGGCGCGTTGCCGATATAGCTGTTGGCGCCCATGAAGACCGCGCCGCAGGAAATCGCCGCCAGCGTCGCCGCCAGCTTTGTCATCAGCTCGGCCGCATCGCCGGAAGCGGTATTGAAGAACACCAGGTAGGTCGGCGCATTGTCGAGGAACGACGACAAGACGCCGGTAGCCCAGAAATACATGGCGTTGTTGGGCTGGCCGTCGGCGCCGGTGACCGCGCGCACCACCATGCCGAAAGCACCGAGCTCGCCGGCCCGCAGCATGGCGATCACCGGCGCGATGGTGACGAAGATGCCGGCGAACAGCTTGGCCACTTCAAGAATCGGTCCCCAGGTGAAGTCATTGCCTTCGCGGGCGATCTTCGGCGTCAGCCACAGCGACAGCAGGATCACCACCAGCAGCAGGCCGTCGCGCAGCAGGTTCTGCAACTCGACCACGGTGCCATAGATGTTGTAGCTGACGCCCGGCTTCCAGAAGCCGCTCATCAGCACCAGCCCCACCACTACCGCCAGCAGGAAAAAATTGAACTTGCCTTCGAAATGCAGCCTGACGCCGGGCGTGGATGGGTCCGGCTTGGGAGGCAGCACCTCGCCCTTGGTGTGGAAATAGTAATTGTCCAGCAGGTAGAAAATCACCAGCAGCGTGCCCCACATGAACATGGTCTGGCCGAAGATGTTCTTGAAGGTCCAGGAAAAATCCACGCCCTTGAGGAAACCCAGGAACAGCGGCGGATCGCCCAGCGGCGTCAGCGCGCCGCCGGCATTCGCCACCAGGAAAATGAAGAAGACGACGATGTGCACCGTGTGCTTGCGGTTTTCATTGGCGTTGATCACCGGCCGGATCAGCAGCATGGCGGCGCCGGTGGTGCCCATCAGGCTGGCCAGCACGGTGCCCAGCGCCAGCAGGCCGGTATTCATGGCGGGCGTGCCGCGCAAATGGCCGCGCAGGCAGATGCCGCCGGCCACCACGAACAAGGCGGTCAGCAGGATGATGAAGGGGAAATATTCGGCCAGGAAGGCATGCACCACGCCGGCGGCGGCGATCGGCACGCCGAAGCCGAGCGCGCAGGGAATCAGGAAAGCCAGCGACCAGGCCACTGCAATCTTGCCGAAATGATCGTGCCAGAACGCCGGCGCCAGCAAGGGGCCAAGCGCAATCGACAGCAGCAGGCCCATGAACGGCACGCCCCACCAGGCGGACAGCTGGGCGCCGTCGAGTTCCGCGGCTTGCGCCGCGACGGGAAGGCAGGCGATCAGGACGGCAAGTATTTTTTTATGCAATGTAGTCTTCCGGATAAGGTGAACGAACAAAAAATGCAGGTCATTTTAATCGGAAACCAATGTTGAATAAATAACAAATGAACACTATTGGCCGGCCGCCTTGACCGGCTCGGCGATCTCGAAAACCTGGCGCAGGTAGTTCAGGTAAGGCTGGTCGTCGCACATGTTCTTGGACGGCGTATCGGACAGCTTGGCCACCGGCTGGCCATTGCACCGTACCATCTTCATGACGATTTGCAAGGGCGTATAGCCCAGATCGTTGGTCAGGTTGGTGCCGACCCCGAAAGCGACCCGCGTGCGGTCCTTGAAACGCAGGTACAGCTCGTTGACCTTGGCGAAATCCAGGCTGTCGGAAAACACCAGCGTCTTGGTCGAGGGATCGACGCGGTTGTCCTGGTAATGCTTGATCAGGCGCTCGCCCCAATCGAAGGGATCGCCGGAGTCGTGGCGGGCGCCGTCGAACAGCTTGCAGAAATACAGGTCGAAGTCGCGCAGGAAGGCACCCATGCCGTAGACGTCGGACAAGGCGATCCCGAGATCGCCGCGGTATTCCTTGGCCCACATTTCAAAGCCGTAGATCTGCGAATCGCGCAACCGCGGGCCGAGCGACTGGCAGGCCTGCAGGTATTCATGGGCCATGGTGCCGAGCGGCGTCATGCCGTATTTCATGGCGAAATAAACGTTGGAAGTGCCGACCAGATGCTGGGAAAAATCGCGCTGCAGCGTCTGCACCACTTCTTCGTGCCAGCTGCGGGAAAAACGCCGGCGCGTGCCGTAGTCCGCCACCTTGCAGCCGGCCATGGCCGGATTGTCGCGGATCAGCGCCATCTTGCTTTGCAGGCGGCTGCGCCCTTCCACAAGGTCCGGCGCGCTCCGGGTGGCGCGGAAGTACACTTCATTGACAATCGCCAGCACCGGCACTTCAAACAGGATGGTATGCAGCCAGGGACCCTTGACCGTGATATCGATCTCGCCGTTGTCGGCCGCCGACGGCTGCACGCTGATGTATTTCTGCTGCAGGTGGAACAGACTGAGGAAATCGATGAAGTCGTTCTTGATGAAGCGCATGCCGCTGAGATAAGCCAGCTCCTGCTCCTGGAAACGCAAACGGCACAGGCCGGCGATCTCGTCGCGGATTTCATCGACATACGGCCGCAGATCCACGCCCTGGTTGCGGCACTTGTAGCGATACTCCACTTCCGCCGCCGGAAAATGATGCAAGACTACCTGCATCATCGTGAATTTATACAGATCGGTGTCGAGCAGTGAAGTAATGATCATGGTGTCTGGGCGGTGATGAAAGATGGCCAGTGCAGGCAAGGCGCGGCCTGCGCCGATTCCACATCTTACAGCAGCGGCTTTATTTATTGCATCCGCTGTGACAGCGAGCCTCCAGCTTGCTGCGCTCGTCGTACATTTTTTACATGCCTGATGCCGCGTTCGGCGCCTGCAGCGCATGGTCGGGCTCGAAGAAGCACCAATGCACCTGCGGCCAGCGCTGCTGGATGCCGGCTTCGATACGGTTGATGGCGTCCACCAGCGCCACATCGGACGGCTGCGGCCGCATCACCGCCTGCACCGCGATCATGACCTGCTCGCCCCATTGCATGGAAATCAGGTTGCGCACGCCGGCGACCTCGGCATCGGCTTCGATGTAGGCCTTGATGGCGGCGTGCACCTCGGGCGCTGCAGACTCGCCGGTGACCATGGCTTTCACTTCGCGGATCACCAGCACCGCGACGATCATCAGCAAGACGCCCACCGCAATCGTGCCGCAGGCATCCCATAGCGGATTACCGGTGACCACGGTCAGGGAAACCGCGACAAAGGCCAGCGCCAGCCCGGCCAGCGCGGCGATATCCTCCCCTGCCACCACCATCAGCTCCGACTGCCTGGTTTCGCGGAACCACTGCATGAACGGCTTGCCTTGCGCAATCTTGCGGATTTCCACCAGCGCGCCGCGCAGGGAGAAGGCCTCCAGCACGACCGACACGCCCAGCACGCCAAGCGCAATCCAGGGAGTGCTGATCGGCTGCGGATGCTTCAGGTGCTCGATCCCTTCCATCACTGAAAATGCGCCGCCGACAAAAAACAGCAGCAGGGCCACCATCATCGCCCAGAAATACACCACCCGCGCGTAACCCATGGGATGCGAGGCATTGGCCGGCCGCTTGGCCTCTTTCAGGCCGATCAGCAGGAACACCTGGTTGGTGCAGTCGGCCAGCGAGTGGATCGCTTCCGCCAGCATCGCCCCCGAGCCGGTATAGACGGCCGCGGCGAATTTCGCCAGCGCGATGCCGCCATTGGCGCCCAAGGCATAAAAGATGGCTTTGGTGGAGCCCTCATTGGAAGATGACATAATTAATCCGTAGCAACAAAGGCAGTAACGATAGCCAGTTTGGCAAGTTCATGCAAGCAATCCGTCCGCGCCGGAAAGCCATTGCGCCGGATATGGTAAAACTACGGAATCGGGAGATTTTCCGCTAATGTGAATTTCACATTTGCTTATATGGATTCTATATAACAGCAGTTTGTGAGAAAACCCGAATTACCTTAAAATACAAGGCTTTGCGACTGGGTAAATATATAGTAGGGCAAGCATGGCCCCACACTATCCAGACGCCGCCTCAAGACCCGCATCAAGACCATTATTTACAGATAGGACTGTTGTTATGACCCACGTTGTGACCGAATCTTGCATTCGCTGCCGCTATACCGACTGCGTGGATGTATGCCCGGTTGATTGCTTCCGCCAAGGCCCGAATTTCCTGTCGATCGACCCTGACGAGTGCATCGACTGCGCGGTATGCGTGGCCGAGTGTCCGGTCAACGCTATCTATGCTGAAGAGGATGTGCCGGCGGACCAGCAGCAATTCATCAAGCTCAATGAAGACCTGTCGCGCCACTGGCCGTCGATCACCAAGACCATCGCCCCTCTGGCCGAAGCCGAGGAATGGAAGGATGTCAAAGATAAATTGGAATTTTTGCAACGTTAAGCCAGCCCCGGGCCGCCGCGCAGCATCGGCGGCCAGGATGCCGGCAGCGCAAATTATTCAATAAAGCCAGGCCATTGCCCCCAGCCACAGCGCAGCACCTATCGCCCCAGATACAACAACGCGAAACTTTCATCCAATCGCCGTCGCAGCCATCGCAAGTACTCCGGCCACGGCGTTTTGGGGGACTCAACTGAAACAGGAATCAGATCGTCGTATGGATACCACCGTCAAACTTGCACCCGCACCCGCCTCTGCCAACAGCGTGATCGAAACCGATGCCGTCATCGTCGGCGCCGGTCCGGTCGGCCTGTTCCAGGTCTTTGAACTCGGCCTGCTGGAAATCAAGGCCCATGTCATCGACTCGCTGCCGGTCGTCGGCGGCCAGTGCGTGGAGCTGTATCCGGACAAGCCGATCTACGACATTCCTGCGGTGCCGGTCTGCACCGGCCAGGAACTGACCGACAACCTGCTCAAGCAGATCGAGCCGTTCGAGCCGACTTTCCACCTGAACCAGGAAGTCACGCTGGTGGCGCGCCGCGAAGACAACCGCTTCGACCTGGAAACCTCCGCCGGCGCCCGCTTCATCACCAAGACCATTTTCATCGCCGCCGGCGTCGGCTCGTTCCAGCCGCGCACCATCAAGGTTGACGGCATCGACCAGTACGACAATACGCAGCTGTTTTATCGCGTCAAGGATCCAGCCCAGTTCCATGGCAAGAACCTGGTGATCTGCGGCGGCGGCGACTCCGCGCTGGACTGGGCGCTGGATCTGGTCGGCAAGGCTGAATCGGTGGTGCTGCTGCACCGCCGTGAAGAATTCCGCGCCGCTCCTGCTTCCGTCGCCAAGATGAAAGCGCTGTGCGAAGCCTATGAAATGCAATTCCTGGTAGGGCAGGTCACCGGCCATGAAGCCAAGGACGGCAAGCTGAGCGAGATCAAGGTCACCGGCCCGGACGGCGTCACCCGCCGCCTGCCGCTGGACACCCTGCTGGTGTTCTTCGGCCTGTCGCCGAAACTCGGCCCGATCGCTGAATGGGGCCTGGATATCGAGCGCAAGCAGCTGCGCGTGGTCGACACCGAGAAGTTCGAAACCAATGTGCCGGGCATCTTTGCGGTGGGCGACATCAACACTTATCCGGGCAAGAAGAAGCTGATCCTGTCGGGCTTCCATGAAGCCGCCCTGGCCGCCTTCGGCGCTGCGCCTTACATTTTCCCGGACAAGAAGATCCACATGCAGTACACCACTACATCGCCGAAGCTGCACAAGATCCTGGGTGTGGAATCTCCGGTGTTCGACTAACACCCGGATTTAAGCCAGACGCTGCACACGGAAAAGCCGCCCGGACAGCAATGTCCGGGCGGCTTTTTTATTGCAAAAAAAATAATAAAATCCCGCCATCATCAGCCGATGAGTCGTTTTCGCCGCTCAATCGGCTCATATTTCGAGTCGATTATGCAATATAATCGACTCAGAAAGCGAGTCGATAAATCTATGCATTCACCTCATCTGATCTGGCAAGAACCCGATTGGCCCCAGCTGCGCTATGACGAACTGCGGGTCAACGCTGAAATCGCGCTGGCCAGGCGCGCCCAGGGCATGGTGGAAGGCAAGCTGGCGGCGCTGGGATTCGAGCAGCGCCAAGCGTTGACGGCGGAAGCCTGGAGCCAGGAAGCGGTGGCCACCGCCGCCATCGAAGGCGAGCGGCTGGACTTGCAGGCAGTGCGCTCATCGGTCGGCCGCCGGCTCGGGGTCGCCGGCAGCAAGGGGCCGCAAGCCGCTCGTCATGTCGATGGCTTGCTGGACATCATGGACGACGCCATCAGCAATGCCGCCGCTCCTTTAAGCGATGCGCGCCTGCAAGCCTGGCAGGCGGCGCTGTTCCCGACCGGCTTTTCCGGCATGAGCAAGATCCACGTCGGCGCTTACCGCGACCACGCCGAACCGATGCAGATCGTCAGCGGCCGCCTCGGCCACGAAAACATCCATTACGAAGCGCCCCCCTCGGCGACGGTTCCGGCTGAAATGCAGCAGCTGCTCGCATGGCTGAATCGCAAGCAGGAAGCGGACAGCCTGGTCCAGGCTGCCCTGGCCCACCTTTGGTTCGAAACCATCCACCCTTTCGAGGACGGCAACGGCCGTGTCGGCCGCGTGCTGATCGACCTGGTGCTGGCGCGCGACAGCGGCGACAGCAGTCGCCTGATCCGTATCTCGCAACGCCTGCAGGAACAGCGCGACGATTATTACCGGCAGCTGGAACTGGCGCAGCATGGCAGCCTGGATGTGACCGGCTGGGTTACTTGGTTCGTGACGCAGGTCCGGATCGCCTGCGAGCAGGCTTCGCTGGTGATTGACGAGTCGCTGGCAAAGGCCAGATTCTGGTTCGCGCATCGCGACAAAGAACTCGCTCCGCGCCAGCGCAAGCTGCTGAATGCCTTGCTGGATGCCGGACCGGGTGGCTTCGAAGGCGGCATGAGCACAAAGAAATACGAACACCTGAGCGGCGCCTCGCGCGCCACCTCTTCACGCGACCTGATCGAACTGGAAGAGATGGGTTTGCTGCGGCGCGCCGGCGCCGGCCGCTCGACACGCTATCACCTCAACATCGAGGGCTGGAGCAGCGAGTAAGCCAGCCGCACTGGCCTTCAGCTTGCCTGGTAAACGTAAAAACGCCCGGAATGCATAAGCATCCCGGGCGTTTTTCATACCGCTGATTTACTGCGGAATTACTGTGCCGCTGCCGGAGCAGCTTCGCCGCCTTCGTCAGACTGGGCTGCCTTCATCGACAGTTTCAGACGGCCGCGGTCGTCGGTCTCGAGAACCTTGACGCGCACTTGCTGGCCTTCTTTCAGGTAGTCGGCAACGGCATTCACACGCTCATTGGCGATCTGGCTGATGTGCAGCAGACCGTCTTTGCCCGGCAATACCTGGACGATTGCGCCGAAGTCCAGCAGCTTCAAGACAGTACCTTCGTAGACCTTGCCGACTTCAACCGAAGCAGTCAGTTCTTCGATACGGCGCTTGGCTTCCTGGCCTGCAGCAGCATCCACCGAAGCGATAGTCACGACGCCTTCGTCGCTGATATCGATCTGGGTGCCGGTTTCTTCGGTCAGCGCGCGAATCACGGCGCCGCCCTTGCCGATCACGTCGCGGATTTTTTCCGGATTGATCTTGATGGTGATCAGGCGCGGAGCGAAATCGGACAGCTCGGTTTTACCGTGCGGTACGGCTTCCTGCATCTTGCCCAGGATATGGATACGGCCTTCCTTGGCTTGCGCCAGAGCGACCTGCATGATTTCCTTGGTGATGCCCTGGATCTTGATATCCATCTGCAGAGCAGTGATACCGTTGGCTGTACCAGCTACCTTGAAGTCCATGTCGCCCAGGTGATCTTCATCGCCCAGGATGTCGGTCAGGACGGCGAACTTGCTGCCATCCTTGATCAGGCCCATGGCGATACCGGCCACGTGCGCTTGCATCGGCACGCCGGCGTCCATCAGCGCCAGGCAGCCGCCGCAGACAGAAGCCATCGACGACGAACCGTTGGATTCGGTGATTTCCGACACCAGGCGCACCGAGTAGCTGAAATCTTCCGGCGCCGGCAGTGCTGCTTGCAGAGCACGCTTGGCCAGACGGCCGTGACCGATTTCGCGGCGCTTAGGCGTACCGACGCGGCCGGTTTCGCCAGTGGCGAACGGTGGCATGTTGTAATGCAGCATGAAGCGGTCCGAGTACTCGCCCATCAGCGCGTCGATCTTTTGTTCGTCGCGCGCGGTGCCCAGCGTAGCGACTACCAGCGCCTGGGTTTCGCCACGGGTGAACAATGCCGAACCGTGGGTACGCGGCAGGACGCCGGTACGGATCGTGATCGGGCGCACGGTGCGTGTGTCGCGGCCGTCGATGCGTGGCTCGCCTTCGAGGATCTGCGAACGGACGATCTTGGCTTCCAGGTCGAACAGGATGCCGCTGACTTCCGACGAATCAGGTGCAGTAGCGCCAATCGATGCAGCTTCGGCAGCCAGTGCTGTGTTGACTTCAGCGAAAGCGTCCTTCAGCTTTGTAGTACGAGCTTGCTTGTCTTTGGTTTGATAGGCTTCACGCAGCTTGGCTTCGCCGAAATGCGCAACGCGCGCGATCAGGGCGTCGTTCTTCGGCGCCGGGCTCCATTCGACTTCAGGCTTGCCGCCGTCGCGCACCAGCTCGTGGATCGCGTCGATCACTGCCTTCGATTGCTCGTGGCCGAATACAACCGCGCCCAGCATGATTTCTTCCGACAGTTGCTTGGCTTCCGATTCCACCATCAGCACGGCGGTTTCAGTACCGGCAACCACCAGGTCCATGGCTGACTTGGTCAGTTGCGAAGTGGTTGGGTTCAAGACGTACTGGCCGTCGATGTAACCGACGCGCGCAGCGCCGACCGGGCCGGCGAAAGGAATGCCGGCAACCGACAAAGCGGCGGAGGCGCCGATCATTGCAGCGATGTCCGGATCGATTTCTGGATTGACCGACAGCACGTGAATGATGACTTGCACTTCATTCAGGTAACCTTCTGGGAACAGCGGGCGAATCGGACGATCGATCAGGCGCGATGTCAGGGTTTCTTTTTCGGAAGGACGGCCTTCGCGCTTGAAGAAACCGCCTGGGATACGGCCAGCTGCGTATGTCTTTTCAACGTAATCAACGGTCAACGGGAAAAAATCCTGACCTGGCTTGGCATCTTTGCGTGCCACAACGGTAGCCAGCACAACGGTATCTTCGATCGATACCAGCACTGCGCCGGAGGCTTGGCGAGCGATCTCGCCAGTTTCCAGGGTGACCTGATGCTGGCCATACTGGAATGTCTTCGTAACTTTATTAAACACAATATATCCTTTCATTTTGCCGACAGATTTTCAGGCGCTGTCGTTCACCTCACCACAGATAGCCGCAACGCTGACATAGCCAGCGAGTGCCATCTCCTTGCGTAGAACTAACTTCTAATACTTGTGCAGATAAGCTGCACAAAAGCTGCTGCCAAAAGCAAAAATGCCCGCATCAGAGACTGATACAGGCATTTTTTTCAACTTATCGACGGACCAAGGACATCGTCGCGAAATATCGAAACAGGATGTCGCAGAAAATAACGTCGGCCGACGATGAGTCGCGCACTGACGATTACTTACGCAAGCCGAGTTTTTCGATCAGCGAGCGGTAACGGTTCAGGTCCTTACCCTTCAGGTAGGACAGCAGGCTTTTACGACGGTTAACCATCATGATCAGGCCGCGGCGGGAATGGTGATCCTTGGCGTGGGCTTTGAAGTGACCGTTCAGGTCGTTGATACGGGCTGTCAGCAGCGCAACTTGCACTTCCGGGGAGCCGGTGTCGTTTTGACCGCGCGCATTATCAGTGATAATAGCGGCCTTGGCTGTTTTTTCGATAGTCATGCTTTACCTTTCACAAGCGGTGTACAGAGTACGCAACCCTATGCACCGTGAACAAACAATTAAAAAATCCGGTCAAACTTGACCAGACGCGCAGTATATAGCAAAAAACCTGCGGATTCAAATACTTAGCGCGACACCAACAACAATCAATTTTTGGAGCATAGTCATGAAGCAACTCTACCCCGCCTTGTTAGCCGGCCTGCTGCTCAGCCTGGGCGGTTGCGCCTCGCTGCTGGCGCCGCCGGTCAATCCGGGCGAGCCGGAAGCGCAAGTATTGGCGCGCCTGGGCAAGCCGACCGGGACTTATCAAGACGGCAATGATGTGCTACTGGAATATGCGCGCGGCCCATTCGGCCAGGCGACGTACATGGCGAAAATCGGCCCCGACCATAAATTAATTTCCTATGAGCAAGTTCTAACCCTGGAGAAATTTGCCGCCATCAAGGTCGGCCAGTTCAACCAGGCCGATGTGCTGCGCACCATCGGCAAGCCTTTCGAAACCGTCTACTACGACCGGGTCAAGCTGAACGGCTGGAACTACGCCTACAAGGAATCGGGCGTCTGGAACTCGGAGATGACGGTGTATTTCGACGACAGCGGCATTGTGCGCAAGCTGGAAAACGGCCCCGATCCGCGCTTTGAGCATAGCCGCTTCGGCCGATAAGCCTCAGGCTTTCCGCAACCTGCAAAACAAAGAAGCCGGCAATCTGACGACGCCGGCTTCCTGATTCCTCCGCTTAACAAGCCCTAGTCCCGATACGGCTCCAGCCCGCGGTCCGACAGGTGCAGGATGCGGCCGCAGCGGCGCGCCAGTTCGATGTCGTGGGTGACGATGACGAAGGCGGTGCCTAGCGTCTGCGACAATTCCAGCATCAGGTCGAAAGTCATTTGCGCGGTGGCGCGGTCGAGGTTGCCGGTCGGCTCATCGGCCAGCACGCAGGCCGGCCTGGTCACCAGCGCCCGCGCCAGCGCCACCCGCTGGCGTTCGCCGCCGGACAGCTCGCCCGGCACGTGGATCACGCGCTCGCCCAAACCGACCCGCGTCAGGATTTCGCGCGCCAGCTGCTGCGCATCGCTGCGCTTGAGGCGGCGGATCATGAGCGGCATGGCAACGTTGTCCAGCGCCGAAAATTCCGGCAGCAGATGATGGAACTGGTAGACGAAACCCAGCGCATTGTTGCGCAAGTCGCCGCGGGTCTTTTCGCCCAGCGTGGTGAAGTCCTTGCCGAGCAGGCTGACATTGCCGGCGGTCGGCGTATCCAGGCCGCCCAGCAAGTGCAGCAGGGTCGACTTGCCGGAACCGGAAGCGCCGACGATGGCGACCTGCTCGCCCTTGACGACATCGATATCGATGCCGTTCAAGACCTTGACCGAATAACTGCCCTGGGTAAAGGTCTTGCCCAGGCCGCGGCAGGAAAGCACCACCTGATTATTGTTTTGATTATTTGTATCGATTGTATCGATTGTATCGATTGTATTGATTGTATTACTCATAACGCAATGCCTCGGCAGGTTTCACCCGGGCGGCCCACCAGCTCGGGTACAGGGTCGCCAGGAAGGCCAGCACCACGGCGACGCTGCCGATGGTCCAGACGTCCGGCCAGCGCAGGTCTGACGGCAATTCGGTGATCACATACACGCTCTTCGGCAGGAACTGCACGTGCAGCAGGTTTTCGATGAACGGCACGATGACATCGATATTCAAGGCGATCAACACGCCGCCGCCGACGCCGATGGCGGTGCCGATCAGGCCCACCAGCGCGCCCTGGATCATGAAGATCTTCATGATCGAACCGGGCGATGCGCCCAGGGTGCGCAAGATCGCGATGTCAGCCTGCTTGTCGGTCACCGTCATCACCAGCGTCGACACCAGGTTGAACGCCGCCACCGCGATGATCAGGGTGAGGATGATGAACATCATGCGCTTCTCGGTCTTGACCGCGGCGAACCAGTTGCTGTTCTGCTGGGTCCAGTCGCGCAGGTACAGGTTCGGCGGCAGCGTGGTCGCCAGCTGCTGCACGATCTGCGGCGCTTCCAGCATGTCGGTCACCTTCAGGCGCACGCCGGAGGGCGAATCCTGACGGAACATCTTTTCCGCATCGTCCAGATGGATGAAGGCCAGGGTCGAATCGTATTCAAAATGGCCAGCCTCGAAAATCCCGGCCACGGTAAATTGCCGCAAGCGCGGAATCACGCCGGCCGGCGTCACCTGCCCCTGCGCCGCCATCAGCGTCACCTTGTCGCCGATGCCGACGCTCAAGGCATGCGCCAGTTCGATCCCCAGCACGATATTGAATTCGCCCGCCTTCAGGTCGTTGAAACTGCCTTGCTTGACCTTCTTGGCGACGTCCGACACCTTGGGCTCTTCGGCCGGCAAGACGCCGCGTACCGCCACGCCGCGCAGGACGCTGTCGCGCACCAGCATGGCTTGCGCATCGACATAGGGGGCGGCGCCAATCACTTCCTTGTTCTTGAAGGCCTGCTTGGCGACTTCTTCCCAGTTCTGCATGGAGCCGGAAGCGTCGAACACTTCGATATGCGCCAGCACCGACAGCATGCGGTCGCGCACATCCTTCTGGAAGCCGTTCATCACCGACAGCACCACGATCAGCGCGGCGACGCCAAGGGCAATGCCGGCCATCGAAATCAGGGAAATGAAGGAAATGAAGCTGTTGCGGCCGCTGCGCTTGCCCGCACGGGTGTAGCGGATGCCGACCAGCCACTCAAATGGTAAATTTTTTATGATGCTCAATGCGAGGCTCCCAAAATCAGCCCGCAGTTTGCCATAATTTGACAGACTCACGGGGCTTTCCAGCTAAATGCGCTTACTCTGATCCTAAGCAGGTGCTATCGTTCAATATCGAATGGCGCCCAGAAAACCAGGATGGCGCCATCAATTGCCAAAACGAAATATACTCTCAGACATACAACCACATTCGTAAAACATCCGGCCGCTGGCGGATGCCTACCCAAACCATTCGGAACTATTGAGGACCGCATCATGAAAAAATTCTTTGCGCTGTGCCTGGGCTTGCTGCTGGCGCAGGCGGTGACGGCAGCCAACCTGCCCTATGACGAAAAAGCCGACGCCAAGGCCGACGTCAGCCAGGCCCTGAGTCAGGCGCAAGCCAGCCAGAAACAGGTGATCCTGGTGTTCGGCGCCAACTGGTGCACCGATTGCCGCGAACTGGACAAGGCCCTGCACGGCAAAAGCGCAGCGCTGATCGACGGCAAATTCATTCTGGTGAAGGTCGATGTCGGCAATTTCGACAAGAATCTCGACGTTGCCCAGTCTTACGGCAACCCGATCAAAAAAGGCATTCCGGCGGCAGTGCTGCTCAGCCCGGACAACAAGATCATCTACTCGACCAAGGCTGGCGAGCTGGCCGATGCCCGCCGCATGGGCGAGAACGGCATCTATGATTTCTTCAACAAGGAAATTGTAAAACGATAGGAACTACAGGCCGGACCAGCACAGGCTGATCCGGCCCGCTTCAGGCAATCACTTTGGCGCCAAGCGGATGCCGCCGTCCAGGCGGATCACTTCGCCGTTCAGATAAACCGTTTCCAGGATGGTTTTCACCAGCGCCGAGAATTCGGCCGGCTTGCCCAGCCGCGGCGGGAACGGCACCATTTTCCCCAGCGCTTCCTGCACTTCCGCCGGCATGCCCAGCAGCATCGGCGTCTCCATGATGCCCGGCGCAATCGTCATCACACGGATGCCGTGGCGCGACAGCTCGCGCGCCGCCGGCAAGGTCAGCGCCACCACGCCGCCCTTGGACGAAGCATAGGCCGCCTGGCCGATCTGGCCGTCGAAGGCTGCTACCGAAGCGGTGTTGATGACCACGCCGCGCTCGCCGTCCGCGTTCGGCTCGCCCTTGCTCATGGCGTCGGCCGCCAGGCGCATCATGTTGAAGGTGCCGATCAGGTTGATCTGCACCACCCGCGTAAAGTCTTCCAGCCCATGCGGGCCTTCCTTGCCGACGATGCGCTTGGCAGGAGCCACGCCGGCGCAGCTGATCAGGCCGTGCAGGCCGCCGAACACCTTGACTGCGGTGTCCACGGCTGCCTGTGCGCTGCTCTCGCTGCAGACATCGGTAGCGACAAAGCGAGCATTGCTGCCCAACTGCGTCGCCAGCGCAGCGCCGGCTTCCTGGTTGATGTCGGCGATCACCACTTTGGCGCCGCCTTGCACCAGCATGGCGGCAGTGGCCGCGCCGAGGCCGGAACCGCCGCCGGAGATCAGGAATACATTGTTTTCGATTTGCATATCTTCTCTTCCTTACATTTTTGCTTTAGCGACTTCCTGGTTGCGCAAGATAAAGCGCTGCAGTTTGCCGCTGGGGGTTTTGGGTAATTCTGTCAAAAATTCGATTTCGCGCGGATAGGAATGCGCGGCCAGGCGGCGCTTGACGTATTGCTGCAGCTCCTCCGTCAGCGCATCGCTGGGCGCGTAATCCTTGCCGAGGACGACGAAGGCCTTGACCAGTTCCGTGCGTTCCGGATCCGGCTTGCCGACCACCGCAGCTTCGACCACCGCCGGATGTTCCAGCAGCGCGCTCTCCACGTCGAACGGGCCGATGCGGTAGCCGGAAGAAGTAATGATGTCGTCGCCACGGCCGATAAAGCTGATGCTGCCGTCCTGGTTGCGCTCCACCGTATCGCCGGTGATGTAATAGTCGCTCTGGTCGCGGCTGCTGTCCTGCTGCCAATATCCCTGGAACCAGTAGATGGGCGAACGCGGACGATCCACCGCCAGCACGCCCGGCTCGCCGACGCCCAGTTCCTTTTCATCGTCGTCGATCACCGCCAGCCGGTAGCCCGGCATGGCGAGGCCGGCCGAGCCCATGTGCACCTCGTGCTGCAAGCCGTGATGATTGCACAGCACCATGCCGGTTTCGGTCTGGCCGTAGTGATCGTTGATGAGCGTATCCAGATGCTCGCGGAACCAGCGGATCACTTCCGGATTCAAGGGCTCGCCGGCGCTGCTGACCGCGCGCAGCTGGCCTTTGACCGGCGCCGCGGCATCCGCGCCGGCGGCGATCAGCATGCGATAGGCAGTCGGCGAGCCGGTCAGGTTGGTGATGCCGTATTTCTTGATGATGCGGTAGGTGCTCTCTACGGTGAAGGAACCTTCGTAAAAAGTAATCGCGTGGCCCATCATCAGCGGTCCGGTCACGCAGTAATACAGGCCATAAGCCCAGCCCGGATCGGCGATATTCCAGAACGCGTCCTCGGGCCGCAGGTCGACCGCATAGCGGGTGTAGACATAGAACGACAGCAGCGCCTTCAGCGGCACCGACACGCCCTTGGCCGGGCCGGTAGTGCCGGAGGTGAACAGCATGATGAAGGCATCGTCGGCCTTGCGCATCACCGGCGCAAATTCGGTCGAGTGCTTGCCCATCTCGTCCCAGAAGCCGAGGTCGCCAGCATTCAAGGCGCTGGCGCCGTTGACCGTCATCACCGGCGGACATTGCGGCACTTCGTCCAGCTTATGGCGATTGTCGGCATCGGTAATGATCAGCCTGGCCTCGCTGGCGGCGACCCGGTACTCGATCGATTTCGAACCGAAGGCGGTAAACAGCGGCTGGTACACCGCACCGGCGCGCCAGGTGCCGAGGATCGCCACCAGCAGTTCCGGCGTGCGCGGCAGCAAACCGGCGACGCGGTCGCCCGGCTGCACGCCCTGCGCCTTCAGGAAATTAGCAAAACGACCAGACAACTCCTGCAACTGAGCAAAGGTATAGCTGGCGCTGCGGCCATCCTTGCCTTCCCAGTTCAGGGCGATGCGGCCCGGCGTGGCATGGCGGTCGCAGCATTCGATGCAGGCATTGACGCCCGTCTCCAGGTTGCCGGCCAGTTCGGCAGCCACCCTGTCGAGCTTGAAATCGGCATAGAACTGCGCATAGTCCGGCACGGCATGGGTCGCGCCTTGGAAGCCTGATGACATGAATGTTCTCCTCTAACCTAAAATGACTGACTGGGTCAGCTCTTGTTTTGTTGTCATGAGAAATCAGCGTATTGGGGCTAAGTCTAGGATATTTAGTGACTTGGGGCCATGTTAAAAGCGATCATTACGGTTGATCGGAATTGCAATAGCCAGGAATTATGGAAGATTGGGAAAAGGGAACAATTGCGATTAGCCTGGTGGGCGAAGCGCTGCACTGCATGCGCCAGCGCGGCATGGATACCGATGCGCTGCTGCAGGCGGGGATTTCGCCGCGCCTGCTGACGGCGTCGCACGCGCGTGTGGCGGCAGCCGGCTACGGCCGCCTGTGGTATCTGATCTCGCAAGCCACCGACGACGAATTCTTCGGCATGGACAGCCATCCGATGCGGGTCGGCAGCTTCAATCTCTTGTGCCGCAGCGCCCTGCACAGCGCCAACTTGGGCAAGGCCTTGTCGCGCATGCTGGATTTCCTGCGGCTGGTGCTGGACGATATCTCGGCCAGCCTGTCGCAACAGGATGGTGTGGCCTGCATCGTCATCAATGAAAGCGGCAGCCCGCGCCGCATGTTCACCTATGCCACCTTCCTGATGTTCGTGCACGGCGTCGGCAGCTGGCTGATCGGCCGCCGCATCCAGCTGCTGTCGGCCGATTTCCGCTGCGACGAACCGCTCTCCAGCCTCGACTACAAGATCCGCTTCTGCGACCAGGCGCGCTTCGGCCAGGCGCGCACCAGCATCACCTTCGACGCCGCCTGCCTGGCTCTGCCGATCGTGCAGAACCAGCGCACGCTGCCCGCCTTCCTGCGTGAAGCGCCCGGCAACCTGCTGGTGAAATACAGCAACCACGACAGCCTGGCGGCCACCATCCGCCGCCACCTGCGCCAGCGGCCGATGAATGAATGGTCGGATTTCGACAGCTTGGCGCGGCAGCTGCAGACGCCGGCTTCGACGCTGCGCCGCAAGCTCAGCCAGGAGGGGCAATCGTACCAGGCGATCAAGGACAATCTGCGGCGCGACCTGGCGATCAACTACCTGAGCGGTTCGGCCAGGAGCATCGAAGAAATCGCCATCAGCCTCGGCTTTGCCGATCCCAGTACATTCCATCGGGCATTTAAAAAATGGACAGGAAACAGTCCTGGCGAACATCGCCGGTCTTTGTCTTCACCTCGTTTAGCAAGAAGATAAATATTGCGCCAATATCTCCCGAATATTCAGAGTGGTCATCATTCATCGGAAAAAAATGACCTCCCATTCACAAAAAACTCTATTTCAAATGCCGCTGGAGAAGGGATATATCTTTAACGTTAAACGAAGTACATGCCGATGCATTATCGAGATCAATCCGAATCCCTTTGACGTGCTTGGTTGCCAGCCAACGCGGAGATGCCTCAAGAGGGACTATCAAGGCTCCATCATCCGCAGTAAATCGTACACTAGAGACCTCAAAAGGACCATTATGATCGTCCCCCCACCAAAACACCTGTATGCGTGGCTCTGAGCTCCTGTTTATACAAGAAAAACTGAATCTCAAAAGTCCTGCATCGGTTCCGGCAAGATTAAGATTTGAAATATCAAAACTCAACAGCGGGTCAATGCCGGTAACCTTGTAATGCCCATTTTCAGAAACCAGATCATGTATAGAGGGAGTCAACGTGTCAAACTTCGTGATCAATGTCATTTTCCGCGCTAAGGATCTTTCCGACCTGCCCCAGGCAACTGGGATTTTTTTGAAATCTGATAGCGCGAACGCTTTCTCAAACAAAGCCGTTCTGTATTCGGCGTCCAGCCCCGGAGTAACTAAAACCTGAATTTGTTTCGGATAACCCGCTGCCGCAGCATCAATCACGGAGCCATCTAGCCAGATCGTGTTTTCTTCTTTCGAAATCCTATTGATCCTGCGCATCTCATCCACGCCGATTCTCACTTGAGTACCCGCAGCAAGAAGTGATAACAAGACAGGGTTTTCTATAAGAATCGCCGGCTCTCTGCGATTAACGCCACGATCCCAATTTTCATCAGTCAAATTTCTGGCGACAGCATCAATCGCTGGCTCACCATGGCTCGATCCAATAGTGCGCTTATAGCCAAAAATAAAACCGTCTTCGAATTGCGGCAAATAATTATTAAGAGTGAAGCGGTATAAATAAGGATCACGCAACGCAAGACCACCTCCGTCATGGATAATATTCGCTCCATCTAGAAGCGCGACGCGCGGTAAGTTTTGTGAAAGCTGCTTTACTGCACGCTCCTGCTGGGTGGGTGGCGCCATGTTATAAGGAGCGCTCACGGCCATCATCGGAAGTCGATTTAAGTAAAAATACTGCGCATTTCGAGATGTCAAATCAAGATAGCTTTCGTCCGGAGCAAGCTTGTTGTTCAATAGTGCATTCAACCTAGTAAGACGATCCCAATGCGCGTCCTGAACTGTAGCCATACCAATATTGGCCAAGCCCGCGCTTGGCCCATTCTTCAATATGCCGGAGTTCACCTGGGCAGAAGCAGCTGAAACCAAATTGAAAACCGACAGTTGAGTAAAATTCAGGGTGGCGCTCATGCCTGCAATCAAAAGGATCAAAGCTGCTCTATTTGCCGGCGCTAAAAATCGCCATGTTGTCACAGGTAGTAATATCGCCCAGCAGAAAATTGCAACGACACCTGGTCTTGATACCCCCCCTGGATCAATCCGCCCCATGGAATACGGAACCAGCAGCATGACGAACAGGAAAACAACGATGGCGGGGAGAACAACATTCCTTCTATCGGCCTGATCTTTCATACCGGCGTAAATTAGCATCATGCAAACAAAAGGAACGACGACCCATGACATACGAATCGCTTCAAATACGAAGCCTGCATTTGCGCCTGCTTTCCAACTGAGCGCCCAAGATACACCGTAAGCTGTTTGATTAATGGGGCCGTTTTCCAATACATACTGTATCGCGCCTTGCAACATCTGCAACATTGGCATTGCGAGCGCAGCGACGATGAGCGCGAGCAGCGATATTCCAATACTCATCCACTTTCTTTGCGTGGCGTCCTGCCAAAGACTCCATATCATGTAAAGCGCCATGACCCCGGACGCGGCAACAAGCAACATCCCTTGGCCTGGCACGGCCAAGATGACAATGATCGCCGTTATCATCCAGACGCTTAACCATTTCGCCGGATTAGCGCATAGCGAGCGACTGAACCATAAACAAAGAAAGGGGGTAAAAAAGAGCCATGCCAAATTTCCACCAACAAAAAAAGTCGATACAAATGCAAGCACAATGCTGCCAGAGAAGCGATAGATAGATATAAAAGTGGCGAATGCCAGTAAAGCGTAACTTAAGCGGCCCGCCTCCACAAAACTTCCGGCAGTTCCGTCATAAAAAATATATGAAAGAAATGGAGACAAATCATCCGAAACTATTCCGTGGGAGGGAATGTATCCGACATACGGTATTACCCCATGCAAATACGACCAAACTCCCAGCGTCATTTCACCAAAATGGTAGTCGTCTGGACTAATAAACGGGGCTATCGTGTTGCCAACTTTAAGAGCAATCAAAAGCCCAAATAATGCTATTGGAGAAAACAAAAATGCCCTGCTATAGCCCGCAATTGTCGAAAATTTCCGATAGCGACGTATTACGTCAAACATTCCCCAAGCAACCATGCCCGCAACGAGGACCCTGAACCCCCAAGTAGTTTGATATTTCGTAAGTATTCCGTCGGGTTGCAGCAGCCGTGCTGGGTAGAGAGACAGAAACAGCGCTGGCAGGCCAATTTGTCCTATCAATATCAGTTTCGGTAATAAACGAGACAATTTCTCTGGATAGCGTACGCCATAGAGCAACCAGACAAGCAGTCCAATTCCGCTAACTACATAGGTCGCCATTTCGTAACCAGCAACAGTAACGGATGAAACTAAAGCTATTGGAGCTCTCCCCAGTACAAGAGCAATTTCTAGAGGAATAAGCCCGGCCAACATTATTGAAAGTGTACCAACGCCGATAATTTCCGGACTAATTTTTATTTTCTTCGCCGTACAGGAAGCGGAAATAATCGCCACAAGACCAATCCCGGTGGAGGACATGATCAATAATTTTTCATCAATTGCAAAACCTAGAGTCAAACTGAAAATGGCAGCAATGGATGGCACAGACCACCAAATCAGTTGATTAGATAATTCAATGGAACAACCTTCACCAAACTGCTGTTTTTGCTTGATCAATTGAAGTGATAAAAATAGCACTCCGAAGAATAAAACGGCAATAAGAACTGGTGCGGCTATAAGATCTTGCAACTTTGTATCAGCCTGCCATGCAATATTTCCGACGATAAAATCAGCATAGCTCGGCGCAAGCGAAAATTTGAGGCTCGCCACCAGCGCCAGAGCAGCAAGTACACACGATGGGGCAGCCACGGCAAGTTTTTCCATGGAAGAAAATTGTTTAAACATCAGAATAGTCACAATCAATTTCCAATAGGATTATATACACCAAAACATGCTCGGAAGAGGACCAGTAACACCGACAGATTCCCCTTGAAGGCGCTGATTTTGGTAGGTATTTCTCCCTTTGGGTAGCGCCGGATGGTCGACAACTCAAGACAGCGGTAGCCAAGTTTGGGCACTCGGTAAGAAAGATAGGCGAGCAGCTCGTAGGTCATAAATATGTCACGAAACGGCGCTACTTTCGAATCAAGCATCATTGCCCGGCTATAAGCGCGAAAACCCTGGGTAGTGTCGGTCCATGGAAAACCCGAAAATAGACTTAGCATCGGGGCATGAATGAAACGGATGGCAAAATCCCGTGATTTTGGCGTATTCTCTGCTACCCCGCCGGCGATAAAACGCGATGCCTGCACGAAATCCACGCCTTGCCTCAAGCTTTCAATGAAGCGCGGTATCGCTTCCGGATCGTCCTTGTCGTTGCCATCAATGCTGACGATGCCTTCATAACCTTGGTCAAGCGCAAAAGCATAGGCGCAACGAAGCTGAGCACTCAATTTTCCGAATCCCGTCTTGACTAGTAGTCCGCATACGCCTTTTTTCTGCAATGATTCAAGTTCCAGTGAACCATCCGTGCTGCCGCCATCAACGATGATGATGTCGGCGACCCGGTCGATTCCTAGTGCCGCCATCCTGGAAAGAAGGTTGCCTATCCTCGTGCCTTCATTTATCACCGGAATCACGACACAGTATGGGTGCCGTCGTCCAAGCCAAAAGCGTGTTTCATAGGTGGGAACTTGCCAGCTGGCGCGCACTTCACGGGTAATATCAGGCATCATTTTCTTTTCTTCTTCAATCTTCAAACCACTCGAATCGTAATCAGGGCAACACCGGCAATAACGAGCGCAATTCCAGCACCGGTTGTCCAGTGAAACGGTTCCCGAAAAATCAATATCGAAAACAAAGCCACGGTCGCCACTGCTCCCGCGGTCAGGACCGGATGTGCGACATTCAACGGCAAGCGAGCCAAAGCCGCGGCATAGAGCAGGAATGCCGCCCCATAGAGCCCCAGTCCTGCCCAGAAAGGCCAATTGCCAAGCGCTGCCACGGGATCTGTAAGAGATGGGAATTTTCGAGGCGGCATCATGGCTATCTTGACTAGAATGCTAGCAGAAGCGTTAGAAGCGATGCCAAGAATCAGGATGAGCCACCTCATGCGGAAGTCTTGGCGCTGTTACCGCGGTAGCATCGAATTGCCACGGCCAGCGCACGTTCAATCGATACATGATGCGGCTCGTTCTTTGTCGCCAGCATTTCAATCGAAACGACATGATCAGGCAGATGCCGCAGCAAGGCAGCAGCCACCTTGGCGTGATCGGCTCCACCATCTCCCAGCGGAAGCAAGTCCGGCTCGCTAGCATGAACATGGCCGATGAGATCGGCACAGTCCTGCAGCACTATGCCTGGATCTTCATCGTTGATGGCAAGCGCGCCGGTATCCAGTTGCATTCGAATCGCGGCATGCCCGACCCCCCGCACCACCATTGCGGTTTCAGCGCTAGAGGTCATGAAGTTAGCGCCATAGCATTGAGGATTCGGCTCAAGGCAGATCATGACGCCAAACGAATCGGCTATATCGCCCAGGCGCCTGAAAAACGGTAACGCAATATCTTCCGTTTCCTGATCGCTCAAAGCGCTGCGGTCCCGATTTTTCGGTGAGCCAAACACCAGCTTCCGGGCGCCAAGGCCGGCGCC
The DNA here is from genome assembly GCF_059421505.1 of Collimonas sp. GW821-FHT02H07. Taxonomy (NCBI): domain Bacteria; kingdom Pseudomonadati; phylum Pseudomonadota; class Betaproteobacteria; order Burkholderiales; family Oxalobacteraceae; genus Collimonas; species Collimonas sp. GW821-FHT02H07. The sequence continues at coordinate 186,652 of NZ_JBWKVC010000002.1, forward strand.
GATACGGCATACCGCAGTGAGATGCCGCAGCATCGCGTCCTGAACGTCAGAGTCGCCAAAGACATTCAAGCCGGTTGTACCAAACAGCAGTGCCTGCATACCAGTTATTTCAATGGCACGTTCCGCCCACCGGTTCTTGACAGAAGCAATGTCCTGCTCGGTCGCCTGGAGCGGATCTGGAAAATATTTTCCCGGAGCGATGTCAATTGCATCGACGCCTGAGCGCACAAGGATCTCGGCGATTGTTTCATCTTCCGACGGATCCCACGCAATGTTTGAAATAGCCAGTCTCATTATTTCACTCCCAAACCCGGCTTGATTGTAAGCGGCTCGGACTGCCCATATGCTCTGACCGCCTGAATGGTTTCACGCGCGCCGTACTGGTACCGGCCGGCAGCGCCAAAAATCGGGGCATGACGGGTCTGCATATCGTAGGTAGCAGACGCATTAGGCAGGGCGTGCTCAAAGGATTTGCCAAATCCTTTGAGAGAAATATTCGCCACGCTGATCGGCTCTGCGGTAAGGTGCAGCAAATTCAAGCCTGCATTGAGCGCTATTTGAATATCGAACCAGAGATTGACCATCGGATAAAACTGAAAAATCCCGCGACTGTCGATCAGATCTAGATTATTTTGATTCAAAAAATCAAAAATAACGTTTTTCCGCAGACCAGGGCCTACCAGCCCCGGAAGACGAACAATCAGGTGGTTCGTGAAATGAGCCTCGACAAACTGTTCCAGCAAGCGCCGGTGCAGACCGTAAGAGTGCAATCCAGAGACATCGACAAGCGTATCTTCATCAACTCCAACCGGATTTTTGAAAACATCGACAGTACTGATCAAAACAAAATTGTTGCAGCGTATTGTCTTGAGATGCGCAATCAGGCCGTCAATTTTTTGACGATCCGCCTCAGGCTCACGATTCGCGATCCACTTTTGTGCAGGGGCGCCTGCGCAAACCACAGTATCAAACGATTGGCCATCAATTTCAGCAATATTTGTTGATCGATAAAGCGATTCAAAGGCCGCTTGCTTGAGCAGCGTCCCTCCTACAAAGCCGGAATATCCAATGAGTGCATTAGTCATACATTCCTCCAAATCCGAGTTGCTCCTAATTTGTTGCCGCAACAAGCTGCTCCCCGTCCAACTTTTCCAGAACGTCGTATATATTGTCTATTTTTCCGCCTAATATAGAGTAACAACCAGGTAACTCCAGATGTTTTTCGAACAGGATCGGTCTTCCGTCATCGCCTTCATTCTTTGTCAGGACGGTTTTTACTTCAAACAGCGAGTCCACGTACTTGGCGTCGCGCATTGCCGGTAAATAGCGACCTACGTCACGGACCATGCGGTCGACACGGGTTGCGCAATCGTACTGTCTGAGTTTTTGATAGGGGTCGATTCCTCGTTGATCGTCCCAGTGCATGTGCGGGGTATAGCGGACATGGGAAAGCGTGTGCAACCCGCGCGCAGGAAACGGCATCATCGAAAAAAAAGGACCGTCCATTACCGTGATTCCCAATCCGTCAAGAGCAGCGGGCACTTGCATCAATGCCATCTCGGTGATTTCCTGCTTGAGTCCGGATCGTATTCCAGGAAAATCCCCTTTGAACTGGTTGAGGCCGCTATAGGTACAATTGAACACGTAGCGGCAGGAGATGGACTCTTCAGTCCCATGGTTATTTTTGGCGACAACTACCAATGCCTTCCGCCCCGCCTTCGCGATTGAAGTAGCGTAAGTTTCACATCTGATTTGCACACCGTGTTGCTGCAGTTCTCGCAAGGCCCAACTTGCCAGTTTGGTAGAGTCGAAAGCGTATTCTTCCACCACGAATACGTCTTCGATCAGGCGTGGCTCAAACAGCGCTCTTTGCGCTAGTTCGACAGGTCGTATGCGGGCGTCAATTTCGCGGCAGAAGCGCTCAAACTGCTTTGCGGTAACCTTCGAGTTGCGGCGCGCAATTGCATATAATTTCAGAAAATCGCTGTGTACAGCCGCCGGCCAATCACGTACGAACTTGGGCAGGTTAACCCGGCTTCGATACGCAGTAGTGAAGCTGCGAGGGTAGTGGTATCCGTTATGCACGCGAGCCTGATTGCTGTAAGAAGCGCGCGTAAGGAGCGCCTGCTCGCGCTCTATAATAACGATACGCTTGAAACCGCGCTGCTTGGCCAGGTAGACTGCAATAGCTGCACCGTAGAATCCGCCACCGATAATCACGGCATCGTGGCTTACCTCATTTAGCATCAGCCTACACGCTCGGAACAGATCCCCGCTACCGGCCTTGACGATACTTCCTCGATATTGAGCTTCTCCCGGCGCGTCATGCGAGCGCTAGTAAATTCTTGGCCGACGTGATATTGCGGGCCTTCATTCGACAGATTGGCCATATGCAAGATGTATTCGCCCAGCACAAAGAGAACTGAGGATATAAGGAAAAACATGCCTGACTGCTGTAAAGACAGGCTAACCCAGCCTGGGGCGACATGCTCATCAAGCAGTCCAACCGCCACCACGTAGAGGGAATACACCAGATTGGCAACGGCGCCAAACAATGAAAGAGAAGTCACAAGGCGCATCGGCGCGCGGGTGGTCGAAACCAGCAATCGGATGCCCCTGTCGATACTGTCGTTCAGCAGTTTGGTTTGCGCAATCTTTGGGGTTGAGCTGTAGCTGAGATTGACACGTGAGAAACCGCCGGTCGCAGGAAGATGACGATAGGTCATCGAAGGTTGCGGATGCTGAAGAATGAAATTGACGACTTTCTTGCTCAAAATGCGGTATTGCGGCGCATCTTGCGCAAGATTGACGCCATTGAACCACTTGTATAGCACGTTGAAAACCGCATGCGCCCCTCGATAAGCAAGAGTTTGGGCAGCACTTTGCTGGTTGTTCTTGGCAAACACCACGTCAGCGCCGCTGGCAGCCTGGTCAAGCATTTCGGGTAAAAAAACGATATCGTCGGCACATGGATCAATAACGGCAACAAAGTCTCCCAAGGCGTTTTCCAGGCCGATCCACGATGCCGTATCGGTATCGACTGCCTTGGTCAGAGCATAGACTTGCAAATTGGGGTGTCCATTCTCCCCCGTCATTTTTTTCAAAACGGCTATGCTATCGTCGTCCGAGGCATTGTCCACCACGATCAGCTCGTAGTCGCTGACCAAGGAAGAAATGCTGACAGCAGCATCTGACAGTATTTTTTCGATGTGCTCAGTTTGATTGCGCACCACCAAAACCACTGACAGGAAAACGGGGAAAAATGCCACGCTGAGCCCTTTTTTGAAATTCTCGGCGACGCCGACGTTCTGAATACTGGATTAAGTGCATCATTCTAGGTTATTAAGATAAACATTTCAATTTGTAACTAATTATCCATTAATTGTAGTAATCAAATACATTCTTCAATGATGGAGACCGTGTGGCTACGATTCCGCATTATTTGCGGCTCGGAACTCACGATTCATTTGCGCCTGGTTTGCGCAAACACCCGACCATGGATCGCCGACAGGATCGCCTCCACCGCCGGATGCTTGATCTTGCGCTCATTCGAGACCGCATAAAACTGTTCATGCACCTGCTCCAGCTGGCCGATCAGCACGGCGCCGAACTGTTCCTCGACATCCGCCGCCAGCGCCGACGGCGCCGGGAACAGGCCGAGGCCGCTGCGGCCGAAAGTGTTCAGCAAAGCATTGTCATCGAACTCCCCCACCACATCCGGCCGCAGCTCGCGCGTCTCAAACCAATGGTCGATGCGTCCGCGGATGACGTTATTGCGGGTCGGCAGCAACACAGGCGCGCCGCGCAGGCTGGCCGGGAATTTGGGCTTATAGCGCTTGGCCAGCTCCTTGCTGCCGAACAGCGCGATATCGCTCTCGCCCAACAGATGGCTGAACACCCGCAGCGCCGTGCCGGACGGCGCCGGCCGGTCGGTCAGCACCACGTCCAGCTTGTGCAGCGTGAGATCGCCCAGCAGCGCTTCGAACTTGTCTTCGAAACACACCAGCTTGACCCGTTGCGGCAAGCGCAAGGCGGCCTCCAGCAGGCGCGCCGAGATCAGTTTTGGCAAGGAATCGGAAATCCCTACCGCCAGCCGCATGGTCGGTTCATCGTCAGCCGCCGCCAGCGCCTCTTGCATCTGCTCGCCCAGCAGAAAAATCTGGTCGGCGTAGCCGAGCGCCAGCCGCCCCGCTTCGGTCAGCACCAGGCGCCGTCCTTGCGGCGCCAGCAGCGCCTTGCCGACCTCCTGTTCCAGCAGCGAGAGCTGGGCGCTGACGGTTTGCACCGCCAGCCCCAGCCGTTCGGCGGCGCGCGTGACGCTGCCCTCCTTGGCCACTACCCAGAAATAGTGCAGATGCCGAAAGTTCAGCGACGATGATTTCATTGTTCTGTTTTTCCGAAGTAATTCTTCGATTATCTTCGCTTTTTTAATCCATGTCGCGGCCATATGATGATTGCTCCTCAAACGAACTGGAGTCTTTGATGAAACCGAGCATCGCGATCGTCGCTACCAAAGGTGTAAAACTCAGCCGCAGACTGCGCGAGTACATGAGCAACCGGCTCAGCCTCGCGCTGGACCGCAAGCACTACAGCATCCAGGCAATGAAGGTGCGCATCAGCGACCAGAACGGTCCGCGCGGCGGCATCGACAAGCAATGCCAGATCCAGCTGACCCTGAACGGCCTGCCGACCGTGGTGATCACGGAAAAGGGCAGCGATATCGCCGCCATGGTCGACCAGGCAGCGCATCGCGCCGCCCAGGCGATCGAACGCTTGCTGGCGCGCACCAGATCGATCAGCCACACCAAGTACCTGGCGCCGGCGCTTGAACCGGCGGCTATCTAATTTAATTTACGAAAGGCCATCATGAACAACCGCTACGACACCCTGCGCAACCGCAGCGCCAGCTATGCCGCCACCACAGTGATGGACGGCGCTGCGCGCCAGGTCTTGCGCAACACCTATCTGCTGCTGTCGCTGTGCCTGGGCTTCAGCGCCATTGTCGCCGCCGCTGCGCTGGCGCTGAATTTGCCTGGTCCCGGCATCATCATCACCCTGGGCGGCTACTTCGGCCTGCTGTTCCTGGTCACCAAGTACCGCGACCGCGGCCTCGGCGTCGGACTGGTGTTCGCACTGACCGGCTTCATGGGCTACACCCTGGGGCCTATCCTCAGCAAGTACCTGAGCATGCCCAACGGCAGCTTGACCGTGATGATGGCGCTGGCCGGCACCGCCATCATTTTCCTGAGCATGTCGGCCTATGCGCTGGTCACCAAGCGCGACCTGTCCTTCATGGGCGGCATGCTGACGGTGGGCGTGCTGGTGGCTTTCGTGGCGGGGCTGGCGGCGATGTTCTTCAACATCCCGGCCTTGTCGCTGACCGTATCGGCGGTGTTCGTACTGCTGATGTCCGGCATGATTTTGTTTGAAACCAACAATATCGTGCGCGGCGGCGAAACCAATTACGTGATGGCGACCGTCAGCCTGTTCGTCTCGATTTTCAGCCTGTTCACCAGCCTGCTGCAGCTGCTGGGCTTCGTCAACAAAGAGTAAATCTCGGGCCGGACGTACGCCGTCCGGCCCGATCAACTTTCAGGATAATGGAGAACGCTTATGTATTGCCCGGTATGTAAAGACAAGGAGCTCGTGATGAGCGAGCGCCAGAGCATTGAAATCGATTATTGTCCCGGCTGCCGCGGGGTCTGGCTGGACCGCGGTGAACTGGACAAGATCATCCAGCAATCGACGCAAGAGCTGGCCAATATGCAGCCACAATCGCAGCCGCAACAGCAAGCGCGCCAGCAGCCGGAGCACCGCGCGCCTCAGCATGGCTCGCATTACAACGACTACCGCCGCCCCAAGAAAAAGGAAAGTTTCTGGCAAGAGCTGTTCGACTGACAGCCCGCTGCAGGCGATGGTGACTACGCTCTACGAAACCTGCCACCACGCCGGCAGCAGCTGCCTGATTTCCGGCCGTGCAAAGCGGTCGTCGATCAGGTACACCACGCCGCGGTCCTGCTGGGTGCGGATCACCCGGCCGGCGGCCTGCACCACTTTTTGCATGCCGGGATAAAGATAGGTGTAGTCGTAACCGTTGCCGAAAGTCTCACCCATGCGCCGCATGATCTGTTCGTTGACCGGATTGATCTGCGGCAGCCCCAGCGTGGCGATGAAAGCGCCGATCAGGCGCGCGCCAGGCAGGTCGATACCCTCGGCGAACGAGCCACCCAGCACCGCAAAGCCTATTCCTTGCGAGCTGTCGGTAAAGCGCGCCAGAAAATCTTCCCTTTCCCGTTCATCCATGCGGCGCGCCTGCAACCATAGCGGAATCTCCGGATACTGCTCGGCGAACAGCGCGGCGACCTTTTCCAGATAATCGTAGCTGCTGAAAAACATCAGATAATTGCCGGCCTGCTGCCGGTACTGACGCGCGATCAGTTCGACGATAGGCGCCAGCGAACGATCGCGATGCTGGAAACGGGTCGAGATGGCGGTCACCAGCTGCACCTGCAACTGGTCCGCGGTGAAGGGCGAAGGGACGTCGATCCAGGCGGTGTCGGCCGGCATGCCCAGCGTATCGCTGTAAAAATGCCAGGGACTCAAGGTGGCGGAAAACAGCACCGTGCTGCGCGCCGCGGCGAAACGTGGCGTCAGGAAAGGCGCCGGTACGATATTGCGGATGCATAGGGTGCTGCCCTGTCCGCTTTGGCGCGTGATGTCGAACAGCGAATGCGGGCCGAACAGCTCGGCCATGCGGGCGAAGTGCAAGGCGTCGAAATAGAATTGCTGCAGATGGCTGTCCATGGCGGCCGGATACTCCACCATATGGTCGGTGATATCCGCCACCGCCTGCAGCAGCGCGCCGACGAAGGCCTCTGGTATTTCCGCATAATGCAGGTAGTCGCCTTCCTGCTCCTTGCCCAGCGCATTCCATTGCCGGCTGACCCGGTCCAGTCCGCGCTTGAGCGCCGGCGGCGCGTTGCGGCGCAGGGCTTTCAGCTGGTTGTATTCCATTTCCGCGGAATACATCTTGCGCGCCCGGTCTATCATATTGTGCGCCTCATCCACCAGCACCCCCACCCGCCACTGGTTGATGCTGGCCATGCCATACAGCATGGCGCTGATGTCGAAATAGTAGTTGTAGTCGCCGACGATGACATCCGACCAGTTGGCCATTTCCTGGCTCAGGTAATAGGGACAGACCCGATGTTCGGCAGCCACCCGGCGCAAGCCATCGCGGTCCAGCGCACCGGCTTCGATCGCCGCACTGCGCGCCTGCGGCAGGCGGTCGTAGAAGCCTTGCGCCAAGGGGCAGGATTCGCCATGGCAGGCTTTGTCCGGATGTTCGCAAGCCTTGTCTCGGGCCACCAGTTCCAGCACACGCAGGGGCAAGGCCGGCGCACCCTGCTTGATGCGCGCCACGGCTTCCAGCGCCAGCGCCCTGCCGGAAGTCTTGGCCGCCAGGAAAAAGATCTTGTCCAGTGCCTGGCCCGGACTCGCCTTCAGCATCGGAAACAGGCTGCCGATGGTCTTGCCGATGCCGGTCGGCGCCTGCGCCAGCAGGCAGCGGCCGCTGACGGCGCTTTTGTAGACGGCTTCGGCCATGACACGCTGGCCGGGACGGAAATCCGCATGCGGAAACTGCAGCGCCGTCAGCTGCACATCGCGCGCAGTGCGATGGGCCATTTCCTGTTCGGCCCAGGCCAGGAAGCGCTGGCAATGATCTTCGAAGAATTGCCGCAATAGTTCCGCGGTCAGGTGCTCGGTCAGCAAGGTTTCCTTCTGGCTGCCGATATCGTAGTAGACCAGCGCCAGCTGCAGCTCGTCCAGGCCGCGGCTCTGGCACAGCAGGTGGCCGTAGATCCTGACCTGCGCCCAGTGCAGATGGCGATGGTTGTCCGGCATGCGGCCGAGGTCGCCGCGATACGTCTTGACTTCCTCTAGCCGGTTGAGGCGCGGATCGTAGCCGTCGGCGCGGCCGCGCACCAGCAAGGGACCGAAGCTGCCGCTCAGGCTGACTTCCGCCTCATAAGCTGGAGAACGGCGCGCCGCCACCACGGCATGGCCGGTGATGCCTTCCTGCGCCGTCGGCGACGGCGTGAAGCGCAGGTCGAGATCGCCCTGCTTGGCCGTGAATTCGCACAGCGCGCGCACGGCGACCACATATTGCGCAGGGGCCGTCGCCATCACGCGCTCTCCCCGGTCCATTGCACGTAATACACCGCAACCGGGATGTCATGCCGGGCGAAATAATCCAGCCAGCGGATCTGGTTGTCTTGCAGGCGGTCGCCCGGGCCCTTGACCTCGATCATCCGGTAGCGCTTCTCCGCCGGCCAGAACTGGATCAGGTCAGGCAGGCCGGAACGGTTGCTCTTGATATCCTGCAGGATGCGCTCGAAACATAGTTGCAGGTGTCGAGGCGGCAGACAATCCAGCGCCATGGCCAGCAATGCTTCATCGATGGCGCCCCAGAACACGAAGGGCGACTGGGTGTTTTCCTTGATGCGGAAATTGTGCAGGATGGTCCGCCGGTAGCCGCCGTTGCGCAGCAGCGCAAAGCCGGCCTCGAACTGCGGCGCACGGCGCAAACGGAAATCAGGACTGTGCAAATCGGCCGGTCCGCTCTGGAACGGATGGAAGAAAGCACCCGGCACCGGCGCGAACACAGCATCCCAGAACAACAGGCCGAACAGCGAATTGATCAGGGCGTTTTCGACATACAGCGCCGGCGCATCGGCACAGGTCAGGTGCCGGCTGAGCGCCCCTTCGACCGAGCTGCCCGGAGCAGGCCGCGGCAAGGCGATTTCGTGCTGGGAGATGCTGACAGCAGCGGACGGCGTCAATTTGGGATGGCCGAGCGCGCGCCGCAGACGCGGCATGACGCGCAGCAGCTGCTGCTGTTCGGCTTCGCTCTCGGCCTGCTGTTCCGCCTGCTGCGCCAATACAAACGCTGCTTCAGGCTGGCCGCAGCGCTCCAGCACCCGGATCGCCCGCAAGCGCGCGCCGGGCCGGCTGCTGCCGACATACAGGCGCAGCGCCGGCGCCAGCTCGCCATTGCGTTCATAGTGCTGGGCGACCTGGAACAGCAGCTTGCCGCGGCGCTCTTCCAGCCATGGGTTCGGATAAGGCTGGGCGGGGATATCCGCCAACACGGCATGCGGCTCCTCGCCGCCGAGAAAGCGCTCGCGGCAGGCATGCAGATGCAGGTAGTCGTCGATATCCTGGCGGCTGCTGAAACCTTGCGCGGCGGGCGACAGATCGACCTGCTCATATTTGAAGATGCCCAGTTCGGACAGCACGAATTCCGACCAGTCCTGGTACAGATTACCGAAAAACATCAGGCGCAGGCGGTCGCATAGCGCAGCCACCGGTTCGCATAGCTGCAACAGGCTGTCGGCGGCGCCGGGCCACCACTGCTCCAGGCTGCGCACGCCCGCCGCACCGTCCGCTACACCGCCCTCCATCTGCCGCAGGAAATCCAGCTGCTCGCTCTTGCGCGCCACCTGCCGCAGCTGCGGGAAAGCTGCCGCGATGTCGACCTTGGTCAGCACCCGGAACAACTGCCCGATATCCAGCAGCGGCCGCGGCTCGACCCAGCCCGCCGCAGTCAGCGGCGCCGCCGCGCTGGCGGTGCAGCCGATTTCATCGTAACGCAGCTTGCTGAGCCGGAACAGCTCGCCCTTGCGCATCACCATCCGCACCAGCAATGCCGCCGAGGCTTGCGGCAGGTTGCCGAAACCATCGACGAAGGCCTGCTCTTCCCGGCTCAGCAAATGGCGATAGCGGGCGCGCACCGAGTCCACAACGGTGACGAAGTTGTCCAGGTAGTAGAAACGGTTTTCCAGCGTTTTGTTCATGTTCCGGGTGCAGGAGCTCAGTGCCGCAATAAGCGTCGCTTTTACCTATTTTAACACTGTATAAACGTACAGTTATTCTGCACTATATAGGAATGCGGAACCACTAAGGACGGCGCTGTTGAAGCAGGACAGCGGCCGCGGCATGTTCGCCTGACGCAGCCCGGCAACTTTCCTCAGCCATCCATGCATAAAAAATCCCCGGCGCTACAGATGTCGCGCCGGGGATTTTTTACAGGTCTGAGATATTAAGCGATCACACTTTCTGCTTGGCCGAAATCGCATTCGCCACCACCAGCGCCGTCATGTTGACGACGCGGCGCACCGTGGCCGACGGGTTCAGGATGTGCACCGGGGCAGCGGCGCCCAGCAGCACCGGGCCTACCGTCACGCCCTGGCCGCCAGTCATCTTCAGCACGTTGAACAGGATGTTGGCGGCATCCAGGTTCGGCGTGATCAGCACATTGGCGTCGCCCGACAGGGTTGATTTCGGCAGGTATTGAGCGCGCAATTCCGCGCTCAAGGCGGCATCGCCGTGCATCTCGCCATCGGCCTCGACATCCGGCATGCGCTTGACGAACAGGTCGCGCGCAGCGCGCATCTTCTTGGCCGACGGCCGGTTGCTGGAACCGAACATCGAGTGCGACAGGAAAGCCACCTTGGGCGGCACGCCGAAACGGCGCACTTCTTCCACCGCCATGGCAGCGATGTCGGCCAGCTGCTCTGCGCTCGGATCGTCGTTGACGAAAGTGTCGGCGATGAACAAGGTGTGCTTGTCCAGCACCAGGCCGTTCATGGCGGCGAAGCCCTTGGCGCCTTCGCGCAGGCCGATGATGTCGCTGACATGTTCCAGGTGGCTGTCGAAGCGTCCCACCAGGCCGCACAGCATGCCGTCGGCGTCGCCCAGCTTGACCAGCATCGACGCGATGGTCGTGTTCGAACGGCGCAAGGTCGATTTCGCCATCTCCGGCGTCACGCCGTCGCGCGCCTTGATCTCGTGATAGGCCTCCCAGTACTGGCGGAAACGGACGTCGTCTTCCGGATTGATCAGCTCGAAATCGCGCCCCGCCTGCAAGCGCAGGCCGGCGCGCTTGATGCGCGCTTCGATCACGGCCGGACGGCCGATCAGGATGGGCCGCACCAGCTTTTCTTCCAGTGCGATCTGCACCGCGCGCAGCACGCGCTCATCTTCGCCCTCAGCATAGACGATGCGCTGCGGCTCGCCGCGCGCAGCCAGGAATACCGGACGCATGAACATGCCGGTGTGGCTGACGAAACGCATCAGCGACTGGCGATAGGCATCCATGTCCTTGATCGGACGCGTCGCCACGCCCGATTCTTCGGCAGCGCGCGCCACCGCAGGCGCGATGCGCAGGATCAGGCGCGAATCGAAAGGCTTGGGAATGATGTACTCGGGGCCGAACTGCAGTTCCTGGCCGGCATAGGCCGACGCCACTTCCTCGCTGATTTCGGCCTTGGTCAGGTCGGCGATCTCGCGCACGCAAGCGACCTTCATCGCCTCGGTGATGCTGGTGGCGCCGCAATCCAGCGCGCCGCGGAAAATGTAGGGGAAGCACAGCACGTTGTTGACCTGGTTCGGATAATCCGAACGGCCGGTGGCGATGATGCAGTCCGGCCGCGCTTCCAGCGCAAGCTCCGGACGGATTTCCGGTTCCGGATTGGCCAGCGCCAGGATGATAGGCTGGCTGCCCATGGTCTTGACCATATCCTGCGACAGCACGCCAGGCGCCGAACAGCCGAGGAAGACGTCGGCGCCGACGATCGCATCGGCCAGCGTGCGCGCGTCGGTAGCCTGCAGATAGCGCTGCTTGGAAACATCCAGCTTGTCTTCGCGCTTGTCGTGGATCACGCCGCGCGAATCGCAGACGAAAATGTTTTCGCGCTTGACGCCCAGCTCGACCATCAGGTCGAGGCAGGCAATCGCCGCCGCGCCGGCGCCCGAAGCCACCAGCTTGACTTCGCCGATCTTCTTGTTGACCAGTTCCAGGCCGTTCAGCAGCGCAGCCGATGAAATGATGGCGGTGCCGTGCTGATCGTCATGGAAGACCGGGATCTTCATGCGCTCGCGCAGCTTCTTCTCGATGTAGAAACATTCCGGCGCCTTGATGTCTTCCAGGTTGATGCCGCCCAGGGTCGGCTCCAGCGCCGCGATGATCTCGACCAGCTTGTCCGGATCGCGCTCGGCCAGTTCGATATCGAACACATCGATGCCGGCGAAATTATGGAACAGGCAGCCCTTGCCTTCCATCACCGGCTTGCCGGCCAGCGGGCCGATATCGCCCAGGCCCAGCACGGCGGTGCCGTTGGTGACCACGCCGACCAGGTTGGCGCGCGAAGTGTATTCCACCGCCATCTCAGGATCTTCATGGATCGCCAGGCAGGCGTAGGCCACGCCCGGAGAATATGCCAGCGACAGGTCGCGCTGGTTCGACAAAGGCTTGGTCGGCACCACGGCGATCTTGCCGCGCGTCGGGCTGCGGTGATATTCCAGCGCAGCATCGCGCAGGGCCTGCTCGGCCGCTGAAAGAGTGGTGGGGGTGCTCATTGATGGTCTCCTGGATACGATAATGTGTGAGGTAGCAACGCCCTGGCAGAAGATTTAGCGGTCCGCCCTGACGGCGCCCGCTAGCTCTGTTTTCTGCCAATGAAGATGCTTATTGGAAAGGAAATATACTCGGTGCGATTGTCGTTGGAATAGTGCTGCTGATAGCAAATGGTAGACGAAACTGGCGCAACTTGCAGCCTTCCGTTAAAAAAATCGCAAGCCGGTTTTAACTAAAAATTATACTTAAAACAAAAAGCCCGCTTATGCGGGCTTTTTGTCGGCAGATACAGGTCATAGCTAAATTATTACCCTACATCAACAAAAAAAATCCTGTTCCGATCATGCAGTAACGCCGCTTTCCAGCGTCTGCGCCAGCAGCAATGTTTCATAGCTCCAGCGCGTCCAGCTCGAAGCTACGCCCAGGCGCGCGGTATTAGGACGGATCTTCGGCTTGTGGATCGCCACCCGTATTTCATCGAGCATGGGGAATTGGCGGAAGGACAGGCTGGCGACTTCCGAGGCCAGCGTCTCCAGCAGACGCGTATGCGGCTTGGCTTGCAGGAAGGCGGTGACCACGCTGCAATAATGATCGTAGTCGATCACCGCGGCGGCGTCGACGTCGCCTGCGCCGTTGCCGCCGGTCTTGTACGACAGTTCGATGTCCAGCTCGACCGCCTGCGGCTTTTCATGCTCGTGCGGATGCAGGCCGACACTGGTCATCGCGGACAAGCCCTCGACGAAAATCTGCCAGCGCACGCCGCTGGCGATGTTTTCATTCTTCATCAGAGGTACTCCTGGCAGGCGTCCAGTAAAATGCGGCCGAAATAATCGGCAAAGCTGCGGCGGATGATCAGCTCATAGGCGCCGTCTTCCAAAGGACGAAGCAAGACGCCGGCCTTGAAATAATGGCTCTGCGCGCACTGGCCGGCCTTGAACACGCCGGCATGGAAATCCAGCGGGCAGCCCTTCTGCAAGACTGCGCGCGCCTTTGTGCCGCTGAGCACCAGGCTGGTGCTGCCGCTGCTGACATCCACCACCGAAGCGAACTCTCCCGCCAGCGCGCCGGCCAGGTCGGCGCACAGCGCAGGCAGGCGCGGCTGCCTGGACTGGATCAGCCATTCGTTCGGCGCCAGCCAGTAGATGACGAACTGTTCGCTTTCGGCGATCGTATTCGGCTGCACTGGCAATGCTGCACCGGTGAGATCCTTGACTGCCCGCAGGAAGCTTGCTGATCCAGCATCGCCCTTGATATTGATCAACTCCAGGAAAGGCTTCTCTTCCAGCCGGACCGGCTGGTTGGCGCCCACCGTGAGCGGCGCCAGCAACTGTCCCAGTTCCGCCAATGGCGATTCCTGCTGCACCTGAAAAAGCTGGGTTTCATTCAACATGTTGACGGACTCCTTCTGCATCGTAGAACACCAGGCTGCTGATCTTGGCGGCAATATTGCGGCCGTTCTCCAGCGATATGCTGACTTCTTGCCCCATCTTGCCGAGGCCGCCCTTGATCAGCGCGAAGGCGATCGAGCGCTGCAGGATCGGGCTGAAGTAACTGGACGTCACATGCCCTATCATGCTGCCGGTCGGCCCGTTGCTGGGCTCGGCCAGGATCTGGCTGCCTTCCGGCAGCACGAAATCCTTGTCTTCGCTAAGCAGGCCCACCAGCTGCTTGCGGTTCTCGCCGGCGGTATCCGAGCGCGACAGCGAGCGCTTGCCGAGGAAATCCTTGGACTTGGCGACCAGCCCGCCCATGCCGAGGTCGAACGGCGTGACCGAGCCGTCGGTATCCTGGCCGACGATGATGTAGCCCTTCTCTGCCCGCAGCACGTGCATGGTTTCGGTGCCGTAAGGCGTGATGTCGAACTCCTTGCCGGCCTCGATGATGGCGTCCCAGATCGCCCGCCCCATGTTGGCCGGCACGTTCACCTCATACGACAGTTCGCCGGAAAAGCTGATGCGCATGATGCGGGTGAAGACGCTGTTGATGCTGCCTTCGCGGAACGACATGAAGGGAAATTTCTCGTTGGAGAAATCGATGTCCTTGCAGACTTTCTGCAGCACCCGGCGGGCGTTCGGCCCCACCACCGCAAAGGTGGCGAAATGATCGGTCACGGAAGTCAGGTTGACCTTCAGGTGCGGCCATTCGGTCTGCAGCCAGCGCTCCATCCAGTCCAGCACGCGCGCCGCGCCGCCGGTGGTGGTGCTCATCAGGAAATGCTGTTCGCCCAGGCGCACCGTGACGCCGTCGTCGAACACCATGCCGTTCTCATCCAGCATCAGGCCGTAGCGGCACTTGCCGACTTCCAGCTTGTTCCAGGGATTGGTATACATCCAGTTCAGCAGCGTGACGGCATCCGGTCCCTGCACGTCGATCTTGCCCAGGGTGGAGGCATCGAGAATGCCGACGCTGTTGCGCGCCGCCAGGCATTCGCGCGATACCGCCGCATGCAGGTCTTCCTGTCCGCGCGGGTAGTACCAGGGACGCTTCCAGTTGCCGACATCTTCGAACAAGGCGCCCTGCTCCAGATGCCAGGGATGGATGCACGTCTTGCGGATAGGCGTCAGGAACTCGCCCAGTTCGCGGCCAGCCACCGTGCCGAAGCTCACAGGCGTGTAGTTGGGGCGGAAAGTCGTGGTGCCGGTTTGCGGGATGCTCTGGCCCAGCACTTCGGCCAGGATCGCCATGCCGTTGATATTGCCAAGCTTGCCCTGGTCGGTGCCGAAGCCGAGCGCGGTGTAGCGCTTGACATGTTCGACCGAGTGATAGCCCTCGCGCGCGGCCAGATAGATATCGGCAGCGGAGACATCGTTCTGGTAATCGACGAACTGCTTGGGGTCGCGTCCGACCTGCTTGCGGTCGCCCACCAGCCACAGCGGCATGATCGGCGCTTCCGACAATTCCGCCACTTTCCAGTTCGGCAGCGCCACCGGCCTCAAGCCAGCCGACTCGACAGCCCGCTGCGCGGCCAAGGCGCCATCGCGCAAGGCGCCGGCCAGGCTGAAATCGCCATTGGCGGCGCCGGCGCTGGTTTCCTTTTGCATCGCCGAGCCCGGCACAAAGCAGGCTTTTTCATTGTTCCAGTGCGCCTTGCCGCCGGACTGGGCGAACAGATGGATGACCGGATTCCAACCGCCGGAAACGCCCAGCAAGTCGCAGGCAAGCGATGTGATGAACTGCCCCGGCACGCCATCGCTATGCGCGGCGACTTCCACCTTTTTGATGTGGCGGCTGCCGTGCGCGGTCACCACCACGGCGTCATTGATGATGCGGACGCCCTGCCGTTTGGCGGCGGCCGGCAGGCTGCTGCTGCCAGCTGGACGCGGATCGACCACGGTCACTTCGGCGCCGTTGCTCTTTAAGTCGAGAGCGGTCTGATAGGCATCGTCATTGTTGGCAAAAATCACCGCCTTGCGTCCAGGCAGCACGCTATAGCGATGGATATAGGTCGACACCGCCGAGGCCAGCATGATGCCTGGCAGATCGTTATTGCCGAACACGATAGGCCGCTCATGAGCGCCAGTGGCCAGCACCACGTGCTTGGCGCGCACCTTCCACAGGCGTTCGCGCACTTTGCCGCCCCGCTGCGCCAGCGGCAGATGCTCGCTCAGGCGCTGGGTCACGGTCACCAGGTTGTGATCCTGGTAGCCGAATGCGGTGCTGCGCGACAGGATCGTCACTTCCGGCAAGACCTGCAATTCCGCGCTGATTTTCGCTACCCACGCGGCGGCCGGCAAGCCGTCGATCTGCGCCGGCCCCGACAGCAGGCTGCCACCCAGTTCCGACTGATCGTCGACCAGCACTACCCGCGCGCCCGATTGCGCCGCCACCCACGCCGCCGCCAGGCCGGCCGGGCCGGCGCCGGCCACCAGCACGTCGCAATGGGCATAGGTCTTCTCGTAGCGGTCCGGATCGAGCTCGGCCGGCGCCTTGCCGAAGCCCGCGGCTTCGCGTATCACTTCTTCGTACTTGCCCCACCAGCTGCGCGGCCACTTGAAGGTCTTGTAGTAAAAACCGGCCGGAATGAAGCGGGCGAACAGCTGATTGATCGCCATGCGGTCGTTTTCGATGCTGGGGCTGGCGTTGACGCTGGTCGCGCTCAAGCCCTGGTACAGCTCGATTTCGGTGGCGCGGGCGTTCGGCACGGTAAAGGCGCCGCTTTCCAGCTGCACCAGCGCATTCGGCTCTTCCACGCCGGCCGTGACGATGCCGCGCGGACGGTGGTATTTCCAGCTGCGCGCGACGAAATGCACGCCGTTGGCCAGCAGTGCCGAGGCCAGGGTATCGCCCTGAAAACCCTGGTAACTTTTGCCATTGAAGGTAAAAGTGAGGGGAACGGCGCGGTCGACGCGGCCGCCGCTTGCCAGCCTGTGCGTCTGGTTTGTCGGTTGGCTCTTCAGTTGGTTCATCCTAGGCTCCCGTGCCATCGGCGGCAGCCTTGGCTTCGAACTTGCTGTAGCTGAGGAATTCGTAAGTGACGGTATCGCGCTCGGCCATGAACCAGCGGCGGCAGCCCTGGTTATGCACCCACTGCTCGCGGTGCGCGCCGCGCGGATTTTTGCGCATGAACAGGTAATCGCCCCAGGCTTCGTCGCTCAGTTTTTCGGTTTCCAGCGGACGGGCGATATCGGCTTCGCCGCCGCAATGGAACTCACTCTCGGCGCGCGGCCCGCACCAAGGGCAGGTGATCAGTAACATGGTGGTTCTCCAGACAGATGGCGGATTGAATCAGGAATCGAAAGGCAGGATCAATGAGCGACGGCGGCGGCGCCGTGTTCGTCGATCAGGTGGCCGCTGCAGAAACGGTCCAGCGCAAACGGCGCGTTCAAGGGGTGCGGATTGTCGTTGGCAATCGTATGCGCAAACACCCAACCCGAGCCCGGCGTCGCTTTGAAGCCGCCCGTGCCCCAGCCGCAGTTGAAGTACAAACCCTTGACCGGCGTCTTTGAAATGATCGGGCAGGCGTCAGGCGAAACGTCGACGATCCCGCCCCACTGGCGGTTCATGCGGACCCGGCTGAACACCGGGAACATTTCGACGATCGACTGCAAGGTGCCTTCGATCACGTGATAGCTGCCGCGCTGGCCGTAGCCGGTGTACTGGTCGACGCCGGCGCCGATCACCAGGTCGCCCTTGTCGGACTGGCTGATGTAGGCATGCACCGCGTTCGACATCACCACCGTATCGAGCACCGGCTTGATCGGCTCCGACACCAGCGCCTGCAGCGGATGGCTTTCCAGCGGCAGGCGGATGCCCGCCATCGCGGCCAGCACGCTGGAATGCCCGGCCGCCACCACGGCCACTTTCTTGGCCTTGATAAAACCCTTGACGGTGTCGACCCCGGTCACCGCGCCGTTCTCGCGGCGGATGCCGGTGACGCCGCAATTCTGCAGGATATCGACGCCGCGCTCATCGGCGCCGCGGGCAAAGCCCCAGGCCACCGCATCGTGCCGCGCCACCCCGCCGCGGCGCTGGAACGAAGCGCCCAGCACCGGATAGTGGCTGTTGAGATTGATGATAGGAACGATTTCCTTGACCTGCGCCGGCGTCAGCCATTCGGCATCGACGCCGTTGAGACGGTTGGCGTTGATGCGGCGCTCGGTGTCGCGCACATCCTGCAAGGTATGCGCCAGGTTCATCACGCCGCGCTGGCTGAACATGACGTTGTAGTTGAGGTCCTGCGACAGGCCCTCCCACAGCTGCATCGCCTTTTCATACAGCATCGCCGATTCGTCCCACAGGTAGTTGGAACGCACGATGGTGGTGTTGCGGGCGGTGTTGCCGCCGCCTATCCAGCCCTTTTCGATGACGGCGATGTTGCGCAAGCCATGCACCTTGGCCAGGTAGTAGGCGGTGGCCAGGCCATGGCCGCCGCCGCCGACGATGACGATGTCGTATTCCTTTTTCGGTTCCGGGCTTTTCCAGGCCCGCTGCCAGTTTTCATGATGGGAGAGGCTGTTGCGGATCAAGCTGAATATCGAATAATTGCTCATAAACCCCTCAAAATTCCGGAACCGTTTCGTCAACATTGAATGCTGAAAGCTACTCAGCACTCAATGACATTTACCGCCAAACCACCGCGTGATGTTTCCTTGTACTTGGTCTTCATGTCGGCGCCGGTCTGCATCATGGTCTTGATGACCTTGTCCAGCGACACATAGTGCTTGCCGTTGCCGCGCAGGGCCATGCGGGCCGCGTTGATCGCCTTCACCGCACCCATCGCATTGCGTTCGATGCAGGGAATCTGCACCAGGCCGCCGACCGGATCGCAGGTCATGCCGAGATTGTGTTCCATGCCGATTTCGGCGGCGTTCTCGATCTGCTCGGTGCTGCCGCCCAGCACAGCCGCCAGCGCGCCTGCCGCCATCGAGCAAGCCACGCCGACCTCGCCCTGGCAGCCGACTTCGGCGCCCGAGATCGATGCATTTTCCTTGTAGATCAGGCCGATCGCCGCCGCCGTCAGCATGAAGGTCATGACGCCATCCTTGTTCGAGCCGGGAATGAACTTGGTGTAGTAATGCAGCACCGCCGGCAACACCCCTGCCGCACCGTTGGTCGGCGCCGTCACGATACGGCCGCCGGCGGCGTTTTCTTCATTCACCGCCATCGCATACAGATTGACCCAGTCCAGCATCGATAAGGGATCGGTAAACGATTCCTCGGAGCGATTCTTCAGCTGCCGGTACAGTTCGGCGGCGCGCCGCTTGACCTTCATCGGGCCGGGCAATTCGCCATCGATGGAACAGCCGCGCTTGACCGCCGCCGCCATCACATCCCAGATCCCCAGCAGCTTGGCGCGCACTTCTTCCGCCGAGCGCCAGTGTTTTTCGTTTTCCATCATCAGCGCAGCGATGGTCAAACCGCTTTCTGCCGACATGCGCAGCAGGTCGTCGCCGCAATGGAAGGGGTAAGGCAACTCGCCTTCCGACTGCACGCTGCCGGCCTGCACCAGGTTGACGCGCTGGCCTTCCTTGCTGACTACGAAGCCGCCGCCGACCGAATAATATTCTTTCTCTGCAATCACGCTGCCAGCCGCATCCAGGGCGACGAAACGCATGCCGTTCGGATGCTGCGGCAAAGCCTCGCGCCGGAAAAACAGCACGTGATCCTTTTCCACGCAGCCGATCGGATGGCTGCCGTTCAGCAGCAGCTTCTTGCTGCTGCGGATTTCCGCCAGCCGCGGCTCGACGTGATCCGGATCGATGTTGTCCGGCAGGTTGGCTTCCAGTCCCAGCAACACCGCCTTGTCGCTGCCATGGCCTTTGCCGGTGGCGCCCAGCGAACCGTACAGCTCGACGCGCACCGCGTGCACCGCATCGAGCAGATTGGCGTCGTGCAAATACGCAGCGAACCGGTTGGCGGCAATCATCGGTCCCACCGTGTGCGAGCTGGATGGACCGATGCCGACCTTGAATAAATCGAATGTGCTGATGTTCATAGACAACCCGATTTCATACTCTGGCTAAATTCTGTAAAACCGTTCATGACAACTCCTGGGTGGGTTGAAGTATTTTCTCGGCAAACATCACCGGCCGCGCAAGACACCACAACGCCAGAGTACAGTGCAACAGTGCTGATCGATACCGCCATCAGCGATAAAGCAGCGCTATTCCTTGACATCATTTTGTCCTTGCAGCGGCTGGTCTATTTTCCGTAGCTGACAAGTGTTTGTCCTTTTCCGACAAGCACGACATATTTTAATTTTACGACCAAGTGGCAGTCTCAATACGATGACATTTCCTTGTAGGGGATAAGTCAAGCGCACAAACCTTGCCAATTAGGCACTTTCGGCCCGGGCGCCAAGCTTTTTCCTGCAACCGAGAAATGGCTTTCATGGCGGCAACGCCAAATCGCGGTAGGATAGCAAGCTTCCTTTCACAGACCTAGCCAAAAGCGCCACAGCCACCAGATATGTCTAACGCCGAACTTCGCAAGCAATGCCATACCTTCTTTTCTTCATCGGCGCCGCGTTCCGCCGCCCAGGATTTTGCCGCGATGGCGGCCTGGTGCGAGGCGCATGATATCCAGCACGACAGCTATGGCGAAGGCGCGCTGATCCAGGATTTCGAGAACAAGGTGGCGGGGTTGCTGGGTTTCGAGGCGGCCCGCTTCGTGATCACCGGCACGATGGCGCAAACGGTGGCGCTGCGCCTCGCCTGCCAGAACAAGGACAGCCGGCTGGTGGCGTTGCACCCGACGGCGCACATACTGCGCCACGAAAGCAGCAATTACCAGCTGCTCGATCATTTCAGCGTACTCAACGTCGGCAGCCCGTTCCGGCCTTGGACGGCGGATGACCTGAAAGCCTTGCCGGATCGGCTGGGAGCCGCGTTGTATGAGCTGCCCATGCGCGAAATCGGCGGCCAGCTGCCGGCCTGGGAACAGCTGGAAGCAATCAAGCAATACTGCCGTGAAAAGAATATTCATTTACACATGGACGGCGCCCGCCTGTGGGAAGCCGCCGCCGGCTACGGCCAGCCGCTGGCCAGCGTGGCAGCCGGCTTCGACAGCGCCTACGTCTCGCTCTACAAGGGGGTCGACGGCCTGGGCGGCGCCATGTTGCTGGGCAAGCAGGATTTCATCAGCCGCGCATCCGAATGGATGAAGCGCATGGGCGGGAATGTCTATCAGCGCTCGCCTTACGTGGTGGCAGCGGCAATGCGGCTGGATGAAAAGCTGGCGCGCATGCCGGCCTATCTGCAGCGCACGCGCGAACTGTATCAATTGCTGACGCGCTACCCGCGCTGGCAAGTCAACCCGCGGCAGCCGCATTGCAATATGCTGCATCTCTACCTGCCGGTCGAGCGTGAGGCAGCGAACGCCGCGCGCGACCAGCTGGCCCGGGAACACGGCGTATGGCTGTTCGGCCGCGCCAGCGACGCGGCCTTGCCGCAGCAGAGCTATATCGAGTGGTATGTGGGAGAGGCGCTGCTGGCGCTGTCCGACCAGCAGGTCGTGACGGCGCTGGATCAGTTCCAGGCGCTGCTGGCGCCTGCCTGATAATTGCCGCTGCCGGCGCAACACAACCGGCAGCAGTACTTCATCAAGCCGCTTTTTTCAGCAAATGATGCGGATCGATGACAAACTTCTTCGGCGCCCCGGCATCGAACTGCTGGTAGCCGGCCGGCGCCTGGTCCAGGGTGATCACCTCAACGCCGACGATATCGGCAATCTTGATGCGGTCCCACAGGATGGCCTGCATCAGCTGGCGGTTGTACTTCATCACCGGCGTCTGTCCGGTATGGAAGCTGTGCGACTTGGCCCAGCCGAGGCCGAGACGGATGCTCAGGCTGCCGCGCTTGGCGGCACTGTCGACGGCGCCCGGATCGTCCGTCACATACAAACCCGGGATGCCGATCTTGCCCGCCACCCGCGTCACTTCCATCAGCGAATTGAGCACGGTGGCCGGCGCTTCCGCCTGCGCCCCGGCATGGCCGTGGCCGCGCGCTTCAAAGCCGACGCAGTCGATCGCGCAATCGACCTCGGGCACACCGAGTATCTGCGCGATCTGATCGCTGAGCGAAGCGTCGGTGGACAGGTCCACCGTTTCAAAGCCGACGCTGCGCGCATGGATCAAGCGCAATGGATTGACGTCGCCGACGATCACTACCGCCGCCCCCAGCAAACGCGCGGAAGCAGCCGCCGCCAGTCCGACCGGACCGGCGCCGGCGACATACACGGTCGCGCCGGGACCGACGCCGGCGGTGACCGCGCCGTGGTAACCGGTCGGCAGGATATCCGACAGACAGGTCAGGTCGCGGATCTTGGCCATCGCCTGTTCTTTGTCCGGGAAGCGCAGCAGGTTGAAGTCGGCATACGGCACCATCACGTATTCGGCCTGGCCGCCAATCCAGCCGCCCATGTCGACATAGCCGTAAGCGCCGCCGGCGCGCGCCGGATTCACGGTTTCGCAGACCCCGGTGTGCTGCTCCTTGCAGGTGCGGCAGCGGCCGCAGGCGACGTTGAACGGCACCGACACCAGGTCGCCCTTCCTGATGGTTTCGACATCGGAACCGGTCTCGATCACTTCACCGGTAATTTCATGGCCCAGCACCAGCCCGGCCTGCGCCGTGGTGCGGCCGCGCACCATGTGCTGGTCAGAACCGCAGATATTGGTGGACACCACTTTCAGGATCACGCCATGCTCGATTTTCCGGCCTTGCGGATTATCCAGCTTGGGGAATGGGATGGACTGTATTTCTACCTTGCCCTGTTCGATATAAACCACGCCACGATTTTCAGACATGCTGTCTCCTTGCGTCAGATTATTATGGGGAATTGCCGGCCGCGGCCGAGCGGGATCACGCTCCGCGCGAGCGGAGCGCTTGCAGCCGTTTCTTGCCTTGCGGATCAGATGCCGAGGGAAGCCTTGACCGCCGGCAAACCGTCCTTGCCATCGAAGGTCTTGACGCCGGCCAGCAGTTTTTCCAGGACCTGCGGATTCTTCTTCAGCCATTCCTTGGCCGCGGTCTTCGGATCTTCCTTGTCCATGATGCGTCCCATCAGCTGGTTTTCGATGCCAGTGGAAAATTGCAGGTTGACGGCCAGCTTGTCGGCGTTCGGGCAGCGTGCCGCGTAATCGGTTGCGGTCACGGTGTAGACCTTGGCTTCGCCGTAGTTGGGACCGAACACCTCGTCACCGCCGCTCAGGTAGCTGATCTTTTGCTGCACGTTCATCGGATGCGGTTCCCAGCCCAGGATCACGATCCATTTCTTTTGCTTGACCGCGCGGCCCAGCTCGATCAGCATGCCGGCCTCGCTGGATTCCACCATCTTGAAGTTCTTCAGGTTGAACTGGTTCTTGCTGATCATGCCCTGGATCAGCGCATTGCCGTCGTTGCCGGGCTCGATGCCGTAGATCTTGCCGTCCAGCTCCTTGGAAAATTTAGCGATGTCGGCAAAGGTCTTGAGGCCGGCATCGTAGGCATAGGTCGGCACCGCCAGCGTATATTTGGCGCCGGTCAGGTTAGGCGTGGCCAGCACCTTCACCGAACTGTCCTTGACGAACGGCGCGATGATAGGATCCATGGTCGGCGCCCAGTAGCCCAGGAACAGGTCGATCTGCTTGTTCTTGACGCCGGCAAAGGTGATCGGCACCGAGGCGATGGTCTTGCTGGTGTGATAGCCCAACCCTTCATACACGGCAGATGCGAGACCGGTGGTGGCGGCGATATCCGTCCAGCCGACATCGGCGAAACGCACGTTCTTGCACGATTGCGGCTCCTGCGCCTGTGCGGAACCCGGCATTAGCATAAAACAGGCCGAGGCCATGCCCATGCCGGCCAGCGCCAGCTTGAATGATTTCATTGCATTTTCTCCTATGGCAAAGACGAAAGTCCGACGCTCCCGGTTGCATTGCATCGGCATAAATTAAACGCTTGGTTTCGCACTTCGACGCAAGGCCCGCGCTCAGCGCGGGAACCATGCGTGCTCGTACAAACCAGAAATTACTCGCATGCGCGCGACGGCTTAGACCGATTGCGACATGCTATTGCCTGCCTGCGTCAAACAGCTCGTCCGGCGCCGGCGGCAGCGGCGGCAACGGCGGCAATTCGTCGACCGCGGACAGGTAAGGATGGCGCAGGTGCCGCTCGCTGCTGGGCGAACGTCCGAACTGATTACGGTAAGCCTTGCTGAAATGGCAGGACGACTGGAAACCGCAAGCCACGGTCACGCTCATGATCGACATCGTGGTCTGCAGCAGCAGTTCGCGGGCGCGCCGCAAGCGCAGCTGCAGGTAGTAGTGGGTAGGCGTGACGTCAAGATAGTACTTGAACATGCGCTGCAGCTGACGCTGCGACAAGCCCACCAGCCTGGCGATCTCCTCGAACGACAGGGTTTCCTCGATGTGGGTTTCCATCAGCCGCGCCACTTCGATCAGTTCCTTGCGGCTGAAGCCGAGCCGGGCCGCGATCGGAATATGCTGCTGGTAAGCGCCGTCGCGGATGCGCTCCAGGATGAACTGTTCGGAAATTTCCGCCGCCAGCGTCTTGCCGTAGCGGTTGGCGGTCAGGTTCAGCATCAGGTCGATCGGCGCGGTGCCGCCGGAACAGGTGAGGCGGTCGCGGTCCACTGCGAACAGCCCCTCGGTAAACAATACCCGCGGAAAATCCTCGCGCAGGGCCGAGATGTTTTCCCAATGGATGGCGCACTGGTAGCCGTTCATCAGGCCGGCCTTGACCAAGGCATAGCTGCCGGTGCAGATCCCGCCCAGCATGACGTTGCGCCGCGCCAGCTGGGTCAGCATGGCGTTCAGCTTGTCGTTGACCGCCTCGTGGATCTTGACGCCGCCGCAGACGAACAGGATGTCGGGCGTGCCGGCCTGCTCCAGCGTCAGCGTCGGCGTGATCGGCAAGCCGTTGCTGGCCTGCGCCGGCAAGCCGTCGACGCTGATCACCGACCAGCGGTACAAGGTCTGGCGGCTGATGTAGTTGGCCATGCGCAGGACCTCGATGGCGCTGGCGAAGGCGATCATCGAAAAATTCGGCAAGGTCAGGAAGCCGAAATGAACCACCGCCGACGGCGCTGCGCCGTGCGGCAACGCCGGTTTTGAAGCTAGCTGCTGCGAAGACATCCTGCCTCCATCTTTGGCTACCGGCGCTGGACTTCCAGCGCGCGGATCACGTTGCTGCAATCTTGCTCAAGTTGCTTAATGCTTCTGCCGGCCGGCTAGCTGGTGGCCAGCGCCGGGCTCTTGCGAAACCATTTGCGCAGCCGGAAAAAACGCTGCACCTTGCCGGCTTCCGGCGTGCGGCCGAAACTTTCGGTGATGCGGTCGAGGATGATCGCCAGCAGCACCACGCTCAGGCCGCTCTCGAAACCAAGCCCGATATCCAGCCGCTGGATGCTGGCCAGCACGTCGTTGCCGAGCCCGCCCGCGCCCACCATCGAAGCGATGATCACCATCGACAAGGCCATCATGATGGTCTGGTTGATGCCCGCCATGATCGATGGCAAGGCGTTCGGGAACTGCACCTTGTACAGCAGCTGCCAGCTGGTGCAGCCGAAGGCCTGCCCCGCTTCGACGATTTCGTTGTTGACCTGGCGGATGCCGAGCGCGGTCAGGCGCACTGCCGGCGGCATCGCAAAAATCACGGTGGAAATAATGCCCGGCACCCGGCCCAGGCCGAACATCATGGCGGCCGGGATCAGGTAGACGAAGGCAGGCATGGTCTGCATCAGGTCAAGGATGGGCCGCACGATCATCGCCACCCGCTTGCTCTTGGCGGCCCAGACGCCGACCGGAATCCCCAGCGCCAGGCTGATCAGGGTGGAGGAAATGGTCAGCCCCAGGGTGACGATGGTCTGGTCCCAGAAACCGGTGTTGTAGATCACGAAGAAGGACATCACGGTGAACAGCGCAAACTTGAAGCCGACGCGCCAGACGCCGAGCACGATGAAGAACCCCATCAGCAGCCACAGCGGCAGCACTTGCAAGCCGTGTTCTATGGATTCGGCAAACCAGCTGATGGCGTTGCCGAAGCTGTCGAAACTGTTGCCGTGCTTATCGAGGATGTAATGGACAAACTGGTCGACCCAGCGCCCCAAAGGAAGATGCTCAGACATGCGAACCTCGGGATGTAGACAAAGCTTTCAGAACCATGGCCTGGCTGATCGCGCCGCAGTAGCAGCCGTCGCCATCCACCACCGGCAGCGGCGAGCGGCTGACTATCAGCTTGTCCATCACGTCTTCCAGGTTGCTGCGGTGATGGATCACCTCGATCCGGTCCATGCCGCCGGCCTGGAGATTGCCGTCGGTGTCGGCGTGGCGGCGGGTAGCGACGATGCCCTGCACCTTGCGCGCGCCATCCACCACGAAGGCATAGTCGGAGCGGCTGCGCTGATACAGGTCGCCATTGGCATGGACTTCGCTGGCGCAAGCCACCAGCGGCACGGCGTTGGCCTGCATCAGGTCGCCGGCGGTCAGGTAACGCTTGGTGTCGACGCCGTCGAAGAAGGCGCGCACGTATTCTTCCGCCGGGTTGTCGATGATTTCCTGGGCAGTGCCGACCTGCACCAGGCGGCCGCCTTCCATGATGGCGATGCGGCTGCCGATGCGCAGCGCTTCTTCCAGGTCGTGCGAAACAAAGATGATGGTGCGGCGCTGTTCCTTTTGCAGATCCAGCAGCACGTCCTGCATTTCCTTGCGCTTGAGCGGATCGAGCGCGGAGAAGGCTTCGTCCATGATCATCAGCGACGGATTGACCGCCAGCGCCCGCGCCAGGCCGACGCGCTGCTGCATGCCGCCCGACAGTTCGCACGGCAGTTTGTTGGCGAACGGCGCCAGGCCGACCTGGTCCAGTACTGTCATGGTGCGCCGCTCGCGTTCCTTTTTTCCGGTGCCGGCCACTTCCAGGCCGAAGGCCGCATTCGACAGCACGGTGCGGTGCGGCATCAGCGCGAACGACTGGAACACCATGCTCATGTCGCGCCGACGCAGCTTGATCAATTGCGAATTCGTCATCTGCGCCACGTTCTGGCCATCCACCAGGACATTGCCGGCGCTCGGGTCGACCAGGCGGTTGATGAGGCGGATCAGGGTCGACTTGCCGGAGCCGGACAGCCCCATCAAGACAAAGATCTCGCCCTCCTGCACCTCGAAGGAGACGTTGTGGACGCCGACCACCTGCCCGGTTTCGGCGAATATCTTGTCCTTGGAGTGCCCTTTTTCGAGCATGCTCAAGGCCAGTTGCGGATTGTTGCCGAAGACCTTGTACAAACGGTCGACCACTACTTTTGCAGACTTCATTACCTGTCTCCTGATAATGCATGCGATCAGTTGCTGCCGGGGCAATGCCTGGCTGCAACGTATCGCTAGCGTGCGGGTCTAGCCTGACGGTCATTGCCCGCTTGTTTGAAATCCACTGCTGCAGAGTGTATGTGCAGCACAGCAGGAAAGACAAGCAGCAGCGGCATCGGCCCGACCGTCACGATCGCGGGAAATTCACGGGAAATTTCATCCAGCGTTAATCACATAGTCGCGACAAAGGTCTTTGACCGAATGACGATTTACGACAAGCACTTATTCAAAAACGACGAAGCACGTGTCGTGCCATGACTGGTGGCGGCCGGCGCGCTGGCGGCATGTCGCAATTCCATCATTTTTAGTCGCAATTGCGGGGAGTTGCGTTTGGACGCCGGGACAATAATTATCCGCAGGTAATCGCCGCACACGTCAACCTGGCGCGCGTTACCGCACCGGCACGGCAGCGGTTCGACTGCCGCCGCATCCATGCAGTCACGTTTTCCGTTTGCAGCAATCGCCGGCAATCGTCATAAATGCGATTGATATCAAAATGGAAACGCATTCAAAGGGAGCAGTAGACATGTTTCAGAAATTCAACAGAATCAGGATAACTCCATGGCTGGCGGCGCTGATGGCCTGCGCCTTGCACCTGCCGGCGCTGGCCCAGACCAGCGACAGCGCCGGTGCTGCCGCGGCGCCGGCTGCGGCGCCCGCCGCCGCTCCGGCATCGCCGTTCACCGCCAACGTCACGATCGCATCGCAATATGTCTCGCGCGGCTTCCGCCAGACCTGGGGCAAGCCGGCGATACAGGGCGGCGTCGACTATGCCCATCCGAGCGGCCTGTTTGCCGGCACCTGGATGTCAAGCGTGAGCGATCATTTCATCGAGAACGGCTCGGTCGAGTGGGATTTGTATGGCGGCTATACCGGCAGCGCCGGCGACCTGACTTACACCGGACAGATCTACTATTACGTCTACCCGGGCGCCGAAGTATCGTTTGCCCACACCAAGTACAACTATGGCGAAGCGGTCGCCTCGCTCACCTATAAATGGTTCAACGTCAAGTACTGGCTGACCTACACGCCGGACTATTTCGGCTACAACAGCGCCACGCTGGGCATAGGCAACGGCCAGCACAGCCGCGGCTCCGGCTATCTCGACCTGAACGGCACTTTCGATCTCGGCAGCGGCTACAGCCTGCTGCTGCATTACGGTAACGAACGGGTAAGGAATTTTTCCGCCTATAGCTTCCAGGACGGCAAAGTGGCGCTGAGCAAGTCCTTCGACGGCGGCTGG
Organism: Collimonas sp. GW821-FHT02H07; assembly: GCF_059421505.1. Lineage (NCBI taxonomy): Bacteria > Pseudomonadati > Pseudomonadota > Betaproteobacteria > Burkholderiales > Oxalobacteraceae > Collimonas > Collimonas sp. GW821-FHT02H07. Next base: position 215,110 of record NZ_JBWKVC010000002.1, read on the forward strand.
TCGGTAACCGGCGCGGTCACCAAGGGCTGGGGCAAGAACGGTGTCTACGATCATTACACCACCGGCGTCCTGAATTCAGCCGGCGTGGCGGAAGTCTCGAATCCGCTGGCCACCACGCTGGTGCTGTCGCTCACCAAAACCTTCTGACAGACCGGGGCCGCCTGACGGTTTCCGGTCAGGCGGAATGCAGGCGGAAATCGAGCGCCGCCGGCCGGCCCGGCAAGTTCAGGGTGGCCTGCGCCGCCGGCGACTGGCTAATCACCTTGCCGCGCCGGATCACATAGCGCCTGCCGGCGCGCAGCCTGATCGCCTCCACCGTGCAGCCGGCATCCAGCACCACCAGGTCGGCATTGCAGCCCGGCGCCAGGCCGTAGCCGCCGAGGCCGAGTATGCGCGCCGGCGTTTCCGTCACCGCCATGAAGCAGGCGTGCATCGCTTCCTGCCCGGTCATCTGCGCCACATGCAAGCCCATGTGCGCCACCTCCAGCATGTCGCCCGATCCCAGGCTGTACCAGGGATCCATCACGCAATCATGGCCGAAGGCGACGTCGATGCCGGCTGCCAGCATTTCCGGCACGCGGGTCATGCCGCGCCGTTTCGGATAAGTGTCGTGGCGGCCTTGCAGGGTGATGTTGATGAGCGGATTGGCGATCGCCGCCACGCCCGCTTCGCGGATCAGCGGCAGCAGCTTGCTGACGTAATAGTTATCCATCGAATGCATCGAGGTCAGGTGCGATCCCGCCACCAGGCCGTGCAGCCCCAGCCGTCGCGCATGAAAGGCCAAGGTTTCGATATGGCGCGACATGGGGTCGTCCGATTCGTCGCAATGCATGTCGACGCGCAGTCCTTTCTCCGCGGCAAACTCGCACAGCAGCTTGATCGACTCGGCGCCCTCGGCCATGGTGCGCTCGAAATGCGGAATGCCGCCGACCACGTCAACGCCCATGGCGATGGCCCGCTTCAGGTTGGCGAACGCATTCGGACTGCGCAGCAAGCCGTCCTGCGGAAACGCCACCAGCTGCAGATCCAAATACGGCGCGACCCGGCGCTTGACATGCAGCAGCGCCTCCACCGCCAGCAGGCGGTCGTCGCAGATATCGACATGCGAACGGATCGCCAGCAAGCCGCGCGCCACCGCCCAGTCGCAATATTGCATGGCGCGCGCCACCAGCGCTTCCTGCGTCAGCATCGGCTTCAGTTCGCCCCACAGCGCAATCCCTTCCAGCAGCGTGCCGGAGCTGTTGACGCGCGGCAGGCCGTAGCTGAGCGTGGCATCCATATGGAAATGGGCATCGACGAACGGCGGCGTCACCAGGTTGCCGCCGGCATCGATTTCCTGCGCAGCGCTGACCCCCAGCGCCGCGCCGATCGCATTGATACGGCCGTTGGCAATAGCGATATCAACCCCGGTCCTGCCGTTCGGCAGCGAGGCATTACGAATAAGCAGATCCATAAGCATCCTCTTTAATGAGATACACGACAGCCGGTACGTTGCCAGCGTGGCGTGAACCCATAGTAACGGCAAAGGAAACGCGCTGACAACCGCAGGCTTGCACTCATGGCAAGGGAACTAATGCGCCGGTGCGGCTTCTGATGCACAGCCATGCGCAATGCGCTAGCCGCATTGAAGCAACGGCTGGAACCGGGATGCCGAGATGCCGAGATGCAACATCGTGAATATCGTGCCATTTTCTCTATTCTTTATTTCATCATTTCGATTTGAATGGCAGAACATGGCGATCCGGCAATCCGTGGACTCCCATCATGCGTTTATTGAAAAACAAACCCCTGACCTACATTGTTTCCGTAGGGCTACTTTTACTGCTTGCATTCGGTCTCTACCGCCATTTCTTTTCCGCTAGCAAAGAACCGCAATATCTCACCGCCCCGGTCACCACCGGCGACATCCAGGACACCGTGCTGGCCAGCGGTTCGCTGGAAGCCTTGCAGCAGGTGAATGTCGGCGCCCAGGTATCCGGCCAGCTGAAATCGCTGAAGGTGATGCTGGGCCAGGAGGTGAAGAAGGGCCAGCTGGTGGCGGAGATCGATTCGCTGACGCAGCAGAACGCGCTGCAAAACGCGCAGGCGGGGCTGAACCAGGTGCGCGCCCAATTGCGTTCCAAACAGGCCAGCCTGGCGCAGGCGCGGCTGAATTTTGCGCGCCAGCAGCGCTTGCTGGCGGGCGACGCCGGTTCGCGCGAGAGCTATGAAAGCGCGCAAGCCACGCTGCAAACGACCCTGGCCGATATCGATGCGCTCAACGCCCAGATCGAACAGGCCAAGATCACCGTCAGCACCGCCATGCTGAACCTGGGCTACACCAAGATCACCGCGCCGATGGATGGCAAGGTGGTGTCTATCGTCACCAAGGAAGGGCAAACCGTCAATTCCGCCCAGCTGGCGCCGACCATCATCATCCTGGCCGAACTGAAAACCATGACCGTGAAAGCGCTGGTGTCGGAAGCCGACGTCATCCGCGTCAAGCCGCAGCAGCCGGCCTTCTTCACCATCCTGGGCGATCCCGACCACCGCTACCACGGCACCCTGCGCAGCGTCGATCCGGCGCCGGATTCGATCGGCGGCGACGGCACAGACAAAAGCAAGACCAATGCAACCGCAGCGCCGGTGTACTACAACGCTCTGTTCGACGTCCCCAATCCCGACAGCAAGCTGCGCATTTCGATGACGGCGCAGGTCTCCATCGTCCTCAACGAAGCCAAGGGCGCACTGATGATTCCGTCGACCGCGCTGGGCGAACGCGGCAAGGATGGACGCTATCTGGTCAAGGTGTTGCGGGAAAAAGATGGCAAGCATATCGTCGATACCCGCCAGGTGCGGATCGGCATCAACAATGTCCAGGCGCAGGTGCTGGATGGCCTCAAGGCCGGGGAAAAGGTTGTCATCGGTGAGGCCGACGGCGCTCCCGCGGCCGAACAAAGCGTCATGATCGCGGGCTGAGCATGGAACCCGCACTGCTAGAACTGAGCGGACTGTACCGGCGCTTTCCATCCGGCGAAGAAACCGTCACCGTCCTCAACAATATCAACCTGAAAATCGCCGCCGGCGAAATGGTGGCGCTGGTCGGCCCATCCGGCTCGGGCAAGTCGACGCTGATGAATATCCTCGGCTGCCTCGACCGGCCCAGCAGCGGCAGCTATCACGTCGCCGGCCAGGCTACCGGCGAGATGCAGCCGGATGCGCTGGCGCAGCTGCGGCGCGAGCATTTCGGCTTCATCTTCCAGCGCTATCATCTGCTGCCGGACCTGGACGCCGCCAGCAATGTCGAAATCCCGGCGATCTATGCCGGCAAGCCGGCGGCAGCGCGCAGGCAGCGTGCCCATGAACTGCTGGCGCGCCTGGGCCTGGCCAACCGCAGCCACCACCGTCCCAGCCAGCTGTCCGGCGGCCAGCAGCAGCGCGTCAGCATCGCCCGCTCGCTGATGAACGGCGGCCAGGTGATCCTGGCGGACGAACCGACCGGCGCCCTCGACAGCCACAGCGGCCAGGAAGTCATCAAGATCCTGCAGGAACTGCATGCCGAAGGCCATACCGTGATCATCGTCACGCACGACATGCACGTGGCCGAGTATGCGCAACGCATCATCGAGATCAGCGACGGCGAAATCATCGCCGACCGTCCTAGCAAGAGCGGCGGCAGCATCGCGTCGGCTTCAGCGCCGGCTGCCGCAGCAAACGCAAGCCGGCCGCAGATCGGCCTGCAGCAAGAATCGTCCTGGCGCGCCACCGGCGCCAGCCTGGTCGAAGCCTGCCGCATGGCCCTGCTGGCCATGCGTTCGCACCGGCTGCGCAGTTTCCTCACCATGCTGGGGATCATCATCGGCATCGCCTCGGTGGTGTCGGTGGTGGCGCTGGGCGAAGGCTCGCGCCGCCAGATCCTGAAGGACATCAGCTTCCTCGGCACCAACAACATCACGATCTATCCCGGCAAGGACTGGGGCGACGAAAAGGCCGCCGCGCTGCGCACCCTGGTGTCGGCCGACGCCGATGTGCTGGCGCAGCAGCCGTATGCCGACAGCGCCACGCCCGGCGTCACCACGGCGGCCACGGTGCGCTACCGGAACATCTCGGTGAGCGCTTCGCTGCAAGGTGTCGGCGACCAGCATTTCCGCGTGTACGGGATAGAGATGGCGGAAGGTAGATCCTTTACGCCGGACAGCATCCGCCATCAGCTGCAGGAAGTGGTGATCGATCACAACACGCGCCAGAAGCTGTTCGGCAGCGGCGGCGATCCTGTCGGCCAGGTGCTGATGCTGGGAAATATACCCAGCCGCATCATCGGCGTCGCCAAGAAAGAAAGAAATTCCTTTGGCGGCGGCGGCAGCAGCCTGACCTTGTGGGTGCCCTACACCACCGCACAGAAGCGCATCATCGGCCAGTCTTCCCTGCAATCGATCGCGGTGCGCATCAACGATGCCGCCTCGCCTGCCGCCGCGGAGCAGAGCATCGTCAAACTGCTCACCCAGCGCCACGGCAGCAAGGATTTCTACATCCTGAACAGCGACAGCATCCGCAAGACGATCGAATCGACCACCCGCACCATGACCCTGCTGGTGTCGATGATCGCCCTGATCTCGCTGGCGGTCGGCGGCATCGGCGTGATGAACATCATGCTGGTCTCGGTCACCGAACGGATCCAGGAAATCGGCGTGCGCATGGCGGTCGGCGCGCGGCAGGGAGACATCATGCGGCAGTTCCTGATCGAAGCGGTGCTGGTCTGCCTGCTGGGCGGCGTGCTGGGCATCGGCCTGGCGCTCGGCATCGGCGTGCTGTTCGCCAGTTTCGGCGGCAGTTTCCAGATGCACTATTCGCTCACCTCGATCGTGGTCGCCTGTACCTGCTCCACCCTGATCGGCATCATCTTCGGATTTCTACCCGCCCGCAATGCGGCCCGCCTGGATCCGGTCGAGGCCCTGGCACGAGAATGAAACCTATCCCCATGCGTAATTTCCATACCGCCCTCGGCGTTTTTGCAGCCAGCCTGCTGGCCGGCTGCAGCGCTTTGCACACGTCCTACCAGCCGCAAGCGCTCAGTGCGCCGGCAAGCTGGCAAAACCAGCCGATCCCGACTGCCGGCGCTGCCGCCCAGCGCGACCGCTGGTGGCGCAACTTCAACGATCCGCAGCTGGACCAGTTGATCGAGCTGGCGCTGGCGCGCAACAACGACCTGGCGGCGGCCGCCATCCTGGTGCGGCGGGCGCAGCTGCAAGCCGGCCTGGCCACCACCAATCCAACCGTCACGCTAGGGCTGAGCACCAGCAACAGCCGCAATCTGAATGGATCATCCGGCGCTGTGCCGGATTTTCCGGACCTGCCCGCTACGCCGGCCGGCAGCCGCAGCCAGTCGCTGAGCGCGAGCGTCGCCTATGAAGTGGACCTGTGGGGCAAGCTGGCCAGCCAGCGCGACGCCGCCCAATGGGAAGCGCTGGCGACGGCGGAGGACCGCGACAGCGCGGCCTTGTCGCTGATCGGCACCACCGCCGGCCTGTACTGGAAAATCGCCAACCTGCAGCAACGCATCGCCCTCAGCGAACAAAGCATCGCCTATGTCGCCAGGATCCTGCAGCTGGTGCACGTGCAATACGACGCCGGCGCCGTCTCCTCGCTGGAAGTGCTGGAAGCCGAGCGCTCGCTGGCGTCGCAGCAGGCCAGCCATACGCAGCTGCTGCAAGACATGGTTGAAGCCCGCAGCGCGCTGGCGATCCTGTTCGACGGTCCGCCGGAAACCGGGGGCAGCGAGCATTACCGGCTGGCCACCGAGACCCTGCCGGCGGTCGACGCCGGCCTGCCAGCAGAGCTGCTGGGGCGGCGCCCGGATCTGCGCGCGGCAGAACTGCGTCTGCGCAAGACGCTGTCCAGCGCCGACGCCATACGCACCGGCTACTACCCGACCTTCAGCCTGACTGGCAGCCTCGGCAGCACCAGCACCAGCCTGCAAAACCTGCTGCAGAACCCGGTAGGCACGCTCGCCTCCAGCCTGACTTTTCCATTCCTGCAATGGCACCAGATGCAGCTGAACATCGCCGTCTCCAAGATCGATTATGAAAAGGCCTCGGTCGACTTCCGCCAGACTTTCTACAAGGCTTTGCGCGACGTCGAAATCGCGCTGTCCGCACGCAGCCAGTTCCAGGCTCAAGGCCGCAAGCTGGCACAGTCGCTGGCGGCGGCCCGGCGCATCGAAAGCCTGTACCAGGAGCGCTACCGCGCCGGTTCGGTGGCGCTGAAGATCTGGCTCGACGCCCAGGAAACCCTGCGCTCCGCCGAGATTGCTGTGGCGGACAACAATCTCAACCTGCTCAACAGCCAGGTCAAGCTGTATCAGGCGCTAGGCGGCGACATGAAAGTAGCTGCAGCCAGCCCAGCTGCTGCGGAACGGCCGCCAGTGTTCTACAACGAGAAATAAGCAAGCCGTTAGTTCCGCCTGCCCTATTTTTGCAGCCATTCACTGACGCGCTGCGGATGTGCATCCAGCCATTGCTTCGCCGCCGCTTCCGGCTTGGCGCCGTTTTCCACCGCCAGCATGACGCTGTCGATTTCGCCCGGCTTCCATGAAAAGTTCTTCAGCAAGTCATTGACCGGCCTGGCCTTCGCCGCCAGGCCGGGATTGGCGATATTGTCGACATGCTCGGCTTCGCCATAGACCTTCTTCGGATCGTCGAGGAACTTGAGCTTCCACTTGGCGAACATCCAGTGCGGCACCCAGCCCGTCACCGCGATCGCCTTGTTGTTCCTGATCGAGCGTTCCAGTTCGGCTGCCATGCCGCTGCCCGAGCTCGGCAGCAACTTGTAGTCCAGGCCGTATTCCTTGATCGCCTGTTCCGTCTTGGTCATGACGCCGGCGCCGGCGTCGATGCCGACGATGCGGCCGTCGAAAGCGGCTTTCTGCGCCGGCAAGTCAGCGATGCTGGCGGCATTGACATAGGCCGGCACAATCAGGCCTATCCTGGCGCCGGGGAAGTTGACGCCCAGGTTGACTACCTTGTCCTTCAGCTTTTCATAGTAGGCGCCCTGGGTAGCCGGCAGCCACGCCGACATGGTCGCATCCAGGTCGCCGCGCGCCACGCCCTGCCACATCAGGCCGGCGGAAACCGGAATCAGCTTGACTTCATAGCCGAGGTCCTGCCGGATGATTTGCGCCGCGACATAGGTCGTCGCCACACTGTCAGACCAGCCTTCCACATAGCCGATCTTGATGACAGGTTTAGACTCAGCGATTGCTGCACCTGAGCTTGCGAGGCATGTCAGCATAAGGACGAGACAGCATAGTTTTCGTAGCGGGTTCATGGCTCGACTCTTTCAATGTTCGTGCAATTAATTGGGGTCAGAGTCGAATTAATTTGATCCGACCTGCTGCGGCTTGTACTCCGTGGGCCATCAATTGAATTAATTGGGGTCGGAGTTGAATTTATTTACATCGACTGGCTACTGCCTGTACTCCGTGATCCGTCAATCGGGGTCAGAGTAATTTACGACGATGAAACCGTCGTAAATTACTCTGACCCCGAATGACTGCGTTTCTGGTGCGCCGTCCTATTTGTCTACCACGAGGTTGCTTAACGGCTTGCTGCAGCACAGGAGCACCATGCCTTGATCTATTTCACGCTGGCGGATGCCGCCTTTGTGCTGCATGTCGACGCTGCCTGAAACCAGCTTGACCTTGCAGGTGCCGCACATGCCTTGGGCGCAAGAGGATGCCAGGCGTACGCCGGCGTTGCGGGCGGCTTCCAGCACATGCTGCTGCGGACCGCAGACGATCTGGCGGTTGCTTTTCTGGAAGTTGATTTCAAAGCCGGCCAGCGCCGCCGGTTCGCTGCTTGCCGGCGTTACGCCGTTTGCCACGCTTGCCTGCTCGGCCTCCTGCTGCAAGGTCTCGAAGGAAAAGCTTTCTTCGTGATGGCGCGCGCGGTCGAAGCCTGCTTCATCCAGCATGCTGCGCACCGCCTTCATGTATGGCGCGGGGCCGCAGACGAAGACTTCGCGTTCCATGAAATCGGGCGCCATCAGCTTCAGCGCCGCCAGCGACAGCATGCCGGTCGGTCCCGGCCAGTCGCGCCGCTGGCCGAGCCGTTCGCAGATGAAACGGGTCTTGAAATTCTGCTGGCTGGCGGCGATCAGGCCCAGCTCGCGCTCGAAGATGATGTCGTCCGGCGTGCGCGCGCTATGGATGAAAACGATGTCGCGGTCGTCGCACAGGTCATGGTGGGCGCGCGTCATCGACATCAAGGGCGTCACGCCGGAGCCGGCCGACAGGAACAGGTATTTCTCCGCCGGATGCAGCGCACAGGTGAAATCGCCGGCCGGCCTCAGCACCTTGACCTTGTCGCCTGCTTTCAGGTTGTCGTGCAACCAGTTGGACACCGGCCCTCCCGGCACCCGCTTGACCGTGATCGAGATGGCATGCGGCCGCGCCGGCGACGAGGAAACGGTGTAGCAGCGGTTGACGGCTTCGCCATTGATTTCCAGCTCCAGCGTGATGAACTGGCCGGGCTGGAAGGTGAAGCCGCTGCCGTCGGGCGTGGCGAAGAAAAAGCTCTTGACGTCATGCGTCTCCGCCCGCACCTGGCAACATACCAAGGCATCCTCGCTCTCGCTGTTCCACAGCGGCGGCATGGCGTCCCAGAAATTCCGGCGATTCAGTTTATTTGTTTCCATGACCGGTCCCGGCAAAATTTCGGCTTTCAATCCATTCTCCGCAGCACGCTCACTGAAGCAGCCTCCGGCGCGGCCAAACCGTGCTTCAAACGGCCGATGTACCAGGTGCAGAATTTCTCCACCAGGCCTTCGGTAAACGGCGAATAGGGGCCGGGCTGATAGGCGCTGCTGCGCGCCCCCTGCTGCGACAGTTCGACCAGGCGCTTGTCTTGGTCGTTAGTGGCGTTCCACACCGCCGTCAGGTTGTCCAGCTGATAATCGATGCCTTCGCGCGCGTCCTTGTGCACCAGCCACTTGGTGCGCACCAGCGTGCGTTCCGCCGACAAGGGCAAGACCGAAAAACTGACGATATGGTCGCTCATGAAGTGATGCCAGGAATTCGGCTGGGTCCAGAACGACAGGCCGCCCAGGTCGGCGCGTTCGAACTGCCCCAGCAGCCTGCCGCAAGCAACCTTGCCATCCAGCGTCTGCGATTCGCCGGCGCGGTCCAGCGGCAGGCGCTGGGTGCGGAAGCCGCTCACCAGCTCGTCCAGCCGCTCGATCTCGGCCGACGGCAGGCCGCCGCTTTCCCATTCGGCGCAGCGTTCTGCCGCCAGGCGGTTGAATTCGCCGATCTGCTCGGCGTTGCCGGGTGCGGTCTGATAGCCGAAGCCGAACTCGAACAAGGACGCTGTCAGTTCCGGATGATTGGTCGCGCAGTGGTAGCACTCGCGGTTGTTCTCCATGGTCAGCTTCCAGTTGCCCTCCTCGATCAGGTCGACCTGCTTGGCGATCTTGCAATCCTGCAGGCCGTGAGGCTGCAGGTAGGGCGCCATGGCTGCGCGCATCACCGAGAAGTCCTCAGGCGGCTGCTCCGCCAGGCAAATGAAAATCAGCCCCGCCAGGTTTTCCACATGCACCGGCTTGAGACTGTGCTTGCAGCGGTCGAACTTCTCGCCCATGTGCTCGGCATAGATCAGCTCGCCGCCCAGGTTGTAAGTCCATTGGTGGTAGGGACAGACCAGGTTGCCGACCGAGCCCTTGTGCTCCGAGCACAGGCGCGCGCCGCGATGGCGGCAGACGTTGTGATAGGCGCGCACCGCCATGTCGTCGTCGCGCACCACCACGATGGAATTGAGGCCGATCTCGACCGTCACGTAGTCGCCCGGCTCGGGAATGTCGGGATCGACCGCGACATGGATCCAGTGCTTGCCGAAAATCTCCCGGATATCCATCTCGAAAATTTCCGGACTCAGGTAAAACGGCGCATCCAGGCTATGGCCAGGCAGGCGTTCGGCGATCAGTGAGTGGATCTCTTTGGATACTTTCAATTTTTTCTCCATGTGATGCATTTATGGAACCGTCGCTTTACAAATCAATAATCGACCAGGTGATGTTCACGCAAATAAGCCAGCACCGCCTGTGCTTTGTCGGCTGCGCTGCCTTCCTGCAGCACCTTGCCGCCGCGGCTTTCGGCCACGGTGGCCGCCTGCATGCGCGCGTGGCCGGAACGCTTCTCCGGCGCCGCCAGCTTGCGCGGCAATGCGCTGGCGGCTTCGACCTGCCATTCCTCGCCCGCATCGCTCATCACCTCAGGAGAAGCCTGGCTGCTGATGCGGCCGGCACGCAGCCTGGCATAGGCATAACGCAAGCGAGACGGCGCCAACGGATGCACCGTCAGCAAGGCCGGCAGCGACAACGCGACTTCGCGCCGCCGCCCTTTCGGCAAGAACTGCTGGGCGACTATGGCATCGCTGCCCGACGTCATCGCAATCACCCCGGCCAGTAAAGGCAGGTTCAGCCGCGCGGCCAGCAGATAAGGCAGCATGCCGCTGGCTTCGCCGCTCTCGGCGCGGCTGCCGCACAGCACCAGGTCATAAGCTTGCAGCTGCTCCTGCAAGGCCGGCAATACATCCTGCGCCGCAGCCGTTTCGATCACGCTGATCCTGGCCGCGCCCAACGCCAGATACTCGGGCAACGCCGGATTGTCGGCCTGGCCGGCGTGGATCACGTCGATGCTGACAGCGGTCGCATGTTGCGCCACCAGTTCCTTCGCCAGCCCGAGTGCGGCGGCGTCGTTGCGGCTATAGCGCGGCACGCCGCTGACAGGGTGCCTGCCTATCGATACCAGCACCGCGATGCGCCTGATAGCCTGTTGTTTCATGATGCTATCTCCACAGCACGAGCCTGCCGGACCTGCTCCAGCAAAGCCGACATCAGTTCCTGCGCATCGCCGATGACGCTGAGATCGGCGCGCTTGATCATGGGCGCGCTGGCATCCAGGTTGACCGCGATCACGTGACGGCAATCCTTGATGCCCTGCAGATGCTGGACCGCGCCGGAAATGCCAAAGGCCAGGTAGGCGCTGGCGCTGACCGTCTTGCCGGTGGCGCCGATCTGCTTGTCGCGCTCGAACTTGCCGTCGTCGACCGCGACCCGGCTGGCGCCGACGGCAGCGTCCAGCACCTGCGCCAGCGCATTGAACAAGGCAACGTCGCCCACGCCATTACCCGCGGAAACGATGAAATCGGCTTCATCCAGCGCCACCTGCGATGCCGCCATGGTTCTGACCCCGAGGTCGGCAAAGGCGCCTGCCGCGGCGGCATTCGCGGCAGCACCAACCATCCCGACCAGCTGCTCTGCCTGCTGCCCCCGTCCGAGGAAGGGCAAGCGTGCGTCCACCGCATCGGCCTCCAGCAAGATGATCTCCGTCAGATTGCGGCGCGCCATCAGGCTGCCCTGCTGGCGATAAGTCGCCACGCCGGCAGAATTGATCTCCACCACATGAGTGGCGATGCTGGCCACGTTGATGGCCGCACCAAGGCGTCGTCCCAGATCGCTGTCGGCGACGCCGTTATCCGGCATGAAGACATGCGCCGGCAGCAATTCTTCGAGCAAGGCGATCAGGGCCGCCAGTTCAGCTTCCGGCGCAAACAGGTGACTGCCGTACTGGGGCAGGACGATGCAGCGGTCGGCACCGAGCGCGGCGGCATCGTCGTTCAATGCACCGAACACCAGCAGCACCACTTCGGTGGCCTCGTCCGCCAGCAGCGCTGCGGCAGCCACCGCCTGGCGCGCATGTTCATCGAGGCTGCCGCGGTCGCTGTGCGCCACTGCCAGCAGGCATTTGGTCAGCCGAGCGTCGACGGCCAGGCGCTGCGGCTTGATCGCCCGGTGTATCTGCGCATGCGGCAACATATGCAGTTCAAGGTCCGCATTGCCAGCCTGCCCCAGCACAATGCGTTTCAAGCCATCGGCATTGAGCGTGAACGGGCGGCGCGGGTCTATGCGTCTGATGCCGCTCGCTGTTGTCATTGTCGTTGCCATGTCCATCTTCAATTCTCCAACGCGGCGGCAAGCAGTTCAGCGATATCGCGCACTTCGGGACGCGGCCCCACTACGCCCTCCAGCATCGCGGTGCAGTTCGGACAAGCCACCACCACGGTGTCGGCGCGCACCGCACGGGCATCGTGGATGCGGATATCGGGAATGCGCTGCTTGCCGGGGATATCGGTCAACGGCGCGCCGCCGCCACCGCCGCAGCAGCGGCCGCGCATGCCGTGGCGTTCCATTTCGTGCAGCGGCAAGCCCAGCAGTTTCAGCAGTTCGCGCGGCGCTTCGGTTTCGCCGTTATAGCGGCCCAGGTAGCAGGGATCGTGATAGGTAAAGCGCAGATCGCTGTCGACGGCGGCGCGCGGCTTGAGCTTGCCTTCGCTGACCAGCGACGCCATGAAGCCGGTGTGATGCAGCACCTCGTAGCGGCCGCCCAGCGCCGGATATTCGTTGCGCAGGCAGTGCATGACGTGCGGATCGGCAGTGACGATCCGCTTGAAGGTGAATGCCGACAGCTGCGCAATCATCTGCTGCGCCAGGTTCTGGAAGGTTGCTTCATCGCCCAGACGACGCGCGACATCGCCGCAATCGCTTTCGAGTGAGCCAAGCACGGCGAAATCGACCTGCGCGGCTTGCAGCACCTTGACCAGCGCGCGCAGGCTGCGCTGGTAGCGCATGTCGAAGCCGCCCTCGCCCACCAGCAGCAGCACGTCGACTGGCTGGCCGGCGCTGATCTGCCTGACATCCAGGTCGAGCGCCCAGTTGTAGCGCGCGCCAAGGTCGAAGCCGCCGGCGCTGCCGGTCTCGCGCAAATTGGCCAGCACTTCCGCCCCTTTGCCGGGCACGGCGCCGAACTGCAAGGTCTGGTGGCGGCGCAGGTCGACGATGGCGTCGACATGCTCGATCAGCATCGGGCACTCCTGCACGCAGGCGCGGCAGGTGGTGCAAGACCATAGCGTGTCGCTGGAAATCAGGCCGGGTACGATCGCATCGAGCGGACTTCCCTGATGGCCGCCGAGCGGGATGCCGGGATAGGGACTGCCGGCGAAACCGGCGTCGCTGCCGCCGGCCATGCCGGTCACCATGTCCTGAATCAGCTTCTTAGGATTCAGGGGCTGGCCTGCGGCAAACGCCGGGCAGGCGGCTTCGCACTTGCCGCACTGGACGCAGGCATCGAAACTCAGCAACTGATTCCAGCGAAACTCGACCGGCTTGCCGACGCCCAGCTCGCCCTGTTCCAGCTGCAGGGGCTTGAGCGCGGTCGTCGGGGTGCCGCCAGCTGTTTTATTGAAGCGTTCCGGGCGTGGATGAAAGGCCAGGTGCAGCAAGCCGGCCAGCGCATGCTTCATCGGCCCGCCTCGGGTGGCGCCGACAGTCAGGGTCCAGGCGCCAAGGCCCAGCAAGACCACGGTCGCCAGCGCGCTGACACCGGAGACAAACTGCAGAGGGATCAAGCCCAGCGCCAGCAGGCCCAGCGCAAACGCCGCCAGCATCCACGGCAGCCGCATCCAGGCGCCGCGCGACAGCCGCGCCGGCGGCGTGCGGCGTCGATGCCAGACGAACAGCACGCCCACCAGCATCAGCAGCGCGAACAAGCCGATTGCTGTATTCAGGGCTGACACATACAGCATCAAGCCGTAGTTGACCGCCACCAGCGCCATGGCGGCGATGGCGCCGCCGGCGGTGGCCACGTGGGTGCGGGCGATATACGGGTCGCGCGCCACCACGTGATGCAGATCGACAAAATAGCGCTTGGGAATGGCCAGCAATCCCAGCCACGCCACGGGCGCTTCGCGGCCGGCGCGCCACAGCGCCGCCCGCCGCGCCATGCCAGCTGCCAGTCCGGCCACCGAAAGCCAGAACAAGACCGTGATGAGCAGATTGAGAGAAGAAGCCGCCGCGCTCATGGTCAGAAGTCTTTGCACAGGCGCAGCGAATCGTAGATCGCGGCGTGGATGTTATGCATGGAGATGCAATCGCCGACCCGGAACAGCAGGAAGCGGCCGTCGCCCAGTTGCTCCGACAAGGCCGGCTGCGGCTCGGCGGCAAACAGCTTGTTGACGTCGGTCTGGCCGCGGTTCAGCGATTGCGGCTTGAGCGACCAGTACAGCTGGTCGTTGGGCAGGATGCCGTTTTCAATCACCACCTGGTCAACCACCCGCTCTTCCTGCACCTCGGTGTATTCGTTGCGCAGCACCGCTACTTTCTTGTCGCCTTCGGCATAGACCCGGTCCAGCCAGTAATTCGGCGTCGGGATCACGCCTTGTGCATACAGGCGGCGATAGAAGATCGGGAAAGTGGTGCCGCCGGTATCGTCGGCGATCTTGACGTCCGGCGTGACGATTTCCACCAGGCTGCCGCGGCTGGCCAGGAAATCGGCGACGCCGAAACCGGCGTGGGTGCTGATGCCGTCATACACCAGCACGTTCTTGCCCGGCGCGACCCGTCCTTGCAAGATATCCCAGGAGCTGACCGACAAACCCTCGGCGACGCCCCATGCCGCAACCTGGCCGGTGTAGTTGCTGCCGCCGGTGGCCAGCACCACGATATCAGGCCGTTCCGCCAGGATCATGGCTTCGTCGGCGTTGATGCCAAGGCGACGGTCGACGCCGAGGCGCTTGGTTTCCATGTCGAACCAGCGCACGATGCCGGCCATCTGCTCGCGCTGCGGCGCCTTGGCAGCCAGATTGATCTGGCCGCCAACCGCTTCGCTGCGCTCGAACAGCACCACTTCATGTCCGCGCTCGCGCGCCACGCGCGCCGCTTCCAGCCCGGCCGGACCGGCGCCGACCACCACCACCTTGCGCTTAGGCCCGCGGCTCCTGGCGATCTGGTGCGGCATGCTCTGCTCGCGCGAGGTGGCGGCATTCTGCACGCACAATACATCGAGACCGTTGTACTGGCGGTCGATGCAATAATTGGCGCCGACGCACTGCTTGATTTCGTCTTCGCGGCCGTCGCGGATCTTGATCACCATGTACGGATCGGCGATCTGCCCCCGCGTCATGCCGACCAGGTCCACCATCCCGGTCGACAGTATGCGTTCCGCCTGGCCGGCGTCGCGTATGCTTTGCGCGTGCATCACCGGCACGCTGGACACAGCCTTGATGCCGGCCGCCAGATGCACGAAAGGTTCCGGCGGCAAGGCCATGGGCGGCATGCAGTTGGCCAACGTGTTGTGGGTATCGACGCCGGAGCCGACCACGCTCAGGAAATCGATCAGGCCGCTGGCCGACATCGCCTGCGCAATCTGCTTGGCGGTTTCGTGATCGACGCCGTCTTCATGGAATTCATCGCCGCACATGCGCAAGCCGACGCAGAAATCGCTGCCGACCGCTTCCCGCACCGCGGTCAATACCTCGATGCCGAAGCGCATGCGATTTTCCAGGCTGCCGCCGTATTCATCGCTGCGCTGGTTGACGCGCGGACTCCAGAACTGGTCGATCAGCTGCTGGTGGGCGGCGGAAATCTCGATGCCGTCCATGCCGGCCTGCTTGACTCTTTTGGCGGCGGCGGCGAAGTCGGCGACGATGCGGCGGATTTCTTCGATCTCGATGATCTTGGCGTTGCCGCGATGGACCGGCTCGCGGATTCCCGACGGGCTGACCAGGTGCGGCCAGTTCTCGCCGTGCCAGGCAGTGCGCCGCCCCATGTGGGTAGCCTGGATCATGATCTTGGCGCCGTGCCGGTGCATGGCTTCCGCCAGCCGCGACAAAGGCTCGATCACCTTGTCGGTAGTCAGGTTGACCGATTTCCACCAGCCTTGCGGGCTGTCGATGGAGACCGTGCTGGAACCGCCGCAGATCGCCAGGCCGAGGCCGCCCTTGGCCTTTTCTTCGTAATAGCGGATATAGCGTTCGCCCGGCAAGCCGCCCGCTTCCGCATAGACTTCGGCATGTGCGGTGCTGACTACGCGGTTGCGCAGGGTTACCTGGTTCAGGGTCAGCGGCGAAAACAAAGTGGGATAGCGCATGGTCGGTATCTGGCCCTAGGCGGAAAGCGGAGTAACCGTGAATACGCAATGCGCGTGGCCTTCGCCGCCGCACTGGGTTTCGCTGCAGGCCGAGCGCAGCGGATTGCCGGTAGTATCGGAGACCCAGTCCATGGCGCCGGCGAACCAGCCGGCGAACATGTAGCACAGCTTGCCTTGCGCTTCCGGCTGCTGCAGCACGAACGATGAATTGACCAGCCTGATGCTGGCGCTGGCCTTGGCGGCGTCGACTTCGGTAAAAGAGAACAAGCCCCAGCCGCGCTGCGACAGCCGTTTCAAATAATGTTTGTAGACGTCGAGGCCGGACATCCCGTGCTGGCGGGCTTCCTTTTCGCACCAGTAGTAGGCGGACTTGTGGCCGGCGTCGTACAGGATCTGCGCATACTTGTCGCGCCCGAGCACGGCTTCCACAGCGGTATGGTTATTGGTGAAAAAATGGCGCGGCACATACAGCATCGGCAGCTTGTCGGTGGTCCAGACGCCGGTCTCGGCATCGACTTCAATCGGCAATTGGGGTTGCATCACTACTCCTCAGTATTTTTTATGACACTCAAGCAGTCCAGACTTCGCCGAAAACCCGCAGCCAGTTCTCGCCCAGCACCTTGCGTATGCGGCTTTCCTTCCAGCCGGCGCGTTCCATGGCCGTGGTCAGGTTGGGGAAATCGCCGATGGTGCGGAAGCCTTCCGGGTTGATCACCGTGCCGAAATCGGTCAGGCGGCGGTGGCGCCCCTTGTCGTGCGTCAGCCATTCGAAGAAGGGCTTGCCGTAACCCTGCGTGAAGTCGGTGCCGATGCCGACGCAGTCGTCGCCGACCAGGTTGATGATGTAATCGAAGGCTTCCACATAGTCGTCGACATTGGCGCTGCTGCCGCGCTTGAGGAAAGGCGGGAACATGGTGACGCCGATGAAGCCGCCATGGTCGGCGATGAACTTCAGCTGCTCGTCGCTCTTGTTGCGCGGATGCTGTTTCAGGCCGGACGGCAGGCAATGCGAATAGCACACCGGCTTGTTGGAAGCCAGGATCGCTTCGGTGGAGGTATTGCCGCCGACATGCGACAGGTCAACCATGATGCCGACCCGGTTCATCTCGGCGATCACTTCGCGGCCGAAGCCGGACAGGCCGCCGTCGCGTTCATAGCAGCCGGTGCCGATCAGGTTCTGCGTGTTGTAGCAAAGCTGCACCACCCGCACGCCCAGCTCGGCGAACACTTCGATATAGCCGAGATTATCTTCAAACGCATGGGCGTTCTGGAAGCCGAGGATGACGCCGGTGCGCCCTTCCTTTTTTGCCCGCTTGATGTCGTCGACGCCGCGCACCAGGGTCAGCAGGTCGGCGTTGTCGCGGATCAGGTTCTTCATGTCGACCACATTGCCGACCGTGCCCTGGAAATTCTCCCACACCGAGATGGTGCAGTTGACGGCGCTCAGGCCGCCCTTCTTCATGTCTTCGAATACCGGCCGCTCCCACTTGGAGATGTTCAAGCCGTCGATGACCAGGCTTTGCTGATGGAGATTGTTCATGGCGTGTTCCTTGTGAACCTTAATAGATAGGGAAACGCTTGCACAGCGCCTGCACTTCAGCCAGCACCTTTTGCTCGACCTCGGCATCGCCTTCCGGCTTGCGCGCCAGGGCGTCGAAAATCTCCACCGTCAGGCGGCCGATCGTGCGGAACTCGTCGACGCCGAAACCGCGCGCGGTGCCGGCCGGCGTGCCGAGACGGATGCCGGAAGTGACGGTCGGCTTCTCCGTATCGAAGGGAATGCCGTTCTTGTTGCAGGTGATGCCGGCGCGCTCCAGCGCATGTTCCACTTGCGTCCCTTTCAAACCCTTGGGCCGCAAGTCGACCAGCAGCAGATGGTTTTCGGTGCCGCCGGTGACCAGGTCGACGCCGCCGGCCAGCAGTACTTCACCGAGCGCCTTGGCGTTGGCCACCACCCTGCCGATGTATTGCTTGAACTCCGGTTCCAGCGCCTCGCCGAATGCGACTGCCTTGGCGGCGATCACGTGCATCAGCGGGCCGCCCTGCAAACCGGGGAATACGGCGGAATTGATTTTCTTGGCGATGTCTTCGTCGTTGGTCAGCACGAAGCCGCCGCGCGGGCCGCGCAAGGTCTTGTGGGTGGTCGAGGTGACGACATGCGCATGCGGCACCGGGCTCGGATGATGGCCGGTCGCCACCAGGCCGGCGATATGCGCCATGTCGACCATCAGCAGCGCATCGACGCTGTCGGCGATGGCGCGGAAGCGGGCGAAATCGAGCTGGCGCGGATAAGCCGAGTAGCCGGCGATGATCAGACGCGGCTTGTGCAGCTTGGCCAGTGCTTCCACTTCGTCATAGTCGATCAGATAAGTATCGCGGCTGACGCCGTACTGCATCGCGTTGAACCACTTGCCCGACATGGCCGGCCGGGCGCCGTGCGTCAGATGGCCGCCGGCGTCGAGCGACATGCCCAGCACCGTCTCGCCCGGCTTGACCAGCGCCAGCATGACGGCGCCGTTGGCCTGAGCGCCTGAATGCGGCTGCACGTTGGCGAATTTGGCGCCGAACAGCTGCTTGACGCGCTCCAGCGCCAGGGTTTCCACCTGGTCGGCGAATTCGCAACCGCCGTAATAGCGCTTGCCCGGATAGCCTTCAGCATACTTGTTGGTCAGCACCGAGCCCTGCGCTTCCAGCACTGCGCGCGAGACGATGTTTTCCGAGGCGATCATCTCGATCTGGTTTTGCTGGCGCTGCAGCTCAAGATCCAGTGCGCGCTTGATCGGGGCGTCGCGTTCCGCCAGCGACTGGGAAAATGCGGGAAGTGTCATTACGAGATCCTGGAAAGGGTGATGCGTCAATCGGACTAACTCTTGACATCATTCTTCTCCCAAGCCTTTCGCCGCTATTGACTTGATCTGACGGGAACCTTTCAATTTGCGACATTGCTGTCACTTTTAGCCAAGCGCCGCTTTCAGCGCCTGCTGACGCCGCTTGCGCCGAAATGGATCACGCGCACAAAAACCGGGATCGCCGGCGTGGCCGTTTGTACAATTGTTGCTATCGATTAGGCGCAGATGATCCGCGCATTGCCTGTCATCCGAAACCCCGGGCGACATAGTCCTGTACCGCGCGAATCCAGACAGCGATTGGTCCTGCGGCGGATGGCGAGGCGGCGCCTGGTCGGCTTGGCATGCTTATTGCGACGCACAACCGAAAGCGTTTGTTAGTTCAGCCATTTCAACGTTACATTGTCCATCGCTGATGTTTGCCAACGGAGCAGGTCATGTCAAAAAGCACTTCCACTTCCTTCACCCACTTTGCTTTCATGCCGCTCAATAACTTCACGATGCTGGCATTTTCGAATGCCATCGAAGTGCTGCGCATGGCGAATTATCTGGAAGGAAAACCGCTCTACCGCTGGTCCATCATCAGCCCCGAAGGCGGCCCCGTGAGCGCCAGCAACGGCCTCGCCGTCACCACCGTGCGCGCCGATCAATGCATGGCGGCCGATGCCGTCTTCGTCTGCGGCGGCACCCAGATCGCCAGCGCTATCAACAGCGCTACGCTGGACTTGCTGAAGAATCTGGCAAAGCAGGGAATGACGCTGGGCAGCCTGTGCACCGGCGCTTTCGCGCTGGCGGAAGCCGGACTGCTGGACGGCTATACCTGCGCCACGCACTGGGAAAACCTGTCGTCGATGAAGCGCTCCTATCCTGCGGTGGCGTTCGCCCCGGACCTGTTTGTGGTGGACCGCGACCGCATCACCTGCACCGGCGGCATTGCGCCGCTCGACATGATGCTCAACCTGATTTCAGGACAGGTAGGAAAAACCACGATCGCCGCGATTGCCGATCAGTTCATCCTGGAACACGTACGCGACCACAAGGACCAGCAACGGGTGCCGCTGACAGTGCGCATGACGTCGGCACGGCCGGCCATGGTGGAAGTGGTGTCGCTGATGGAAGCGAACATCGAAGAGCCGCTGTCGCTGGACGAACTGGCACAATTATCGAATTCCTCACCACGCCAGCTACAGCGCATGTTCAAGGAACACATGGGCATGTCGCCCACCCACTACTACCTGACGCTGCGCCTGCGCAAGGCCAGGGAACTGCTGCGCCAGACCGACATGTCCATCCTCAACATCACGGTCGCCTGCGGCTTCCAGTCCGCCTGCCACTTCAGCAAAACCTACCGCGAAATCTTCAGCGTCGCCCCCAGCACCGAGCGCCGCCAGCAAGCAACAGTACCGGCAGCGCTCCTCGCAGCGCAAAACCAGCACCCCGCCGCATTCGTATGAAAAATTAATTGGGGTCAGAGTCGATTTTTTGGCTTCAAAATAATTCGACTCTGACCCCAATTTGTGGCGTTGCCGTGGCTTGCGGCTTCCAGTCAGCCGGCCACTTCAGCAAGACCTGTTTAGCGGCGAAGCATCAGGGGGAGAAGAAAAAACGGGCGCCTCAGGCGTCCGTTTTTATATCTGCAAGATGGCGGTTTTCACATTTGTGGCGTCAGGGCGCCAGCTCTTTTATGGAACGTTCCCACAGGTTGATGCCGCCTTCTTTGGCCTGCTCATCGATCGCTGCCAGCTCTTCCTTCGTAAAATCCAGGCGCTGCAAGGCGGCCACGTTTTCCCGGATCTGGGCCGGGCTGCTGGCGCCGATCAGCGTGGTGGTCACGCGTGGATCGCGCAATACCCAGGCCAGCGCCATCTGCGCCAGGCTCTGCCCGCGGGTCTTGGCAATCTCGTTGAGGGCCCGCACCCGCGCCAGGTTTTCCGGGCTCAGATGGGCTTGCTGCAGCGACCCGCCGCCCTCGCGGTTGATGCGCGAATCTTGCGGTACGCCGTTCAGGTACTTGTCGCTCAGCAGCCCCTGCGCCAGGGCGGTGAAAGTAATGCAGCCCATGCCTTCCTGCTCCAGCGTATCCAGCAAGCCATCTTCGATCCAGCGATTGAACATGTTGTAGGACGGCTGGTGGATCAGGCAAGGCACTTTCCAGTCGCGCAGCAGCTGGGCCGCCTCCGCGGTCTTGGCCGGCGAGTAGGAAGAGACGCCGACATACAGCGCCTTGCCCTGCTGCACGGCGGTCGCCAGCGCGCCCATGGTTTCTTCCAGCGGCGTCTCCGGATCGAAGCGGTGCGAATAGAAGATATCGACATAGTCCAGCCCCAGCCGCTGCAGGCTCTGGTCCAGGCTGGCCAGCACATATTTGCGCGAACCGCCGCCCTGCCCGTATGGCCCCGGCCACATGTCCCAGCCCGCCTTGCTCGAAATGATCAGCTCGTCGCGGTAAGGCCGCAGGTCTTCCTTGAGGATGCGGCCGAAATTGGTTTCGGCGCTGCCGTACGGCGGCCCGTAGTTGTTGGCCAGGTCGAAATGGGTGATGCCGAGATCGAAGGCGGCATGCACCATCTCGCGCTGGCGCGCCAGCGAAGTGGTGTCGCCGAAATTGTGCCAGAGCCCCATCGACAACAACGGCAACTTGAGGCCGCTGCGGCCGCAGAAACGGTACTGCATGCTGTCGTAGCGCTTGCTTGATGCGTGATAACTCATGACTGATTGTTCCCTTTAAACGATGGTCTCTTTGAAAATCCTGCTTTACCGGCAGGACGATTCTACAGAGCTATTTCCCGCCCCGCTGAGAGCACCCCGCCGGCATTCGCGCCAGTCTCCGAAAACAAAGCGGGGCAGTTTTTCAAAAATTCTCAAGAAATCACATGACTCTAATTACGAATGATTATCATTTGTATATAATGACGCTTATTACAAAGATAAAATTAACTACAAGCAACTCGGCGAGGATAAAGTTTTGAAAAAGCAACTAGTAGGGATATGTTCGCTCGTGCTGACGCACGGCGCCATCGCAGCAGATCTGCCGACACAGTCAAACAGCAACGCGGCGGCAGCTGACAACGTGCTGCCCACGGTCTCCGTCAAGGCCAGCCGGGATGGCGGCAATCCGGCCGAAAACGGCTACCAGGCAAAACGCGCCTCCGTCGCCAGCCGCAGCGACGCCGCCCTGATCGACGTGCCGCAGGCGGTCAATGTCGTCACCTCCCAGTTCCTGCAAGACCGCCAGCCGAGCAGCCTGGCGGAATCGCTGGATACGGTCTCCGGCATCCGCATGGGCAATACGCTGGGCGGCACGCTGGACGCCATCATCAAGCGCGGCTTCGGCGACAACCGCGACAATTCCATGCTGCGCGACGGCATGCTGTCGGTCCAGCCGCGCAATTTCACCCCGACCACGGAGCGCATCGAAGTGCTGAAGGGGCCCTCCTCCATGCTCTATGGCAGCATGGATCCGGGCGGCGTGATCAACGTCATCAGCAAGAAGCCGTTGCTGGAAAACCAGCGTTCCGTCACGCTCAGCGGCTCCAGCTACGGCGGCATCAGCGAACAGGTCGACCTGACCGGACCGATCGGCGATTCCGGGCTGGCCTACCGCTTGATCGCCGACCATCAGCGCAACAATTACTGGCGCAATTTCGGCGAAACCACGCAGTCGGTGCTGGCGCCGTCGCTGGCCTGGTACGGCCGCGACACCACGCTGTCGTTCGCCTACGAGCACATGAATTATTCGGTGCCGATCGATCGCGGCACCATCATCGACCCGCGCAGCGGCAATCCGGTGGCGGTGTCCAAGGAACGCCGTTTCGACGAAGCCTACAATGTCTCGGCCGGCCGCTCGGACGCCGTCAACCTGCGCTTCGACCACAAGCTGAATGCCGACTGGACCCTGCGCGGCGGCTACGGCTTCAGCCGCAGCTACTACAACGACTGGCAGGCGCGCGTGCTGTCGGTCAACTATGCCACCGGCATCGCCACCCGGCGCGTCGACGCCACCCAGAACGGCGTGCAATCGGCGCATACGCTGACCTTGAACCTGGAAGGCAAATTCAACTGGGGCGAGGTGCGCCACGATATCGTCGGCGGCGTCGACTACATGCGCAACTACCGGGTGCTGGGCGATCTCTATCGCGGTCCGAGCAATACCCAGTTCAACATCTACAATCCGGTATACGGCCAGCTGACGCCGGCCGGCAGCAAGATCAGCCCGGCCGACAGCGACCAGACCGACAAGCTGATTTCGCGCGGCGTGTTCCTGCAGGATTCCATACATTTGGACGATCGCTGGATCCTGCTGGCCGGCGCCCGCTACGAATATTTCAACGAACTGACCGGCAAGGGCCGCCCCTTCATCGTCGGCAGCAAGGTCGCCGCCGGCCGGGCGACGCCGCGCGCCGGCGTGGTCTACAAGCTGGCGCCGGACTGGTCGATGTACGCCAGCTACAGCGAATCGTTCAAGCCGAATACCTCGATCGCCACGCCGATCGGCGAACTGCCGCCGGAACTGGCCAAGGGTTATGAAATCGGATCCAAACTGGAAACCGAAAACCTGACCGCAACGCTGGCGATCTTCGACATCCAGAAACGCAACATCCAGACCACAGAAACCATCAACGGCATCAACTACGCCCGCAACGCCGGCAAGGCCCGCTCGCGCGGCCTGGAGTTCGACGCCACTGGCCGCATCAACCAGAACCTGAGTCTGGTCGGCAGCTACGCCTACACCGAAGCGCGCTACGCCGACGATCCCAAGCTGGCCGGCAATCCCTTGCCGAACACGCCGAAACATGCGGCTTCGCTCTACCTGACGCGCGATTTCGGCATCTCACGCATCGGCCCGATCGAAGGCCGCGTCAGGGCCGGCGCCGGCGCCCGTGTGTTCAGCAGCCTGCCGGTGGGCGACGGCAGCGGCAAGGTCTACCATCTGCCCTACGGCCGCGTGATGGATGCGTTCGTATCCTGGAACACCCTGATCGAAGGGCAGTCAATCGACTGGCAGTTCAACGTCAAGAATCTTTTCGATTCGACCTACTACACCGCCAGCTGCTGCAGCGGCACGCCATTCGTCAATATCGGCGCCGGCCGGGAATTTACGCTCAGCGCCAAGTTGAATTTCTGAGGATGACAACCATGCATGCATATTCAAGAGCGCTGCTGGTGACCGCCTTGTGGTGCGGCGCCGGTGCGGCCATGGCTGTGCAGGCGCTGGATCCCGGCCTGCCTGAGTATCAGGCGCGCAGCGTGCAACTGCCAGCCCACGCCAGCTACCTGGATGAGCAAGGCGCGATCCGCATCGGCGGCGCCGAGCACGCGCAGTTCGTGATCGACCGCTTCAATGCCCTCTTCGCCGGCAGCCATCCTGACCTGCGCTTTGCCGGCCATGTCAAAGGGACCACCGCCACCATGCCGCTGCTGACCTATGGCCGCATGCTATTCGGCCCGATGGGACGCAGCGCCAATGCGGCCGAGCTGGAAGCCTATAAAAAAGCCGTCGGCGCGCCGCCGCTGGAAATCCGCATCGCCCATACCTCCGACGATGCGCAACAAGAGATGTCGTATTCGATCGGCATCTACGTCAACCGCGCCAATCCGCTCGAACGCCTGAGCGCAAGCCAGGTGGCGCGCATCTTCACCAACGGCAATCCGGAAGGCGATCTTTCCCACTGGGGCCAACTGGGCGCCGGCGGCGACTGGAAGGAACGCGCCATCCACCCTTTCGGCACGCCCGAATACACCGGCATGGGCACCTACATGCAAACCGGGCCGCTGCAAGGCCGCCCTTTCACGCCGGCCTACGAACAATGGGGCAGCACCGAAACCATCCTGAAACGGCTGGAACAGGATCCGGCAGGCATTGCGTTTGCCGCCATCGGCCATGAAAACGCCGCACTCAGGCAGCTCGCCATCGTCTCCGAAGACGGGCGCAGCGAAACGCGCGGCAGCCGTCAGGAAGTCGCCGCCGGCAGCTATCCATACGGCCGCTATGTGTATTTCTATCTGCGGCGCGAGCCGGGGAAAGCGCTTGATCCTGTCGCGAAAGAATACCTGCGTCTGGTGCTGTCGCGTCAGGGCCAGGAAATCATCGCCAGCCAGGCCGGCGGTTACATTCCGTTGTCGGCGGCGGAAGTCCGCGCTGAACTGCGCAAGCTGGATTGATGCCTGCCATGTCCCTTACTTCTTGCTATCCCATGAACATCACATCGAGCAGACGCGCATCGGCAGCGCCAGCACTATCGGCCATTCTTGCACTATGTCTTTTTTCGGCAGCGTCGGTGGCCGTGTCGGCACCCCAGCCAGACAAGCT
Source organism: Collimonas sp. GW821-FHT02H07 (assembly GCF_059421505.1). NCBI lineage: Bacteria > Pseudomonadati > Pseudomonadota > Betaproteobacteria > Burkholderiales > Oxalobacteraceae > Collimonas > Collimonas sp. GW821-FHT02H07. The sequence continues at coordinate 240,221 of NZ_JBWKVC010000002.1, forward strand.
GGTTGCCGCGACCGACTCAAATCAGCCGCAGCGCGATGAAGCATGTTTGGTCTTGGCCGGCGCCGAAGGCATGACGGATTTGCTCACGCAGTTCAATGCCTTGTTCGCTCGCGCGCAGCCAGCGGCGCGCATCGACATGGCGCTCAAGGGTTCGGTGACCGGCTTGCCCACGCTGACCGCGGGCGCCGCCACCGTCGCAATAGTCACCCACGAAGCAAGCGCCGCCGAAATCGCTGCCTTCCGGCAGGTCTGGGGATATCCGCCGTTCCTGCTGCGCATCGGCTACGCCGGCTACGGCCAGAACGCGCCCGCGGTCTATGTCAACCGGCGCAATCCCCTGCCCGGCCTGAACATGCAACAGCTGGCCCGGATATTCACCGCGGGCGCCGCCGCCGGCAACATCAATTTCTGGGCGCAACTGGGATTGAAGGATGGCTGGCAACAACGCCGCATCCATTTATACGGCCTGCGCGACGACGGCGGCAGCGCCACGGTATTGCGCACCGGGCATCTGGGCAAGCAGCCTTACGCTCCGCACTACGAGGCGCTGGACAGCCGGCAAGCGGTATTGGCCGCAGTCGCGGATGATCCTTACGGGATTGCCTTGCTCGCTCCGGGCGACACCGCTGCACTGCCGGAATCGCTGCGCATATTGCCCTTGTCGGCGGCTGATGACATGGCTGCCGTCACGCCGTCTCGCGGCAGTGTAGCGTCGGGAAAATATCCGCTGGCGGTGTATGTGCAGCTGTATCTCAACCGGCCGCCTGCTCACCCGCTGGATGCGCGGTACAAGAACTACCTGAAGCTGATCCTGTCGCCCGCCGGGCAAAGCCTGATGGCCGGCACAGCGGGTAACGAGACTGGATACCTGCCCTTGTCTGCGGACGATCTAAAGAAGGAAATCAACAAACTCGACTGATGTTGCAGCCGTCCTTTACAGCTGGCCGGCGCGCGCATGCTCCGGCCGGTGCATGAACACCGTGAGCGTATCGCGCTGCGGCGGCACGCCGATCTGCGCCAGGATGCGGCCGACCGCGCCGCGATGATAATTGCCGTGGGTGAGCACATGCATCAGCATCTCGGCGCGCGACATCCGTCCCGGCGAGCCGTCGACGAAAGTGAAGTCGACGGTTTCATCAAGCTCTGCTTCGCTCAGGCCACCCGCATACGCCAACAACCAGCCATCGGTCTCACGCACCGCACCGCGCAGATCGGCAAGCGCAGGCGTCGCCGGCGTGTTCAAGCCCTTGTAGTCGTGCGGCAGGCGCTGCAGATTGGCTTCGAATATACGGTCCACCACGTAGACGTGATTCAGGATGCGTGCCGCGTCATGCTTTTCGCGCTCGTGCGCTTCTTGCGGCAAAGCGCTAATGGCGGCAAACAAGGTGTCGTTGGCCCAGGCTTTGTATTCAAACAGGGTGGTAAACAGGTTTTTTGCGTTCATGGTGGCTGGCGTCGTCTGGCTATGAAGGGTCAGAGAAATTCTATCGGATTTTCACTATCCTTACATTTTCCCCAGAGGGCAACCTAACGGGACAAATCCTGCCAAATTAGCCCCCTGCCTCCGGATGCCCTACAATCGCGCCATGAGTCATTTAACTATCCTATTGCCATTCGGCCTGCCGCCGCCGGAACTGGCGCGCGATTTATTGCGCGAATTGAAGCTGCCCGCCCTTGCCACCCTGATGGCGCGCGCAAAAAAGGAGCATTCCCACCGCGAATTTGACGATTTTGCGCGCGCCTTGCCGCATGAAATGTGGTTAAGCTCGCAATTTCCACTGCCTTCGTTTACTCCCGCAAATCCCGCGCCTGGGCAGGACACACATAACAGCCCTGCCCTGGCCTGCGCCGCCATGCGCGCGCTGGGCTTGCTGGCAGAGCAAGGCGCGTGGTTCATGCTGCACCCGGCGCATATCCATATCGCCCGCGATCACCTGGTGCTGACCGATATCCGCCAGATCGGCCTGTCCGAGCCGGATTCGCGTGAATTGTTCGACGCCGCGGCGCCGCTGTTTGCCGAAGTGGGCAGAGAACTGGTGTATGGCGACGCCGGCACCTGGTTCATGCGCGCCGACGACTGGCAGGGGCTGCTTACCTCGACGCCGGACGCCACCTGCGGACACAACATCGACATCTGGATGCCGCAAGGCGACGGCGCCCGCGACTGGCGCAAGCTGCAGAATGAAGTACAGATGCTGTGGTTCGTCCACCCCCTGAACGAACGCCGCCAGATGCAAGGCCGGCAAGCTGTCAACTCCCTGTGGCTATGGGGCGGTTCGCCGGCCACGGCTTCAAGCGCCGGCCAGCGCGAGGTATTCAATCTGCCAGACGGCTTCAGCGGTCTCGGCCAGTATGCCAAGGTCGCCCACTCTAATGCCAGCGCAGCCGATGTGATCGCCGCCAAGCCTGAAAAAGGCCTGCTGACGCTGGACCCGCTGATCCAGCCGGCCCTTACCGGCGAATGGTCGAGCTGGCTGGAGCAGCTGAAAGCCCTGGAAAGCGCCTGGTTCGCGCCTTTGCTGCAAGCCATGCAACAGGGGCAGCTGGATAGCCTGTCCCTGATCATTACCGACAGCAGCCACGTGCTTGAACTGAACACAAGCCGCTTCGCGCTGAAAAAATTCTGGCTCACGCCAACCCTCGACAGATTGCTGCCATGACCCGTATCACCACCCGCCCCTATTCCTTCCGCGACTCTGAACGACTGCACCAGAGCGGTATCCATCCAGTGCTGGCGCGCGTCTACAGCGCGCGCGGCCTGCTTGACGTCAAGGAGCTGGAAAGCGAACTGACGGCGCTGATCCCGCCCGCCGGCCTGCTGCACATCGACGCCGCCGCCAGCTTCCTGGCCGACGCCATCGCCGCGCAAAAGAAAATGGTGATCGTCGCCGACTACGATTGCGACGGCGCCACCGCCTGCGCGGTCGGCCTGCGCGGCTTGCGTCTGCTGGGCGCCAACATCGATTTCATCGTGCCGAACCGCTTCGAGTACGGCTACGGCCTGACGCCGGAGATCGTCGAACTGACGGCGCGCGAAAAATCGCCCGACATCATCGTCACGGTCGACAACGGCATCGCCAGCATCGACGGCGTGGAAGAAGCCAACCGGCGCGGCATCGAAGTGGTGGTCACCGACCATCACTTGCCGGCCGATACCTTGCCGGCGGCGCGCGTCATCGTCAATCCCAACCAGCCGGAATGCGGTTTTCCCAGCAAGAACCTGGCGGGCGTCGGCGTCATGTTCTATGTCTTGCTGGCGCTGCGCGCCGAAATGCGCAAGCGCGGCGTGTTCGACGCCAAGAGCCAGCCGAAATTGGACGTGCTGCTGGACCTGGTGGCGCTCGGCACCGTGGCCGACGTCGTCAAGCTGGACGCCAACAATCGCATCCTGGTGGCGCAAGGCTTGAAGCGCATGCGCGCCGGCCGCATGCATGCCGGCATTGCCGCCCTGTTCCGTGCCGCCGGCCGCGAAGCGCGCCGCGCTACCCCTTTCGACCTGGGCTTTGCACTGGGACCGCGCCTGAACGCCGCCGGCCGCCTGGCCGACATGGCGCTCGGCATCGAATGCCTGACTACCGACGACGAAGGCCGCGCCTGGGCCATCGCCCAGCAGCTCGACGCCATCAACCGCGAACGGCGCGATATCGAAGCCGGCATGCAAGATACCGCGCTGGCCTTGCTGGATGATTTCAAGCCGCAGGACAGCACCACCATCAGCGTGTTCGACGCCTCCTGGCACCAGGGCGTGATCGGGATCGTGGCGTCACGCCTGAAGGACAAGTTCTATCGGCCGACGATTACCTTTGCGCCCGGCGGCGAAGGCTTGATCAAGGGCTCGGGACGTTCGATTCCCGGCTTTCATCTGCGCGATGCGCTGGACCTGGTGTCCAAGCATGCGCCCAGCCTGATCCAGAAATTCGGCGGCCATGCGATGGCTGCGGGGCTGACCATACGCGCCGATGCGTTCGAGGCCTTTGCCGAAGCCTTTGAAAAAGTCGGACGCGAGTGGCTGGGCAAGAGCCAGCTGGAACGCGTGGTGGAAACCGACGGGCCGCTGGAAGATGCCTACTACACCACGCAATTCATCGAGCTGATGGATGGCCAGGTATGGGGCCAGGGCTTTGCGCCGCCACTGTTTTGCGACGAGTTCCGCGTGGTCAGCCAGCGCATCCTGAAGGAGAAACATCTGAAGCTGCTGCTGGAGCGCAATGGCACGCGTTACGATGCGATCTGGTTCGGACATACCGACGAGCTGGGCAGCAAGGCCAAGGTGGCGTTTCGGCTGGATGCTAATGAATATAACGGGGTTACCAAGGTGCAGTTGATGGTTGAGCATGCGGAAGCGATGTAATTCTTGGAACATGTTGCACTCCGACCCCATTTAACTCGACTCCGACCCCATTTAACTTATTTAACTGATGAGCTGGCGCTGCTGGCTGGGCGGGAAGTTTTCGAATTTGCTCCAGACGCGGCGCAATTGTCTTGTGGAGTTGAAGCCGGCTTGCTGGGCTACCTGTTCCATGTCGAGCTTGGACTGGGTCAGCAGCTCGCGCACCAGGGCGACGCGGATGCGCTGGATGTAGTCGACCAGGCTGCAGCCGGTATGTTCGCGGAACAGCCTGGTCAGGTGGCGTTCGCTGGTGCAGGCGATGTCGGCCAGCTGCTGCAGGTCCCAGTCGTGGGCGGGGTCGCCGATGACGGCGTCCTGCACCCGGTGCACCGCCGGGTGCAAATGATTGCGGCAAGCCTGCCATGGCGACAGCTGCGGATCGCTGCCGGCGCGCCGCATGTAGATCACCAGCGAGCGCGCAATCGAAGCGCTGCGGGCGTGGCCGGCGATTTGCGCGACCACGTGCAGGGTCAGGTCGATGCCGGTGGTGACGCCGGCGCTGGTGTAGATATTGCGGTCTTCGACGAAGATGCGGTTTTCCAGCACGTGGGCGCGGGGCGCGATGCGGCGCAAGTCGTCGCAATGGCTGTGGTGGGTGGTGCACTGGCGGCCGTCCAGCAAACCGGCATAGCCGGCCAGCAAGGCGCCTGTGCAACTGCATAGCAAACGATGGGTATCCTGCCACTGCGCGCGCAGCCAGGCGACGGCGCGCTGGTCGTTGGCGCTGCTGAAATCGTCGTCGCTGCCGACGCAGCCGTGCAGCACCACCATGGCGTTGGCCGGCAGGCTGTCCGGCAAGGGACCGAATCCGGTCAGGCCGAGTCCGAGCGAGGTGCTGATGCGCTCAGCCGCGCTGACATAGCGCAGGTCGAAAAAATCCGCGCGGCCTTCCCGTGCCGCGATCCGGTTGGCGTAGCGCAGCACCTCCGCCGGACCCATCAGGTCAAGCGTCATGGTGGCGTCGCGCAGCAGGAAATAGACCGGAATCGTGGTCTCGGCCTTGCGCGTGTTGTCAGTTATTGCAGCCATCGGTACTCCATCTGTCTGGCGGTGGCGTCGGCCAGCGGACGTCCGGCCAGGCGTTCAACCAGATGCAAGCTCATGTCGATGCCCGCCGATATGCCGCCGGAAGTCACTACTTTACCGCAATCTATCCAGGCTACGCCGGGCTTCACGTTCAGGCTCGGAAAACCTGCCTGCAATTCCTCCAGGTCTTCCCAGTGCGTCGTGACATCCAGCCCGTTCAGCAAGCCGGCCTTGGCCAGCAGGAAGGCGCCGGTGCAGACCGAAGCCATGATCGCCGTGCCGTCAGACTGGGCGGCAATCCACGCGATTACCGCGTCGTTCTTGAGGATTGCCGCCACATCGCCGCCCGGCACCAGCAGTACATCGAGATCGGAAGACGATGTCAGTACGCAATCCGGCAGCACTTTCATTCCTCCCCTTGCGCGCACCGGCCGCATGGCGGGCGCGACCAGGAAGCACTTGAACAGATTTGCCGCGGCGCCGTTGCCATTGCTCCGGCCATGGACCCGGGCGGCAGTTGAAAACACTTCATAGGGCCCGGAAAAATCCAGGATCTCCACATCGTCAAACACCAGTATTCCCACGCTCAACATCTTTTAGCCTCATCCGATATACGCGCTGCCCGGGGACCGGGCTGTCATCGTTGAAGATCATGTTAAGTCTGCCGCCAATATCTAAAAATGCCCTGCGTAGACATAATGCGGACAAAACCGGACATTACGATTGGAATGACTCAAGAGAGGTGAAAATGCGCAAATCCGACAGCTACCCCAGTGTGTGGGACCCGATTGCCAATGCGGCCGAACAAGCCGGCAACCTGCACGCACGTTCTGAACTGCTGGAAAAAATCAGCGAAATCGTGCAGCAAAGCGGATGGACGGAAAGCGACGCTGCCCACTATTGCCGCGTCAGCCAATCGCGCATGGACGATCTGCTGTGCGGCCGCGTAGCGCATTTTTCCCTGGATGCCCTGGTCAATATCGCGACGGCGCTCGGCCTGCGCGTGCATGTAGAACTGGCGCCAGCCTGAAGCGATCCGTGCCTTAGCGCACCGGCAGGAATTGCAAGAAGGTCCCGCCCACCAGGTTCTGCAGGTAGCTGATGCCGGCGCGGCGGTACTTCTCGGTGGTCATCTCGGCCAGCAGGTCGATACGGGCGATGATCTTGCCGAACTCCCTTTCAAAGCTGATGTTGTGCTCGCTCTCGCTCATGTCGTTGGATAACAGCAAGGGCTGGCCGGCCGTGTTCTTGCGGTTGCTGAGTATCCATGCGGCAATTTCCATATTGCGCGCGGCGTTGTACAGGTACTGGGCGTCGAAGCCGTCGATCAGGTAAAAGCTGGTCTTGCCGCCGTGGGCGACGATGACCATGTCGGCCGCGCCATAGATGAAGGCCGCCGCGCGGTCGCCGCTGAAATCCGGCGCCAGCGCCAGCGACAGGGCCTGGATGTCATGCTTGCCCTGCAACTCAGGCCATGGCTGGCGCACTTCGATCGCATCGCGCACCCGCTTGATGGCCAGTTCGCGGCTGCTTGCGGTCTTTTTCCATTCGGCCGGATTGCGCCGGTACAATTTATCCAGCAGGCGATACAGGCTGTCCAGGTTGTCGTGCATGCCCAGCGTGGCGATGCGGTTGACGTCGGACTGCGCCAGTTCCGCCCCGCTGGTGGAAGCGCCCTGCACTTCGCCATGCGGCGCCGGCGTCGGCGCCAGCATGCTGCAAGCGCCGAGCATCAAGCACAGCGGCAGCGCCAGCGATGATAAAACGGCATCACATCGTAGCTTAAGAAACATGGGCGGCAGGGCCAGGCTGAAGAGTTATCAATCGATATCCATTGTAAAGAGCTTGCCGCTTCGATAGCTGCCATCTTGCAATGGTTCACATTGCTTCCGATTTGAGACAAAACAGCCTCGAATCCGTGTCAATCGGGAAACACCCGCGCCATCCGGCATGCTGCTGGCGTATAATTTAGGGTTTGATTGCAAAAGAGCCCAAAATGGAAGCCGAACGCTTAAATTCCCTGCAAAACCTGCTTGCCGACCTGACCAGTCGCGAAGCCGAACTCCGGAGGTATCTTTGACTTCGATACGAAGTTAGAGAAACTCGACCAGGTCAATGGCGAACTGGAAGATCCGGAAGTCTGGAACGACCAGAAGCGCGCCCAGGACCTGGGTAAAGAAAAGAAATCGCTGGAAGCCATCGTGCTGACGCTGACCAAGATCGAAGCCGATCTGCGCGACACGACCGATCTGTTCCTGATGGCCCGCGAAGAGCAGGATGAAGAAACGGTAGAAGCGGTGGAAGCCGATACCGAGGAATTGCGCAAGCTGGTGGAAGGCATGGAATTCCGCCGCATGTTCAGCAATCCGATGGACCCGAACAACTGCTTCATCGATATCCAGGCCGGCGCCGGCGGCACCGAGGCGCAAGACTGGGCTTCGATGCTGCTGCGCCAGTATCTGCGCTATTGCGAACGCAAGGGCTTCAAGGTCGAGATCCTGGAACAGTCCGACGGTGAAGTCGCCGGCATCAAGACCGCGACCCTGAAAGTCGAAGGCGACTACGCCTATGGCTTCCTGCGCACCGAAACCGGCGTGCACCGCCTGGTGCGCAAGTCGCCTTTCGATTCCGCCAACGGCCGCCACACATCGTTTTCCAGCTTGTTCGTGTACCCGGAAGTGGATGATTCGATCGATATCGACGTCAATCCCGCCGATGTCCGCGTCGACACTTACCGCGCTTCCGGCGCCGGCGGTCAGCACATCAACAAGACCGATTCCGCTGTGCGCCTGACGCACATGCCGTCCGGGATTGTGGTGCAATGCCAGAACGACCGCAGCCAGCACCGCAACCGCGCCGAAGCGTGGGACATGCTGAAAGCCAAGCTGTACGAACTGGAACTGCGCAAGCGCATGAGCGAGCAGCAGAAACTGGAAGACTCCAAGACCGACGTCGGCTGGGGCCACCAGATCCGCTCCTACGTGCTGGACCAGTCGCGCATCAAGGATTTGCGCACCAACTTCGAGAGCGGCAACACCAAGGCCATCCTCGACGGCGACCTGGACGACTTCATCGCGGCCTCGCTCAAGCAAGGCGTGTGAGTTGCAAATTGAGTCGCACAAGGCGCCACGGGCAAGCCCCGTGGCGCTGCCTTCCCCGCCGCACCACAGACGTTTCACCGCATCATTTAAAAAGACACTGACATGACGACAGACAATCAGCAGCAACCTGTCCCGCAAGACGAAAACAAGATCATCGCGGAACGCCGCAACAAGCTCGGCGCCTTGCGCAGCCAGGGCGTGGCCTTCCCTAACGACTTCCGCCCGACGCACAAGGCGGACGCGGTGCAGGCGGAATATGCCGGCCAGGACGGCGAAGCGCTGGACGCCGCCGCCGTCAAGGTGGTGGTAGCCGGCCGCATGATGCTCAAGCGCGTGATGGGCAAGGCGTCCTTCGCGACCTTGCAGGACGCCTCCGGCAGCAAGGCCGACGGCCGCATCCAGCTGTTCATCACCAAGGAAAACATCGGTGAAGACAACTACGACAGCTTCAAGCACTACGACCTCGGCGACATCCTCGGCGCCGAAGGCACGCTGTTCAAGACCAAGACCGGCGAGCTGTCGATCAAGGTCACCACGCTGCGCCTGCTGACCAAATCGCTGCGTCCGCTGCCGGACAAGTTCCACGGCCTGGCCGATCAGGAAACCAAGTACCGTCAGCGCTATGTCGACCTGATCATGAACGAAGAAACGCGCCGCACCTTCAAGGCGCGCACTGCCGCCATGTCGTCGATCCGCCGCTTCATGGAAAAGAACGACTTCATGGAAGTCGAAACGCCGATGCTGCACGCCATCCCCGGCGGCGCCGCGGCCAAGCCGTTCATCACCCACCACAATGCGCTGGACATGCAGATGTTCATGCGCATCGCGCCTGAGCTGTACCTGAAGCGTCTGGTGGTCGGCGGCTTTGAGCGCGTGTTTGAAGTCAATCGCAACTTCCGTAACGAAGGCGTGTCGCCGCGCCACAATCCGGAATTCACGATGATGGAATTCTATGCCGCTTACGTTGACTATCAGTGGCTGATGACCTTCACCGAACAGGTGATCCGCCAGGCCGCGGTCGATGCCCACGGCACCGCCACCCTGACCTACCAGGGCCGCGAACTGGACCTGAGCAAGCCGTTCCAGCGCCTGACCATCGTCGGCGCCATCAACAAATACGCGCCGCAATACCAGGACGCGCAATTGCAGGATGCAGAATTCATCAAGGCCGAGCTGAAGAAATTCGGCGTCAAGCCGCATGCACACGCCGGTCTCGGCGCGCTGCAGCTGGCGCTGTTTGAAGAAACCGCCGAAGCGCAGCTGTGGGATCCGACTTACATCGTCGACTACCCGGTGGAAGTATCGCCGCTGGCGCGCGCTTCCGACACCGTGCCTGGCATCACCGAGCGCTTCGAACTGTTCATCACCGGCCGCGAAATCGCCAACGGCTTCTCCGAGCTGAACGACTCGGAAGACCAGGCCGCGCGCTTCCAGGCACAGGTCGCCGCCAAGGACGCCGGCGACGAAGAAGCCATGTACTACGACGCCGACTACATCCGCGCGCTGGAATACGGCATGCCGCCGACCGGCGGCTGCGGCATCGGCATCGACCGCCTGATGATGCTGATCACCGACTCGCCAAACATCCGCGACGTCATCCTGTTCCCGCACCTGCGCCGCGAGGACTGATATATACGGAGGTGCTGGTTTTTACAAAAACTAGCGCAGACGCAGTCAAATGGAGTCAGAATCTGACCCCATTTGACATCCCAAGCAATACGAGTCCAGGCAGTCGCCAAAAATAATTCGACTCCGACCCCAATTAAGGAAATATTAGGGTCAGAGTCGAATTTTCAGGCCGCACGCTGCCGATGATCACTGAGAACCTGTTCCGCCCCCTTCTCCGCCACCATCAGCACCGCCGCATTAATATTTCCCGAAGTGATGTTGGGAAAAATCGACGCGTCGATCACCCGCAGGCCTTTGACACCGTGCACTTTCAGCTTGTTTGAGACCACTGACTTTTGCTGGTCTGGACCCATCGCGCAAGAGCCGCACAGGTGATAGATCGAGCCGGCCTGCTCGCGGAAGAATTGCAGCATGCTGGCGTCGTCGCTGACCGCGGCAGCCGGGGATACTTCTTCCACGATGATCTTCTTGAAGGCTGGCGCCTGGATCAGCTTTCGTATCAGAGCACCGCCCTGGATCGCTTCGTCCTGGTCCTTTTGCGTGCCGAGGTAGTTCGGCATGATCCTGGCGGGCACGCTGGCATCCTTGCCGGCGATCTCGATGACACCTCGGCTGCTGGGACGGCAGGGATTGAAGAACAGCAGGAAGCCGGAATACGGATCCGGCTTCAGCTTTGCCAGAGGATTCTTGGGAATCTGGTAAGACAAGGGATTGAAATAGAGCTGCAGGTTGGGATGCTTTTCGTCCGCGCTGCCTTTGAAGAAGCCGCCGGCCTGGTTGACGCTCATCGCCAGCGGACCGCTGCGCTTGAGCAGATACTGGACGCCGGCCTTTGCTTGGCCCAGCAGCGATCCCAGCTCGTCGTTCAGCGTCTTCTTGTTGGCCTTGAAGTAGAACGACACGCACAGGTGATCCTGCAGGTTCTTGCCCACCCCTGGCAGGTGCTGCACCAGCGGGATGCCATGGGCAGCCAGCAGTTCGGCATCCGCCACGCCGGATAGCTGCAACAGCTTGGGCGAGTCGACCGCGCCGGCCGCCAGGATCACTTCCTTGTTGGCGTTGAACACGCGACGCACGCCGTTCTGCATGACCGCGACCCCTGCCGCGCGCTTGTCCGGATCGAACAGGATCTGTTCGGCCTGGGCGTTGCACTCCAGCGTCAGGTTGGGCCGCTTCAACGCCGGATGCAGATAGGCGTAGCTGCTGGAATCGCGCATGCCCTTGCGGATATTGGCTTCGTAGATGCCGGCGCCTTCGAAGCTGGCGCCGTTGAAATCGTCGTTCAGCGGATAGCCGAGCTCCTTGCAAGCCTGCAGGTAGTCCTGGCAAATCGGATGAGCGCCATTTTTCATCTGGGTGATGCCGATCCGGCCCTTGCTGCTGTGATAGTCGGTGTCGCCGAGCGGATGGGCTTCCAGTTTCTTGAAGTAGGGCAGCACATCGCGATAGGACCAGCCCGGGTTGCCGGCGGCTTCCCAGTCGTCGAAATCACTGGCCTGGCCGCGCACGTAGATCATAGCGTTGATATTGCCCGAGCCGCCCACCACCTTGCCGCGCGGCGCGTACAACTGGCGCCCGGCCATCTGCGTTTCCGGTTCGCTGTAGTACATCCAGTTGTAGTCAGGATTGTAGTAAGTGCGGGCGAAGCCGACCGGGATCTTCAGCCACCAGGAATTATCCCGGCCGCCAGCCTCCAGCAGCAGCACGCTGTGCTTGCCGCATTCGCTCAGGCGATTAGCCAGGATGCAGCCGGCTGAGCCGGCGCCGACGATGATGAAGTCGAAGGTCATCACTTGCTCTCTGTCCGCCAGCGGTTTTTCCAGCTGTCCGAAGACTGATGCTTAACGTCGAACGGCTTGGGATCCATGGAAATGTGCAGCTTGCTGCCGGTGTAGGGGGAATTAGCCGCCACCACATCCATGTTCAGCTCGACCCCGAGACCGGGTTCGGTCGACGGAATGATGAAACCGTCTTCCCAAATAATCGGCTTTTTCAGGATTTCGGAATGGAAGCCGTCCCAGGTGCGGATGCTTTCCTGGATCAGGAAATTCGGCGTGGCGGTCGCCAGCTGGATGCTGGCGGCGGCGCCGATCGGACCGTTGTACAGGTGCGGCGCGATCTGTGCGTAATGCACTTCGGCCAGAGCAGCGATCTTCTTGGCTTCCAGGATACCGCCGACGCGGCCCAGGTTCATCTGCAGGATGGAAGCGCCGCCGCGACTGAGCAGCTCGAAAAACTCGTACTTGGTGGTCAGCCGTTCGCCGGTGGCGATCGGGATGCTGGTCTTGCCGGCCACCGTCGCCATCGCCTCCGACTGCCCCGGCGGCACCGGCTCTTCAAACCAGAGTGGATCGTATTTTTCCAGGCGCTTGGCCAGGCGCACCGCCGAGGCAGTCGTCATCTGGCCATGGGTGCCGAACAGCAGGTCGCATTTGCTGCCGACGGCGGCGCGGATCTTGCGGCAGAATTCTTCCGCCTTGTCCATGACTTCCAGCGACAGGTGATGGCCTGAATAGGCCGTGTAAGGACCTGCCGGATCGAACTTGACGGCGGTGAAGCCCTGCTCCATCATCTCGGCCGCGCATTGTGCCGTCAGGTCGACGTCGTCGTAGTCGTACTCGCCCTGGCTGTTCTTCGGATACAGGTAAGTGTAGGAGCGTAGGCGCTCGTTCACTTTACCCCCGATCAGCTCATAGACCGGCTTGTTGGCGGCCTTGCCGATGATGTCCCAGCAAGCCATCTCGAGGCCGCTGACGATGCCCATCATGGTCAGGTCGGGACGCTGGGTAAAGCCGCTGGAGTAGGCAGAACGGAAAAAACGTTCGATGTGGTGCGGATCATGCTCCAGCAGATGGCGTTCGAAGACGTCGGCGATGGCCGGCACCATGACCTTGGGATGAAAAGTCGACGCGTATATTTCGCCGACGCCTTCGATGCCGCAGTCGGTCTTCAGCGTCACGAAGATCCAGTACATGCCGCCGAAATACGGCGGCGGCACGGCGACGATATGAGATTGCATTGATACGATTTTCATGGCTTCGCCTTTTCCTTCCGGGTAGATTTTTTAAAATAAAGCACGCTGGCGGCAGCCATCCCGCCGCACAACGCGATATAGCCGTAATACACTTTGAAACCGGCCAGGCCGGGGAAAGCGGCCAATGCCATGGTGTTGATCTTCGGCAGGAACACATCCGGCAGGTAGCCGATCATGGAGACCACGCCGATCGCCAGGCCGGTCACCGCCGCCGGCACCTGGCATTTGTCCAGCAGCGCCCAGTACAGCCCGCGCACGGTGTAGCTCATGGTGCCGATCAGCATCACGAACCCGAGCAGCACGTAGGTATTGGCATCCTGCGGCAGGAGGATCAGGCCGATTAGGCCGGCGGTCGCCAGCAGCATGGCGCCGGCCAGTACGCTTTCATTGGAAAAGCGGTTGCCAAGGAAACCGCCGCCGATGCCGCCGATCGGCCGCATCCACAGCTTGACCACGGTGATGGCGCCGGCCGCCACCGCATCCATGCCATGCCCCTGGCGCAGGAAGGAAGAAAAAGAATAAGTCGCCCAGAAGAGCTGGTAGCCGGTGAAGATGATGAAAGCCATCAGCCACAGCTGGGGAATGCCGAGCAGAATGCGCAAGCCGGCGATCAGGCCTACTTTTTCCTGTTTGGCGGCGCCGGCCTGTTCGGTATCGTCGCGCTTGTCGAGGAAGATAAAAATCAGCGCAGAAATCAGCAGGCAGCCGATCGCATACAGGTAGACGATGGGTTGCATGGTCTGCTGGCTGGAGGCTACGTTATGCGTCATGTAGGCGAAGATGCTGAGCGCCGCGGTCGCCAGCAGAGCCTCGATCAGGCCGCGGCCGCCGTCCAGTATTCCAAAAAACCGCCCCTGCTCTTCGCGCTTGGCCAGCAGCTTGACGCTTTTAATCAGCGCTGCCCAGAAGGTCAGCCCCGCGCCTATGCCCCAGCCGATAAAGATCAGCGGCAGAAACTGCTTGTCGGGAAAACTGGCGAACCATAATCCGAGTCCTCCCACCAGCGCCAGCGAAAACGGGATCAGGACGCGCGCCGAGAGCTTGTCGGCCAGCCAGCCGCTGGGACCGTAGGAAAACACATAGATCAGCCCCAGCAAGGCGTAGCTGTTTTCCAGTTCACCCTTGCTGATGCCAAAGGCATCGAGAATCGTCAACTCATAGTTCTGCCGCAGATACAGCATGGGGTAAATAGTGCCGGCGGCCAGCAGCAGCAAGGCGAACTGGAAATAGCGCTTCAGGTCTTGCTTGCGCTGTAATACCGGAGTACTTGCAATTGCAATGTTATCTATCATGTCTCTATCCTGTGAACCTGCCGCGCCTTCTGCGTACGCTCAGCTGGAAAATTTAGTACTTCATGACTACCAGGCGGGTCTGGGTGAATTCCAGCATGCCGTGCTTGCCGTCATCGCCGCCGAGGCCGGAACGCTTCCAGCCGGCGTGATAGCCTTGGTAGGGATCGGCCGGGGTCCGGTTGACGTAGAGTTCGCCGGCTTCGATGTTGTTAGCGACCTGCATTACGGTACGGTAATCGGCGGTGTAGATGATGGAAGACAGGCCGAACTGATGGTCATTAGCCAGCTCCAGCGCCTGCTCGACGCTGTCGTACTCGACCACGCACAGCACAGGGCCAAATACTTCCTCCTGCACGATCTCCATCTCCTGGCGGCAATTGCTGAGCAAGGTTGGCGGATAGAAAAAACCCTTGCCAGATGGGATCACGCCGCCGGCTTCCAGCGTCGCGCCGTCAGCGATGGCCTGCTCCACCATGCGGTGAGTATTGCTGCGCGCCGTCGCGCTGATCAAGGGTCCCATGTGCGAAGGATGATCGGCGCGGTTACCGTATTGCCGGTTGCTGAATTTTTCTCGCAATAATGCAATCAGCCTGGCTGCCACCTTGCGATTCACATACACGCGCTCCACCGCCGTGCAGAGCTGTCCGCAATTGGTGGTCTTGGATGCAGTGATTTCATTCGCCGCCAGTTCCAGGTCGGCATCGGCTTCGACGATCACAGGTGTTTTCCCACCCAGTTCCAGCGACGACTTGGCGATATTCACCTTGGAATATTCCAGCACCTGGCGGCCGGCGCCAACGCTGCCGGTCAGCGTGATCATGCCGACCTTGGGATGGGTGCAGACGCTGGCGGCCACTTCGTGCTGCATGCTGAGGATATTGACTACGCCCGGCGGCAAGCCGGCATCCAGCACCGCTTGTGCAATTTCGAAAGCAGAGCAAGGCGTGTTGTTGCTGGGACGGACCACTACGGTATTGCCGGCAATGAGGGCCGGCGCGATCTTGCGCAGCAACGTATAGACTGGATAGTTGAACGGGATCAGGCAGGCCACCACGCCGACCGGTTCGCGCATCAGCAGCAGGTTTTCCGAAGGCGAATCGCTGGGAATGATCTCCCCTTCGATGCGGCGCGCCCACTCGGCGTGATAGCGGGTGATCTCGGCAGCGTAGATGGCTTCATTGCTGGCATCCTCCAGGCTCTTGCCGGATTCCGCGGCCAGCGCCTTGCCGATCGCGCCGGCACGCGCCACCAGAGCGTCGGCCAGCTTGCGCAGATGCCTGGCGCGTTCTACGGCAGGCAGTTTTCGCCACGTTTTCTGCGCAGCGGCGGCAGCATCGACCGCCGCCCGCGCCTGTTCCTGCGTGGCGGCAGAAACCTGGCCCGCCAACTGTCCGGTGGCGGGATCGCACACGACGATGACTTCATCGTTGACTGCGTCCACAAACCGATTGCCAATGAAATTCTTATAGATGCGCATGACAAACTCTCTGAAAATGAAGGGACCAGCCCAAGATAGCGGCTTCTCGGCCTGGTCCGCAGAACGGCGCGGGCATGCGCCGGCGCCGTGGTACGCTATTTTTTCGGCGTATAGAACGGATTGGAAATGCTGCCCAACGCGTCCGTCAGCTCCGCACGACTAGGCCAGCCTTTGGCCAGCGCCCGCTGTGCCGCCAGGTAGGTCGCTTCGCAGTTGTTGGCATACACCTGGTCGGCGTCGTCGGCCAGCGGATTGACCCACACCGCCGCCACGGCGATCCACTCGTCTTCCGCTTCGGGCGGCAGCACGCCGTCCAGCAAGGCCTTGGTGACGCCGTAAGCGACGCCGGCCTGGGCCGGGCCCCAGGTCATGTTTTCATGGTTGGGCGTGGTCAGCACCGCCTTGCCGATGAACACGGTGGTCGGCTTGACCGGCAGGTTGGGCTTGAGCACCGTCTGGAACGGGATATGCCCTGGCCCTGGGCTGCTGGCGGCAGTCACCGTAGCGGTTCCCATCGGACCATCTTTCGGTCCGAGAAACAAATTGATATGCGCCGCATTCGGACCGCTGCCGCAAAAGCCTTCGCCAATCTTGATCATGTGAATTCCTTGTCTCGTTATGCTGGTGTTGTTGGTATTTGAAAAATCAGGATTTAAAACTACGTGGACGACGCACTTCGTTGTAATCGTTGATCATGTCGCGCGGCCGGTAGGCTTGCTCCAGGTACTGGCATTCCTCGGCGCTGAGGACGATCTCGCCGGCTGCCACCGCCAGGCGCAGCTGCTCCGGACTGTCAGCGCCGATGATGGGCACGGTCGAGTTGCTGTTCTGCGCCACCCAGGCCATGGCGATCTGCCCAGGCTGCACACCCCTGTCGGCGGCGATCTTGACCACGCGGTTGGCGATTTCGACATCGATCTCGTCGCCGAAAAATTGCGACAGGAAGGGATCGTGCTCGGTGCGTGCGCTCTTTTGCACGCCGGTCAGGTAGCCGCGCGCCAGCGGGCTGAAAGTCGATACCGCGATGCCCTTGTCCTGGCAGTACGGCATCATCTCGCGCTCTTCTTCCCGGTACAGCAGGCTGTACTGGCATTGCATGTTGACGAATTCGGTCCAGTTGTTTTGCCGCGCAATCGCATTCATCTCGGCGAATTGCCAGGCATACATGGTGCAGGCGCCGATATAGCGCGCCTTGCCGGACTTGACGATGTCATGCAAGGCTTCCATGGTCTCGGCCAGCGGCGTGTGCGGATCGAAGGCATGCAGCAGGTAGAGGTCGATATAGTCAGTGCCGATGCGGCGCAGCGAGCGGTCGATCGACGCCATCAGATGCTTGCGCGACGAACCCTGGTCGTTGGCGTCGTCGCTCATCGCGTAGAACGCCTTGGTCGCCAGCACCAGGCTGTCGCGCTGCTTCAGCTTCAGCAGCGTGCGGCCGACCACTTCTTCATTGGCGCCGTTCGAATACCAGTCGGCCATGTCGAAAAAATTGATGCCGAGATCGAGCGCGCTCTTCAGGATCGGCGCGGTCCTGTCTTCATCCAGCACCCAGCCCTTCCACTTCGATGATCCCATCGACATGGTGCCGAGACAGAAACGCGAGACTTTGAGGCCGGTACGGCCGAAGCGGACAGTTTGCATGAGAGGTGTTTTGAAATGGGTGGATGAGCAGCCATCGTAGGAGCAGGCAGCGGCTGCCGACAAACATCAAATACAGATTACGCCATCTAAAAAACGCATAACGCTCGGCAAGGCAAAAACAGAAAAGACCTACATGCACAACCGCTTTCCGCCGCAAACGCGCCCGCCGTATCTGGCACGAGCTGCCACGCATCACAAATTTCGATAGCGCCATCTAATTATTCTGCTGGGCGGGATTGGCTATAGCGCCGAATATATGCGCAGACCAAACGCTTACCAGGAACTTCATATTTATGGAACTGCAAAATCCCCAGCTTCTCCGTCAGCAGGCTCTGATCGGCAACGAATGGCAAGACGCCGACAGTCAGGCCCGATTCGATGTGACCAATCCCGCCAGCGGTGTTGTGATCGCCAGCGTGCCGGATATGGGCGCAGCCGAAACCCAGCGCGCAATCGCCGCCGCCGACGCCGCCTGGCCGGCCTGGCGCCAGCGCACTGCCAAGGAACGCAGCAACGTCCTGCGCAAATGGTACGAACTGGTGATGGCCAACCAAGAAGACCTGGCCCAGCTGATGACGGCGGAACAAGGCAAGCCGCTGGCGGAAGCGCGCGGCGAGGTCGTCTACGCTGCGTCGTTCATCGAATGGTTTGCCGAAGAAGCGCGGCGCAGCTACGGCGACGTGGTGCCGTCGCCGGCCAATGACCGCCGCATCGTGGTGATCAAGCAGGCGGTCGGCGTGACTGCGGCGATCACGCCTTGGAATTTCCCGCTGGCGATGATCACCCGCAAGGCGGCGCCAGCCCTGGCGGCAGGCTGCACCATGATCCTCAAGCCGGCAGAACAAACACCATTATCGGCCTTGGCGCTAGCCTACCTGGCGCAACAGGCGGGCGTGCCTAGCGGCGTCCTGAGCGTGATCACCGGCGACGCCGTGCAGATCGGCGGCGTGCTCACTGCCAGCGACGTCGTGCGCAAGCTGTCGTTCACCGGTTCGACCGCGGTCGGCCGCCTGCTGGCGCGGCAATCTGCCGACACCTTGAAGAAGCTGTCGCTGGAGCTCGGCGGCAACGCCCCGTTCGTGGTGTTCGACGACGCCGACCTGGATGCCGCCGCCGATGGCGCAATGGCCTCGAAATTCCGCAATACCGGCCAGACTTGCGTGTGCGCCAACCGCATCCTGGTGCAAGCCGGGGTCTACGACGCCTTTGCCGCCAAGCTCACTGAGCGGGTGAAGGCGCTGAAAGTGGCCGCCGGCACAGTCAATGGCGCCACCCAAGGCCCGCTGATCGACAGCGACGCCCTGCACAAAGTCGAAGAGCATGTAGCCGACGCGCTGGCCAAAGGCGCCCGCCTGGCCACCGGCGGCGCCCGCCACGCCCTCGGCGGCACCTTTTACCAGCCCACCGTGCTGCTGGACGCAACACCGGAAATGCAGCTGGCGCAGGAAGAAACCTTCGGCCCGGTGGCCGGCCTGTTCCGCTTCGACAGCGAGGCAGAAGCGATCCAGCTGGCCAACGCCACCGAGTTCGGCCTGTCTGCCTACTTCTACAGCCGCGACATGGCGCGCGTATGGCGCGTGGCCGAAGCGCTGGAAGTCGGCATGGTCGGCATCAACACCGGCGTCATCTCGCATGCGGAAGCGCCGTTCGGCGGCGTCAAGCAATCCGGGCTGGGCCGCGAAGGCGGCAAGTACGGTATCGACGAATACCTGGAATTGAAATACCTGTGCATGGGAGGCTTGTAGAGTAGTGACAACCTCTCGCCGGCGGTAAAGCGCGCGCAGCGCTTTACCGCGGTTTGATTCAGTGCCAGACCCAGCGACGCCAGGATCCGACAACAATAAAAATCCATGGATTCCTCGTATTCATACTAGGAGACAATATGACGTACAGCAACGCAGCAGCAATCATCGATTCCCCCCCGTCCACCAAGCAAGTTCCCCCTCCTCTCTCCGATCACGAAAAAATTGCTTTAGACGATGTCCCGGTCAATCGCTTTCACATAAAAATTGCAGGACTCACTTTTGGCGCGCATTTAACCGAAGGCTATGCCATCGGCACCATCGGTTATGCGCTCACCTCCCTGTCGCAGCAGATTCAGCTGTCTCCCAGCGAAATGGGAATGATCGGCGGTTCGACCCTGGTCGGCATTTTCTTCGGCAGCTTGTTGTTTGGCCGGCTTTCCGACATCGTCGGCAGGAAAAAGATTTTTCTCTACAGCTTCATCATCATTACGCTGGCTGCATTCGGGCAGTTCTTTGCAGAAACGGCGATACAGCTGACCGTGATGCGCTTCCTGATCGGCGTTGGCATGGGCGGCGACTTTAGCGTCGGTCATACCATCCTGGCGGAATTTTCGCCGCGCAAGCATCGCGGCACTTTGCTTGGGTCGTTCAGCGTCATCTGGACTGTCGGCTACGTGATTGCCAACGTGATCGGCCTATCCTATGGCGACTCGGCGCCCGACGCCTGGCGCTGGCTGCTGGCTTCCGCCGGCATTCCCGCATTGATCATCCTGCTGTTGCGCATCGGCACCCCTGAATCGCCACGCTGGCTGCTGAGCAAGGGGCGGAAAGCGGAAGCGGAAGCCATCGTGCGGAAATTCTTCGGCCCCAATGTGCGCCTGGACGGCAAGGTCGAAACACACGAACATCACGGCTATCGCCGCCTGTTTCAAGCCGACCTGATTCGCCGCACGCTGTTTAACTGCCTGTTTTTCACTTGCCTGGTGATCCCTTATTTCGCCATTTACACGTTCCTGCCCCTGATCTTGAAGGTAATAGGATTGAATGAGGGATTTGGCGCTGATTTCATGCTCAATGCCATGCTCGTTATCGGCGCCGTCATCGGCATCTGGCTCACCATCAAGTTGCCGCGCCGGATATTCTTGATTGCTTCGTTTGCAGTCACTGCGCTGGCCCTGGCCTTGCTCGCGCTCATGCCTCATAGCGCTTCCATCGCCATGATTTTGCTGTTCGCCATTTTCACGCTGACCTTGTCCGCGGTCAGTAATCTGGTCGGCGTTTTTCCGGCCGAATGCTTCCCAACGGAAGTGCGCGCCTGCGGGGTCGGCCTGGCCGTGGCAGCGAGCCGCCTCGGTTCCGCAGCCGGCACGTATTTCCTGCCAATCAGCATGGCGGCCATGGGATTCAGTTCAACGATCTTCATGCTTTCCGGGATATTACTTGCCGGCATGCTGGTGTCGATTGCCTGGGCGCCGGAAACCAAGCAACTGACCCTGAATCAAGCCTGCGGCAATCAGGCCTGATGATATGAGCAAGCGCAGTCCTGCCGGGCTGCGCTTCGTTTCATGCGCTCATTGGGGCAGGGCTGTGCATCAGGTGCCGCAATTCCAGTGAAGAATTGGCGAAGCGCTGGATCATCCAGGAGCGGAACGAAGCAATCGTTTCGTCCAGCAAGTCGTCGGAATGGGTCAGCAGGTAGTAGCCGTAGCCATCGTCGCCCCAGGCGTCGAAGGGCTGCACCAGCGCACCGCTGCGCAGCTCGTCCTGGAACAGCAGAGGATCGAGCAAGGCGATGCCGCTGCCGCTCATCGCATATTGCGCCGCCAGGTTGGCGGTCTCGAACACCAGGCCACGGTCCACCGAGACCTTGGATAGTTCGGCCTGCCGCACGAAACGATCCCACAGGCGATGGCGCGGCTGCCCTTCCAGGATCACGTGCACGATCTCGTTGCCGGCCACAAAATCCGCCAGGCTGGCGGCGTTGGCCGCTTGCAGCAGGCAGGGATGGCACAGCGGCGTCAGCCGTACATGCCAGAGCAGGTCGGCGATCAGGTCGTTGACTTCAGGCTTGGAATACACCACCGCGATATCGCTGTTGATATCGGGCATGCCGACCTTGTTGGGGATCACCAGGTCCAGCATCACGTCCGGAAAGATATTCCTGAATTCACGCAGGATCGGCACCGCCAGGTTATGTGCGAAGGTCGACGGCATCTGGATGTGCAGCACGCGGTGCGACTCGGCGCCGTCCTTGAGGATGTCTTTGAGCACATGCTCGATGCGGTCGAAGGACTTGTTCACCACCGGCAGCAGCGCCCGCCCCGCTTCGGTCAGTTCCAGGTGCTGATGCTTGCGTTCAAACAGCTTCACGCCCAGCAAGGCTTCCAGCGTCAGGATATGGCGGCTGACGGCGCTCTGCGAGACGAACAGGCTGTTCGCCGCGGCGGTCACGCTCAGGTGCTTGCCGGCCGCCTCGAAAGCGCGCAATGCATTTAATGGCAGGCAGCGACGGTCCATAGATATCTCCTGTGATTTAGTTATCTTGGCAGCGCGTTGTCAGTATTTCATGCACTGCTGTGCCTGACATTCTACTGGCAAATCCGTCCGAAGCTGCCTTCCCCGCACACGCTGTGGACGGCGTGCCACTGCCCTTCGGCTGTCTGCGCAAGCAGCTGTAGGACTTATCTGAATATGCGATAGGTCCATCCAATAATTGCGTTGGGAAGCATCGGCGTCATCACAGAAGATAAGCTGGCTCGCAACATGCGCGCTCAAAAAATCTATAACGACACGGAGACCTGGAATGATAAATCTGAATCATGGCGGCGGCCGGCAATTGCGGACCAAGACGTTCAAGTTGAGACTTGCCCTGCTCGCGGCTGCGGCATCGCCTGCGCAGGCGCAAACCAGCGTGACCATGTACGGCAACCTGGATGTATCGATGGGCAAGGAAAGCGGCGGCGCCGTCATCATGGGTTCTTATGCCCACACCAAGCTGGTCGGCGTCAACGCCGCGGCGGCAGGCAGGAGCAGCGAACGACGATGGTGCTGGCGGCGACCTATGCCGTCGGCACAGACACCATCAAGGCCGGCTACGGGCGCAATCAGGACAGCGGCAATCACAAGGTCAGCCTGGGCTACAGTCATCCATTGTCCAAGCGCACCATCCTGTACAGCGACCTGTACCGGGAAAAAATCAAAGCCAACATCACCGGCTATGCGGTCGGCATGAGCCATACCTTCTAGCGGATTGTGACAGCGCGGGCCGGCACAGCCTGGTCCGTGGCTAAAACGCAGCATATGCCGGTCCTCATTCCGGTAAATCCATTTCCCTCCAGTAAAATGCTTCCTTAAGGCGTAAAATCGTTACATAAGGATACATCTGACACATTATCAACCTAGTGTTCAACCTGTGAAGCTTTGATAATGACATTACTCAACAAACAAAAGATTTTCTGGAGGTAATAATGGACAACCCAAAACCAAGCAACCGCATCCACCCTCTGGTCGCCACGGCGGCCGTGGCAGTAACGCTGGCCAGCCTGGTTGGCGTGGCCGCCATGACCGGCTTGTTCCCTAGCTCGCAGTCGACGCCGGCCTCTGTCGCCGCGCTGGCGCCAGGCTCTGCCGACTACAACCAGCAGCAACAAGCGCAACAGCAGCCTCAGCAGCAGCCGCTGATGAACAACGGCATGCAGCAAGGCGGCCAGAACGGCAATTACGCGCAGCCGCCGATGCAGGCTCAACAAGCACAACAGCAGCCGCAACAGCAGCCCGTGCAGCGTCCCGAATATGCACAGGCGCCGCGCCAGTCCGCGCCGTCACAGCCAGCAATCTGCCATAGCTGCGGCCAGGTTGAATCGATCCAGGCGATCCAGCACGCAGCCCCGCCTAGCGGCCTGGGCATTGCAGCCGGCGCGGTATTGGGCGGTGTGCTGGGCCATCAGGTCGGCCACGGCAACGGCAACACCCTGGCGACTGTCGCCGGTGCTGTCGGCGGCGGCTTTGCCGGCAACGAAGTGGAAAAACGCACCCGCACCAACACCACCTATCAAGTCGTGGTGCGCATGGAAGACGGCAAGGTCCGTACTTTCCCGCAATCCAGCCAGGGCTGGCGTGTCGGCGATCCGGTCCGGGTCGTCAACGGCCATCTGGAAGGCCGCGGCTAAAACCGCTGCGCCAAATAAAAAACCCGCTGTCGCTATTGATGTAGCGACAGCGGGTTTTTTATTGAGCGGGGATTTATCTGGCTTCTTCTATCCAGGCTGCTTGTATCGCTTCCAGGATTTTTTCGCCGCCGCGGTTGTGGTCGTCGTCGAAGCCATCCAGTTCCAGCACCCAGTTGTGCAGATCGGTAAAGCGGATTTTTTCCGGATCGACGTCCGGGAATTTGTCGTACAGGGCTTCTGCAATCTGCAGTGTGTCTATCCATTTCATGGCGCTGCTCCGCTTAGTGGTTCTTAGTGGTTTTCGCTGGCGTGGTTGATGGTGTACTTGGGAATCTCGACCACCAGGTCTTGCTCGCCGAGGATGGCCTGGCAGGACAGGCGCGAAGTCGCTTCCAGTCCCCACGCCATGTCCAGCAAGTCTTCTTCTTTGTCCTCCAATTCGCCGAGCGAGGCGAAGCCTTCGCGCACCACCACGTGGCAGGTGGTGCAGGCGCAGGATTTTTCGCAGGCGTGCTCGATCTCGATGTCATGGTCGAGCAAGGCATCGCAGACCGACTGTCCGCGCGGGGCTTCAATCACGACGCCCTCTGGGCAATAGGTAGGATGGGGCAATACGACGATTTGGGGCACTTGGTTTACCTCGGGAATAGGTTGGGTCTGCTATCTAAAATTATTCTGCAATTATTTACGACACCTGGTCCAGCGTCTTGCCGGTCAAGGCATCGTGCACGCTGCGGTCCATGCGGCGCGCGGCGAAATCTTCAGTGCCGTGCGCCAGCGCATCGACCGCCGTCTTGATGGCCACATGGTCGCTGCCTTGCGCTTGTTCGCGGACAGCCGCGATCAAGACTGCAATCGCGCCCTGCTCTGCCGCCGACAACAGCGCGGCATCGCTCTGCAAGGCCGATTCGGTGGCCAGCACGATACGTTCGGCTTCCACCTGTTCTTCTTTCAAGGCGCGCGCCTGCATGTCGACATCGGCCGAGGCAAACGATTCCTGTAGCATGCGGGCGATGTCGTCATCGGCCAGGCCGTAAGACGGCTTGACGCTGATCGATGCTTCCACGCCGGAGCGTAGTTCGCGCGCCGATACCGACAGCAAGCCATCGGCGTCGACCTGATAGGTCACCCGGATGCGGGCGGCGCCGGCCGCCATCGGCGGAATCCCGCGCAGCTCGAACTTGGCCAGCGAACGGCAATCGCTGACCAGCTCGCGCTCGCCTTGCAGGACCTGGATCGCCATTGCCGTCTGGCCGTCCTTGAAGGTGGTGAATTCCTGGGCGCGGGCGCAGGGAATGGTCGAGTTGCGCGGGATGACCTTCTCCACCAGGCCGCCCATGGTTTCTATGCCCAGCGACAAAGGAATCACATCCAGCAGCAGCCAGTCGTCGCCAGGAGCACGGTTGCCGGCCAGCAGATTGGCCTGGATCGCCGCGCCCAGTGCGACCACCTTGTCGGGATCGATATTGGCCAGCGGCGTAGTCTGGAAATAGTCGCCGACCGCCTTGCGGATGCTCGGCATGCGCGTGGCGCCGCCGACCAGCACCACGCCATCGACGTCATCGACGCTCAGCTCGGCATCGCGCAACGCCTTGCGGGTTGGCGTCAAAGTCTTGACCACCAGATGCTGAGTGATTTCGTCAAATGTTTCGGAGGTCAGCACCAGGTGCACCCGCTCGCCCGAATTCAGGACGGCGTCGATGCTCACCTCGGCCTTGGTCGACAGCAATTCCTTGGCTTCGCGCGCCTTGACCATCAATATCCGGGTGTCTTCATCGGACAAAGGCGCCAGCGCGGCTTCCTTGCTGATCCAGCAAATCAGCCTGTGGTCGAAATCGTCGCCGCCCAGCGCCGAATCGCCGCCGGTGGCCAGCACTTCAAACACGCCCTTGGTCAGCTTCAGGATAGAGATATCGAAAGTGCCGCCGCCGAGGTCGTAGACCACGTAGACGCCTTCCGAGGCGTTGTCCAGGCCGTAGGCGATCGCCGCCGCCGTCGGTTCGTTCAGCAGGCGCAGCACATTCAGGCCGGCCAGCTTGGCCGCGTCCTTGGTGGCCTGGCGCTGTGCATCGTCGAAATACGCCGGCACGGTGATCACGGCGCCGACCAGGTCGTCGCCCAGCGCGTCTTCCGCCTGCTGGCGCAGGGTCGCCAGGATTTCCGCGGAGATTTCCACCGGGCTCTTGACGCCGGCCACTGTCTTGAGTTGCACCATGCCTGGCACATCGAGGAAATCGTAAGGCAGGTTTTCTGCGTAGGCGATGTCCTTCAGGCCGCGTCCCATGAAACGCTTGACCGACAGGATAGTGTTCTTGGGGTCGGTGGTCTGGGCTGCCTGCGCCTTGTAGCCGATGTGGGCATTGCCGTTCGGCAGATAGCGCACGATCGATGGCAGCAATGGCCGGCCGGCTTCATCGTTGAGCACTTCGGGAATGCTGTTGCGGACCGTCGCGACCAGCGAATTGGTGGTGCCCAAGTCTATCCCCACCGCCAGCCGATGCTGATGCGGTGCGGTGGACATGCCAGGTTCTGAGATTTGCAAAAGTGCCATAGGGTGTCTTGCTTTTCGTTGATTGCGTTGATTGTTTATTGCGGCAAAGCGATGCGTATGCCGAGTCCGATAAACGCACTGCCCGCCAAGCGGTTCATGATGGTGGCCGCCGACTTCTTGCGTTGGAAGAACGCGCCGACCATGCCGGAAAACAGCGCGACCACGCTAAAAATGGCCAGCGCCTGCAAGATGAATATTGCCGCCAGCAACAGCATCTGCGCCGGAATATGGCCGGCGCCTGCATTCACGAACTGCGGCAGGAAGGCGATGAAGAACAGCGTTACTTTCGGATTCAGGATGTTGGCGATCACGCTCTGCCAATAGATGCGCGACAGCTTCATCGGCGGCGCCGCAGCGCTGCCGTTCAGCTGGATGGCCGAGTGCGAACGCAGGGTGCGCACGCCGATGTAGATCAGGTAGCCGGCGCCGGCATAGCGCAGCAGCGAATACGCCAGCGGCGAAGCCTTGATCAGCGCGGCGAAACCCAGCACCGCCAGCATGGTATGGAAAACCAGGCCCGAACTGAAGCCCAGCGCCGACACCAGCCCGGCCTTGCGGCCCTGGGCGATGCCGCGCGTCAGCACATAGATATTGTCCGGCCCCGGCGCCAGGGTCAGCGTCATTGCAGCGATCAGGAACAACCAGATTTCGGGCATGCTATTACTCGGCGAAGGATGACATTGAAAATAAGCGGATTAAACGGATTAATCAGGATTCAAGGATAGCGAAGGCATTGCCGATTTCATTGCCGAACTTGTCCAGGAACATCAGCTGCCGCACCAGTTGCGCCGCCTTCTCGAAATCGCCGGCATCCAGCAGCTTGCCGATCTCCTGCAGATCGGCCCTGCGGGCGGCGCGCAATTCGCGGTCCAGCTGCTCCAGCGCTGCCACGTTCTTGGCGGCGCGCGCATCGTCCAGCGTTTCGCGCCACTCCATCTGCTGCATCAGGAAAGCCGCCGGCATGGCCGTGTTCGACTCCGCCTGCAGCGCGACGCCGTTCAGCTCGCACAGGTAGGCGGCGCGCTTGAACGGACTCTTCAGGACCTGGTAGGCTTCGTTGGCGCGTGTGGTCCATTGCATCGCCACGCGCTTTTCGGCTGCAGTGGCGTTGACGAAGCGGTCCGGATGCGTCTGGTTCTGCACCTCGTGGTAGGCCTGGTCCAGCGCCGTCATATCCAGCGTGAAATGTTGCGGCAGTTGGAACAGTTCGAAGTGATTTTGCATGGTTTCAAAGTAGCCTGGGCTGGCGTCGCCTGGCCCGAAGTGGCCGGCCATCTGCATGGATCCGGCTATAAAACAAAAGCCTGTCGTACATCAACAGGCTTGGTCATCCATCTAATCCAGCGTGATGCAACCCGGCGGCTAGTGCACCGGCGTCAGATGCGGAAACTCTCGCCGCAGCCGCACTCGTCCTTGACGTTCGGGTTGTAGAACTTGAAGCCTTCGTTCAAGCCTTCGCGGGCAAAGTCGAGCTCGGTACCGTCGATATACGGCAAGCTCTTGGGATCGACAAACACCTGGATCCCGTGCGATTCGAACACGGCGTCTTCATCCGTCTTCTCATCCACGTATTCCAGCTTGTAAGCCAGCCCCGAGCAGCCGGTGGTGCGCACGCCGAAACGCAGGCCGATGCCCTTGCCGCGCCGCTCGATATAGCGGTTGATATGCTTCGCCGCTTTTTCCGTAAGTGTGATTGCCATATACCGCCGATCTCTTTTCTGGTGTGCTCTCGTTCCGCCGGCTGCCCTGTTCAGGACAGCTGAGGGAACGATAACAGCTGGTAATTACGCCGCCTGCTTCTGCTCGCCGTGCTTTGCCTTGTAATCATCGACCGCGGCCTTGATCGCATCTTCCGCCAGGATCGAGCAGTGGATCTTGACCGGCGGCAGCGCCAGTTCTTCGGCGATCTGGGTGTTCTTGATCGACATGGCTTGATCCAAGGTCTTGCCCTTGACCCATTCGGTCACCAGCGACGACGATGCAATCGCCGAGCCGCAGCCGTAGGTCTTGAACTTGGCGTCCTGGATGATGCCGTCGGCGCCGACCTTGATCTGCAATTTCATGACGTCGCCGCAAGCAGGCGCACCGACCATGCCGGTGCCGACAGTTTCGTCGCCCTTTTCAAAGGCGCCGACATTGCGTGGATTCTCGTAGTGGTCCAAAACTTTTGCTGAGTAAGACATTTTGTTGCTCCTTGTTTGATGCCGCGGCGCTGAAGATTCAACCGGCCGCAGAAAAATAGCTTAGTGCGCCGCCCATTGGATCGTACTGATATCGATCCCGTCTTTATACATATCCCACAGCGGCGACAGCTCGCGCAGTTTCGCAACCTTGGTCTTGATCAGTTCAATCGTGAAATCGATGTCTTCTTCGGTCGTGAAACGGCCGATGGTGAAGCGGATCGAGCTGTGCGCCAGTTCGTCGCTGCGGCCCAGCGCACGCAATACGTACGACGGTTCCAGGCTGGCCGAGGTGCAGGCCGAGCCGGACGAGACCGCGATGTCCTTGATCGCCATGATCAGCGATTCGCCTTCAACATAGTTGAAGCTGACATTCAGGTTGTGCGGCACGCGGTGCGCCATGTCGCCGTTGACATACACTTCTTCGATCGCTTGCAGGCCAGCCGCCAGACGGTCGCGCAGCGCCTTGATGCGGACGATTTCTTCATCCATTTCTTCACGGGCGATTTCAAAAGCCGCGCCCATGCCGACGATCTGGTGCGTAGGCAAAGTGCCCGAACGCAAGCCGCGCTCGTGCCCGCCGCCGTGCATCTGCGCTTCCAGGCGCACGCGCGGTTTGCGGCGTACGTACAAGGCGCCGACGCCCTTCGGACCGTAAGTCTTGTGCGCAGTGAAAGTCATCAGGTCGACTTTCCATTTTTCCAGGTCGATCACGACCTTGCCGGTGGCTTGCGCCGCGTCGCAATGGAAAATAATGCCCTTCTGACGGCACAGTTCGCCGATTTCTTCTATCGGCTGGATCACGCCGATTTCATTGTTGACCAGCATGACCGAGATCAGGATGGTGTCCGGGCGGATCGCCGCTTCCAGCTGTTCCAGCGTGATCAGGCCGTTGTCCTGCGGTTGCAGGTAAGTCGCCTCGAAACCCTGGCGCTCCAGTTCGCGCACCACGTCCAGCACCGCCTTGTGTTCGGTCTTGACGGTGATGATGTGCTTGCCCTTGGTCTTGTAGAAATTGGCCGCGCCCTTGATCGCCAGGTTGTTGCCTTCGGTGGCGCCGGAAGTCCAGATGATCTCGCGCGAATCGGCGTTGACCAGCTTGGCGACTTGCTCGCGCGCGTCTTCGACGGCTTTTTCAGCAGACCAGCCATACATGTGGCTGCGCGAAGCCGGATTGCCGAACTGCTCGCGCAGGTAGGGAATCATCTTGTCGGCAACACGTGGATCGATCGGCGTGGTTGCCGAATAATCCATGTAAATCGGGAAGTGAGGCGCCTTCAATGTATCTATCAGGCTTTTTTCCAAGGGTGCGTTCATACTATTTTGAGCTCCAATCAAGCAACCAGGTGGGACCGGTGCATCACCACCACATTTTGTTCCAGGGTCTTCTTTTGCTGCGCGTGCTGCTGTTCTACCAAATCCTTGAGCGACACCGAATCCAGGTATTCGACCATCTTGGCGTTCAGGGTCGACCACAGATCGTGCGTCATGCAGCGGCTGCCGCCTTCGTGGTCCGGGCTGTGGCAATTTTCCTTGCCGCCGCACTGGGTCGCATCCAGCGGCTCGTCGACCGCGATGATGATATCG
This sequence comes from Collimonas sp. GW821-FHT02H07, assembly GCF_059421505.1. NCBI lineage: Bacteria > Pseudomonadati > Pseudomonadota > Betaproteobacteria > Burkholderiales > Oxalobacteraceae > Collimonas > Collimonas sp. GW821-FHT02H07. Next base: position 270,043 of record NZ_JBWKVC010000002.1, read on the forward strand.
GCGACGGTGACGTCTTCTGCCTTGCGCGCCAGGTTGTATCCGCCGCCTGGCCCGCGTACGGATTCAACAATCTGGTGACGGCGCAACTTACCGAACAATTGTTCCAGATACGATAGGGAAATCTCTTGCCGCTCGCTGATGGCGGACAAGGTCACAGGACCCTTGCCCTGGCGCAATGCCAAATCGATCATCGCAGTTACCGCAAACCGGCCTTTTGTCGTCAGACGCATGTCATCTCCGCTCTTAAACCTATCTATCCGCGCCTCCCGTTCAGGAAAAGCGAAGTGTTACGACAGTATACCAAACTTGAGTGAATCCGTCAGGTATTGCCCGATTCCCGGAATCCCGCGCCAGCCTTGGCTTTCAAGGCGATTGCCATTTAATCAACCACAGAAATACGGGGTATGCCGAAAAGCCCTGATTTCAGGGAAAAATAAGGCATTTCTTATAGAGCGAGAGCAGGGAAAAACCGTTTCCTGCAAAAAATTTATGCAAGGAAGCGACGCTTAAACCTATAATGTCGACCCTCCCGCACAGTACTCTTTCGACACGCTTAGCATGGCCATCCGCAAATCCAAGACACCGCAATCACCGACCCAGAGAGCCGACCAGAAGCGCGTCGACATCCTGAAGTCCGCCGGCAAGTGTTTCCGCAAGAACGGCTTCCACCAGACCTCGATGCAGGAAATCTGCGCCGAAGTAGGCCTGGGACCAGGCGCGGTGTATCGCTATTTCACCAGCAAGGATGCCATCATCGCGGCCATGGCGGAGGACGAGCGGCGCCAGGCGCGCACCATGCTGTCGGAATTCCACGACACCGACGACCTGCCGCAAGCCTTGTCGGCCATCACCCGCGCTTTCGCCCAGCGTTACGCGGCGGTCAGCGACGCCGGCCTGATGACGGAAATCTATGCCGAAGGCTTGCGCAACAAACGGGTCGGCGCGGTGATCAAGAAGGCGGAGACGGAATGGGTGGACGGCCTGGCAGACATGCTGCGCACCGCCCAGGAACGCGGCCAGATCGATACGGCCCTGGATGCCCAGCAGGCAGCGCTGCTGCTGACCGCGATGTGGGACGGCATCGTGATCCGCCAGGCTTATACCCAGGAAGTGCCGGAAGGAATGCTGGCGCTGTTCGACGACATGCTCAAGCGCTGGCTGTCCACTGCCGCGGTGAGCAGCAAGCGGGCCAAGCCGGCGCCTGCCCCCGCGCCGAAAAAGGCGCCTGCCGCGCCGCAGTTCGATTTTGCGCCCGAGCCGGAACCCGAGCCAGATGCGGACAAGACACCGACCCAGGCTGAAACCGACCTGCGTCAGATGAGCCTGATTTGAAGACGTAGTTTGGCTTATCCCACACTACGAGTGTGTAGGGTGGGCACGCTTTTGTGCCCACGTGGATACCGACACAGCGTGGGCACAAAAGCATGCCCACCCTACCTCTTGCGCGATAGCGCCCCCTGTAAGTCTGAACAACCGATTTAATTTGATTTGATGACTTGGCCCGGATCATCCCAGGCCAGGAATGCTCGTCTACTGCGCGCGCTTCAATAACTGCATCGGCCCGAACAGGGCTTGCATGCCGGCGTTGCCGATAAAGCTGAGATTGTAGGGATGCTCGGCGACCGCCTTCGGGAAACGCGCAGTGACCGCATAGGCATTCAGCTGCTCGGCGATTTTCCCCCACAGCACCAGCGTCGGCAGAGCCGCGCCACGACCTTCCGCAGCATCCGCCAACCCCTGCAGCACCGCCTGCATGAAGGGCTGCCAGGCCTTGGCGTCCTTCACCGGCGGCACGTCGGAGCGGAACACCAGCGACGCATTCAGCAACAGGAATCCCTGCCCCACCATATTGTCCTGCAAATCCGCCAGCAGCTGGATCGCCGGCGAGCCGGGCAATTGCGCCTGCTGCGCCACGCCGGACATAGCGTCGCCGGTAGTGCTTTCGACGGCCAGCTGGCCGTCAGCCACCAGTAGCATCTTCATGAAATTGCGTAGCGAGGTGGCGCGATTGACCTGCTTGGACAAACCCTTCTCGGACCATAAGGAGCCAACCGCGCCATCCATGAAGCAGACGCCGGTAGCGCTGGCGGCGCGCGGATAGGGCCCCTCGCCTACCAGCACATAGCGGACCGCCGGCAGCGGCTGAGTGAAGGCGGCAAACATGCGGCCTTCCGTCGGAAGGTAATCGGCTGCGGCCAGATCCTGCAAGTACGTCGGATTGGCTTGCGCCACGGCGCGCAGGCCGGTTTCCAGGATGGCGAGCCAGGAAGGATGCACGGCGCGTAAAGCGTCACGGATTGAAGCAGGCAGAAAATCAGTCATAAATCTCAAAAACAGGATAGGTAAAAAGATAGCTCAGCAGGATCGCAGACCGGGCTGGCGCAGCAAGCGCAACCCGGGCAGCGACTATATAACGATATTGTCCGCGCCGGGCGCACCGAACAGCTGCTGCTTCAGCACATGCAGCTGGTCGCGCACCTGCGCGGCTTTTTCGAACTCCAGGTTCTTGGCGTGATCGACCATCTGCTTTTCCAGCCGCTTGATTTCCTTGCTCACCTGCTTCTCGCTCATCGCCTCGTACTTGGCCTGATCCTGCGCCGCGTGCAGCTCTTCGCGCGCTTCCTGCGGACTATAGACGCCATCGATCAATTCCTTGATCTGCTTGCTGATGCCGATCGGCGTGATGCCGTTGGCGGTATTGAAGGCAATCTGCTTGTTGCGGCGGCGTTCGGTTTCATCGATTGCGCGGCGCATCGAATCGGTCATGCGATCCGCATACAGGATGGCGGTGCCGTTGAGGTTACGGGCGGCGCGGCCGATGGTCTGGATCAGGCTGCGCTCGGAACGCAGGAAGCCTTCCTTGTCGGCGTCCAGGATCGCCACCAGCGACACTTCAGGAATGTCCAGGCCTTCGCGCAGCAGGTTGATCCCCACCAGCACGTCGAACGTTCCCAGGCGCAGATCGCGGATGATTTCAACCCGTTCCACAGTTTCGATATCGCTGTGCAGATAGCGCACCTTGATGCCGTTATCGCTCAGGAATTCGGTCAGCTGCTCGGCCATGCGCTTGGTCAGCGTGGTCACCAGCACGCGCTCGTTCTTCTTGATGCGGGCAGCAGCCTCGCTCATCAGGTCGTCCACCTGGCTGAGTGCCGGCCGCACTTCGATGGCAGGGTCGATCAGGCCGGTCGGCCGCACCACCTGCTCCACCACCTGGTCGGCATGCTGGTTTTCATAGTCGGCCGGCGTGGCCGAGACGAAAATCGTCTGCCGCATCTTGCCTTCGAATTCATCGAAACGCAGCGGCCGGTTGTCCAGCGCCGACGGCAGGCGAAAGCCGTAGTCGACCAGGTTGGTCTTGCGCGAGCGGTCACCGTTGTACATCGCGTTCAACTGGCCGATCAGCACGTGCGACTCATCCAGGAACATCAGCGCATCCGGCGGCAAATAGTCGACCAGGGTCGGCGGCGGCTCGCCCGGCAAGGCGCCGCTCAGGTGGCGCGAATAGTTTTCGATGCCCTTGGTGAAGCCGATTTCCTGCATCATTTCCAGGTCGAAGCGGGTGCGCTGCTCGATGCGCTGCTCTTCGATCAACTTATTTTCCTTACGGAAAAATTCCAGGCGGTCGCGCAGCTCTTCCTTGATGGTGTCGATGGCGCGCAGCACGGTGGCGCGCGGCGTTACATAGTGCGAGCCGGGATACACCGTGAAGCGCGGAATCTTCTGGCGCACGCGGCCGGTCAGCGGATCGAACAGCTGCAGGTTGTCGATCTCATCGTCGAACATCTCGATGCGCACGGCCAGCTCGGCATGCTCGGCGGGAAAGACGTCGATGGTGTCGCCGCGCACGCGGAAGGTGCCGCGGCCGAAATCGATTTCATTGCGCGTGTACTGCATCTGGATCAGGCGCGCGATCACATCGCGCTGGCTGACCTTGTCCTTGGCGCGCAAGGTCAGGATCATCTGGTGATATTCATTCGGATTGCCAATACCGTAGATGGCCGACACCGTTGCCACAATGACCACATCGCGCCGTTCCATCAGCGATTTGGTGCAGGACAGGCGCATCTGCTCGATGTGCTCGTTGATCGAGGAATCTTTCTCGATGAACAAGTCGCGCTGCGGCACATACGCTTCCGGCTGGTAGTAATCGTAGTAGCTGACGAAATACTCGACCGCGTTGTGCGGGAAAAACTCGCGGAACTCGCTGTACAGCTGCGCCGCCAGCGTCTTGTTGGGCGCAAAAACGATGGCCGGCCGCCCCATGCGGGCGATGACGTTAGCCATCGTATAAGTCTTGCCGGAGCCGGTCACCCCCAGCAAAGTCTGGTAAAACAAGCCATCTTCCACGCCTTCCGTCAACTTATCGATGGCCGCAGGCTGGTCGCCGGCCGGCTGGAAGGGCTGGAACAATTTATAGGGCGAATTGGGAAAAGTGACGATTTTGGACTCGTCGACGGTACTTGAAACCTGTGATATGTCAGCCATGGGCCTCGACCTTTGGTAAAATAGACGGTAGTAAATCCGCGCCGATCAGCGATGTATTCGTGACCCGGCACAGCATTCAACCCGGCTACAAGAAACGCTTTGCAGCCAACTTTTTATGTTATCACGATGAACGCACCTCTTTCAGCCTCCCTCTTCACCGCCATCGAAATGGCGCCACGCGATCCCATCCTCGGCATTACCGAAGGTTTCAATGCGGATCAGAATCCAGGCAAAACCAACCTCGGCGTCGGCGTCTACTACGATGATAACGGCAAGGTGCCGCTGTTGGAGTGCGTGCAAAAAGCGGAAGCGCAACTGATCGAAAAACTGTCGCCGCGCACCTACCTGCCGATCGAAGGCCTGGCCGCTTACGACAAGGCTGTGCAAGAACTGGTATTCGGCGCCGACAGCGCCGTCGTGCAAGAGAAGCGCGCGATCACCGTGCAAGCCATCGGCGGCACCGGCGCATTGAAACTGGGCGCCGACTTCCTCAAGCGCTTCGCCGCCGCCGACGCGCAAGTCTGGATCAGCGATCCAAGCTGGGAAAACCACCGCGCGCTGTTTGAATCGGCCGGCTTCACCGTCAACAACTATCCCTACTACGACCCAGCCACCCGCGGCGTCAACTTCAGCGGCATGCTGGATGCGCTGAAGACCATGCCGAGCGGCTCGGTCGTTGTGCTGCATGCCTGCTGCCACAACCCGACCGGCGCCGATCTGAGCGACGCTGAGTGGACCCAGGTCATCGAGGTCGTCACCCAGCGTGGCCTGATTCCCTTCCTCGATATGGCCTACCAAGGCTTCGGCGACGGCATCGAAGCCGACGGCCAGGTAGTGCGCCGCTTCACCGAAGCCGGCGGCCCGCTGTTCGTTTCCAACTCGTTCTCGAAATCGTTCTCGCTGTACGGCGAACGCGTAGGCGCCCTGAGCATCGTCGCCGCCAGCAAGGAAGAAGCCGGCCGCGTGCTGTCGCAACTCAAGCGCGTGGTGCGCACCAACTACTCCAACCCGCCGATCCACGGCGGCCAGGTAGTCGCCACCGCCCTGTCGTCGCCAGAGCTGCGCAAGCTGTGGGAAGAAGAACTGGCCGGCATGCGCGTGCGCATCCGCGAAATGCGTCACCTGCTGGTCAAGAAACTGAAGGAACAAGCCCCAGGCCACGACTTCGATTTCGTCACCAAGCAACGCGGCATGTTCTCCTACTCCGGCCTGACCAAGGCCCAGGTCGAACGCCTGCGCGATGAATTCTCGATCTACGCCGTAGACACAGGCCGTATCTGCGTCGCCGCGCTGAATTCAAAAAATATTGATAATGTTGTCGCCGCAATCGCAAAAGTCCTGTAATATTCGGGTCCCGAAGCAGTTGTAACAAACGCTTCGGGAGATGTAGAAAAGTTTAGAAAAAGCTTTGACAACGCAGCTGATTCAAGACTATAATTCTGCTTCTTTCAATTCCCTGATAGCTCAGTTGGTAGAGCGACGGACTGTTAATCCGCAGGTCCCTGGTTCGAGTCCAGGTCGGGGAGCCAAGATTCTAAGGGGCCACATGCAAATGTGGCCCCTTTTCTTTTGCCCCGCAATTCTGCAATTCCTCACGACAACGTCGGCTTCAATCTGACAGCGAATGACTGCCAGGTCCGCCCTACTGTTCAAGACGGCACACCAGTTGCCATCCCGGTCTAAATTGAGCACAAAATATCAAAACCCCGGATTTGAATCCTTTTATCATTCGTCCATCAAGGAGAACTGATGAACTATCTCGATCAAATCCAACGCGGCGTCGACTACATCGAAGCCAATCTTGAGCAGCCAATTTCCATCAGTGCCGTGGCAAGCGGCGCCGGGCTGAGCCAATGGCATTTCCAACGCATCTTTAAAGGATTGACGGGCGATACCGTCAAGGACTACATCCGCTCGCGCAGACTGGGGAAAGCACTTGACCAGTTATTGAACAGCGACAAAAAAATCATCGATATCGCATTGGAAGCGGATTTCGAAAGCCAGGAAAGCTTTACGCGGGCGTTCAAATCCGCGTTTGATACCACCCCGGCCGAATATCGCAAAGCAGGCAAGCGACGCCCATTCCCGCAAAAGGTAAAGTTCGATCAAGACTACCTGGAACATATCAGCAAGAGGATGAATACCGTCCCCGAGATTTACACGCAAAAGGAAATGCACCTTGTCGGGTTAAGAACCAGCTTCTTTGGCACCGACTCAGAGAAAAACAATATCGGTGAAAAGCTCCCGCCTCTATGGCAGCAATTCATTGCACGTCTATCTGAAATCAAACACACGGTTCGCGGCACTTGCTACGGCGTCGTCAGGCAGATCACAGAGAACAGCGATGAACTGGAATATTTTTGCGCGATTGAAGTGACCGCGCTCACGGATATCCCGGACGGAATGCTGGCGATCAAAATCCCGGCATGCGCCTATGCCAAATTTACCCACAACGGCGCGGTCAATTTGATCGACAACAGCATCAACTATATCTACTCGACCTGGCTGCCGCGCAGCGGAAGAAGACACGCCAATGGGGCCGATCTGGAGTTCTATGGCGCGGACTACAACCCCAGCTCCGACGCATCGGTCATGCACTACGCCATCCCGATAAATTGATCACGACAGGAGCAGCAGACATGCATGCAGATCTTGAGAAGACCTGGGAAAAATATACCTCGTCCTGGAAAATGACAAGCAAGGCGGAAAGGCTAGCGGCATTTTCAGAGGCGCTTGCCGATAACGCCGTTTATACGGACCCGCTGGTGCAAGCGACATCCTGGGATGAGCTGATCAGCTACATGGAGAACTTGCATCAGCAGATTCCCGGTGCTCATTTCGTTACGACCCATTTCATGTCGCACCATCAGAAAAGCATCGCCAACTGGGAAATGAAAACACCGGAGAACATCACGGTCGGTACCGGGATCAGTTATGGCGAGTATGACGATCAAGGCCTGCTCGTGAGCATGAACGGATTTTTTGAGAATAACTCTTGAGCTTTATATAGAGGTCTTCCTCGCGGAAACGGATTTCCGATCTCTAGGAACGCGCGGGAAAATCAGATCACACGCCCTGACTGTCGAGCAAACATAGATCCTTGACTCACTCATCATTCCGAAGCCACGTATATTTGTTGGGTATGTCATTGCAAGACTTGACCCCGGCCTTGATTGCTAAGGGCCCGCATGCAAATGTGGCCCCTTTTCTTTTGTCCTGAAATTTTGCGATTGCTGACTAATAAAATTTTGTTGCAGCAAGCTCAGGCAAAAAATGTTTTGCGGCAAATTGGATATTTGCCGAGGCGTGAAATCATAGCATTTTTCCCAACACATTCGCACATCGGATGACTTGCTCAACCAGGTCCTCCGTCACCTCGTCACTGCCTTCATATTCCAGGTCATTCCGCACATCGTGCGCATCGACCAGTACGCGCCACACCCCTACTCCCACACCCAAGGTGTGCGGCAAACATTGAAATACGACATAGCGGTTGGCGGGACGATAGCCGAGCCTTCTTAAGGCGGCCAAAGAAAATGCGTAGGCCGCGGCATACCCGAGCAGGAATTTTCCTGACGGAGATATTCCGCGCGAGGCAGCATCCTGCAATCGTTCTTTGCCGCTGCGAATGTAGGAATCAAACTCCGATTGGGCAAAAAGCTCAATCTTGAGCTGCCCAATTTTTACGAGATTATCGAGTTCCGCTTTGCTCATCAGGCTTGCCGATCAACTGGATCTTGGGTCCGTCCATGACGGAAATGAGAAAATGATTTTTCCCTTCCAGTTTCCTCTTGTATTCCTTTGGACGATAGACCGTAACCCCTATCTTTCGGCTTAACTTTGTTTCAGCCTCGACCAGCGCGGGATACAGATCCGCACTACCGATGTCATCTGCAAGCACGAACAAATCGATATCGCTGAATGCCGTATCCTCATTTCTAGCGACCGAACCGTAGATGAAGGCCGATTCGATGCGACTCTCAAACGGCAACAGCATCTCTTTCAGAACTTGCTCCACACCCTCGGTTTTGCGGATGATAGCGCTCAACTCTTGAAAAATTGGCGAGTCCACGTTCGCCTTATAGAGAATCACCTTCCCGATCTCTTGCCGGGTTAACAGCCCCGCTTCCGTCAGCTTGCCCAACTCGCGCTGAGCCGATGCCGAGCCCAGTCCGGTTTGACTCATGAGCGCGCGCAGATGCACGCCCCCCGGTTGCGTGAAGACGCTGACTAGGATCGCCTTGGTTGCCTTGGAGAAAAGTGCATCGCTGATTTTACTCATGAGCCACATTCTAGCTCAATTGAGCCAAAAATTAGCACAATAAATTTAATAGAGCAGCAAACTCTTAATCCGGGAACGCTTGTTGGAGCAACCTTGATGTCTATCTGGCAGCGAGCAGCTACCTATCCTGGCTTGTCCATGACATCGCTCTGAATGGAAAAAGCGAGGGCGATCCGAATCTTAATTGCCCCCCCCCCGCACCGCTACAGCTTACTGCCAGCCTGGGTGGCGCGCCCGGTAGTACTCCAAGGCAGCGTTGCGCTCCTGCTCAGCTTTTTCGGCAAATTCAATGGCCTTGCCCATGTGGCCGCCGAACTCACTACCGTGTTCTTGATGGATGACACGCATTTCGGTAATAGCTTGTTGCAGATCGTGAGTTGCCGCCATGGCTTTATTATGAATTTCGTCGGCAAAAACGACAGTGGCGACTAACAGGGTGCACAAGAGCACCGGGAGTGTTTTGATCTTCATGATTTTATATTCTCCGAAAGAAGGGATTATTCCCTGAAGGGCTAAACACCCTGAGTTTCTTGCTGGTTGACCGTTATTACAAACTATTGCAACCCGATAGACGTGCGACCTGGCTGACAGGGCTGGATTTCTTTGAGCACCAGTACGTCAATGCCTGCCGCAAAAATCCGATAGTTTGTGGGAGAAAAAACCGCTGCAACGCATGTGCCTACGCTGGTTTGCAGACCAATATTCCCGAAACGATATCCAAGAGACTTATAATCTCCCGCTCGTAGGGGCCTGCCGGGTCAAGTCCGGCCTCGGGAATCAAGATAGATCTCCCCTGCGAGTATCCGTTATGCCGAAGGTAAGAAGTCAGGTTTAGAGGGGAAGCATGATTGAACTCACAGAATCAGGCGCCGTTAGCTCCGTACTTAACAGTGCCGACATTGTCGCAAATATAGTTGAAGATAAAGGATTCCTGGTTACCGGTCCGCTATTGGGACATGAGTTCTGTGCTCAGCTCGAAACCACAATTTCAAAGCTCAAACAGGACGTAGTCGGGACTCGAAATTTAATTGAGCATTCATGGTGTGTGGATTTAGCTAAATTGATCCGCGAGCACCAACTGATTGCACCGTTTCTTTCAGCTGCAACTGTCGCCGTACAATGCACTCTATTTGAAAAATCGCAAAATCAAAATTGGCTTGTCCCCGTTCATCAGGATCTGAGCATAGCGGTCAAAGAAAGGATAGAGCATCCTGCGTTGACAGGATGGTCCGAAAAAGAAGGCTCCATTTTCGTCCAGCCGCCCGATAGCGTTCTTCAGGAGATAGTCGCAATAAGATTTCATATCGACGAATGCGGGCTGAACGACGGGCCGCTGCGTGTCGTCGCCGGCTCTCACAAAACCGGCCGGCTCACTAGCCAGGCTGCATTAGTCGAGCGAGATCGGATTGGCGAAACCTTGTGTCCTGTCGAACGCGGTGGTGCAATGCTGATGAAGCCGCTATTGCTACACGCATCATCCAAGGCGTCCGGGCGTAGCAGAAGACGTGTACTACACTTTGTCTTCGCACCTCCGTTGCTACCTTTTGGATTGAAATGGCGACATGCTTTTTAATATTTTGTCCAAGGAAAAACAGTTAGCGCGTTTAGCTATTTGTGCATCGCCCTCAACAAATCAATGGAGCAGGCAATCCCTCTTACCTACTTGCTTTCCTTGCCCGCCCAGCCTCGCTGTCCGTTTTTTTCTGCCGAGAAGTAGAACAAAGCAAAGCCATCTTATCCACAATCATCTGCTCCAGTAAATTCGACACTAGGGCAATGCTGCGCGCCCGCATCCGGACGATCCCGAAATGCACGTTCATCGGCGGCAAGTCGACCACATGCAAAGGGCGCAACTGGCCTAGCGCCAGTTCTTCGCGCAGGACAAAATCGGTGGAAAAAAGACAGGCATCGCTGTTCTGGGTGATGCGCTTGAGGATCGTGACATCGTCGCAGATCAGCTTGACGTATTCTTGCGCGCTCAGTCCCAATTTGTTCCAGGCCCGCTCTTCCAGCATGGTCGGTATGCTGGGCAAGGCCAGGTGATATTGCAATAGCGCGTTCACCGTCGTCGTGGGCTGCGCGCAGAGCGGATGACCGGGGCGCACGAAGAATCCGGCATCCTCTTTGTCCAGCCAGCGCGTCGTGAAATCTGCCTGCTGCCGCAAGCCGCGCACGTCTGCCACGAAAAAATCGATCTGCTCTGCCTGCAGCTGCCGCAATAGCTGATCGGCGCCGGCCACGTAGGTGCGGACGCTGATCTTTGGATGCGTTTCCATGAATTGCGTCAGCAGCGACGGCAGCAGTATCCCTGACGGGAATGAGCTCAGCCCGAACGAAATTTCGCCGTATTCCCCGCCCTTCAGCAAATCCACATCGCGCATGAATGCGCGCGTGTCGGATAGCAGATTCTGCGCATGACGGGCCACTACCCGGCCGGAGCTGGTCAGCAAAACTGCCTTCGGAGTTCGTTCAAACAGCACCAGATCGAGTTCTTTTTCGAGTGCCTGGATACTGCGTGAAAACGCCGACTGGGACAGGTGCGAACGCTCTGCGGCTCGGGCAAAACTACCCTCCGCCGCCAAGGCAAGCATGTGTTGTAATTTTCTGGATTCCATGTCTCTGATTATTTTTATTTTGAAGGCCGATGCAGACAATGCATCGCATGGCCTTAAAGAATGCATTGGATATTGCCGAAAATCAAGGCTTTAATAACGACAAAGTAAAAAAACAATGACGTAGCACCGTCCTCGTTAAAAAATAGGGAGACTATCAATGACGCAATTCCAGTTCCGTTCGCGCCTCATGACCGCGGCGATCATCACGGCCCTCGCCGCCTGCGGTGATGGCGGGATCAGCCGCAACGCCGCACCTGCGCCCGATAGCGCGAGCAGCACCGTCAAGGTGACCGCTGCCCAGATGAACGACAGCGACATGAGCAATATCCTTTTCCAGGTCAAACCAGGCAGCACCATCATCCTGCCTGCAGGAAAATTCACGTTCGACGGCCCGCTGACCATGAACACCGACGCCATCACGATCAGCGGCCAGGGCAGCGGCAACGATCCGACCAAAGACACGATCTTGTCTTTTGCCGGCGCCTCGTCGAAAAACGGCTTCCAGGCCTTTAACGTCAAGGGCATCACGCTGACGAATTTTGCGGTGGAAGATGCGGTCGGGAATGGGGTGTTTGTTTCCGCTTCGTCGAACGTGACGATGGATGGCCTGCGGGCGGAATGGACCAATGATCCGATCCATACTTCGCAAATGGCCTATGGCTTGTATCCCGTCAATTGCAAAGGCGTGATCGTCAAGAACAGCAAGATCGTCGGCACCCGCGATGCCGGCGTGTACGTGGGGCAATCGGAGAATATCCGCGTGCAAAAAAACGAAGCCTATCTGAATGTCGCAGGCGTCGAAATCGAAAACTCTGACAACGCCATCGTCGAAAACAACGATATCCACGACAACACCGGCGGCATCCTGGTTTTTTCCTTGCCGGGCACCTCCTACGTCATCAAAAAGGGAGCGAACGCCAAGGTGCAGAACAATCATATTTATCGCAACAATACCCCCGTCGCCGCGAACGCCACCGGCTACGTCACCGCTGTGCCGCCAGGAACCGCGGTGATGGTGCTGGCTGCCGACAATACCGAAATCCTGAACAACCTGATCGAAGACCACAAAACCACCAGCATCCTGGCCATCAGCTTCCAGGCCACCGGCATCGCCTTTAACGATCCCTTGTACGAGCCCTACGTGCACAGCGTCTATGCGCACGACAACACCATCTCCAAATCGGGCTATGCACCGGGCGGCGCCTTCGCCGATCCGAATCAGCTCAAGCCCGTCGTGGACGGCTTGTTTGCGCAGCTCAAATCGTTCGCTCAGCCTCAACAGCTGGCCTACGGCATCTGGGATGGCATCGTCGACGCCGATCCGAGCAAAGGCAGCGGCACCGCCAGCGACGGCAGCGGCGGCGTGCTCAAGCCGGCATTTGCCGTCTGCGTCAAAGGCAACACCCTTGATACGCCGTTCATCGACGGCTTGCTGTCTTATGAAAGCATGGACCTGAATCTGCTGGGCTTGTTAAGCGGATCCGCACAAGCGCCGAACTTCCCTTTCCCCGCGCGCATGAACTGCACCCTCAGCTTGCCTGCCATTCCCGACATGCCGATTTTCTGAATCAGCGCGCCCGGGCAAGCGACTGCCTTGGCGCCAATCTGGCTCAGATAAATCACCGGGAAATCTGGCGATTTTCGGAAAAAAACCACAGCATCCATACGCGCAGCAGTTGCGCAAGCACGGAGAATACGCATGAAAATCACACATACACTGACCCGCCCTCTGCTGCTTGCCGCGGCCTTGCTGGCGACATCTGCCCTGTTGATCAGTTGCGGCGGCGGTGGTAGCAGCGACTCGTCTGCCGTCGATACCGGTACGATCAAGGTCTTTGACAAATACACGGCTCCGGCGAATCTTTCGTCCTGGCAGTTCCTGCTATCCGACGGCCAGACCTTGAAACTGAATGCCGGCGCCGTACCCTACGATCTGAATTCGAGCCTGTTCTCCGACTACACTTTCAAATTCCGCGCCATCTATGTCCCGCAGGGCAAACAGATCAGCTATAACGCCGACACCACCTTCGATTTCCCGGTCGGGTCGGTGATCATGAAAACCTTCTACTATCCGAAAGCTGCCGCCAGCGACCCGGCCTTCATCGGCGCGCAACGTATCGGTCACCAGACCACCCAGGGGGAAAGCGTCGATCTCACCCAAAACCGTTTGATCGAAACCCGGGTCCTGGTGCGCCAGGCCGACGGCAGCTGGGCTGGCCTGCCCTATGTCTGGAATGAGGACCAGAAGGACGCCAAGCTCAAGACCGGGGGCGCCAGCGCTCAGATAGAGCTGGTTGCCGCCGACAACTCGCGCGAGCAATTCAAATATTCCGTGCCGAACGCGCAAGCTTGCCAGCAGTGCCACGCGACCGCCAATGCCGGCGGCAATGCGATCCTGCCTATCGGTCCCAAGGCGCGCAACATGAACAAAACATATCAATACGATAACGGCACGAAAAATCAGCTGGTGAACCTGGCTGAACTCAACATCCTGGCGGGCTTGCCAGGCGCGGACAATACGCCAAAAAACGCTGATTGGAGCGACGCCTCGCAACCCCTGCCCGAGCGGGCGCGCGCCTACCTGGACGTCAACTGCGCCCATTGCCACAGCACCACGGGACAGGCATTGCAAAGCGGCCTGTTCCTGGGCTTCAATGTGGTCAACGACGTCAACGCCTCCGGTAAATGGGGGGTATGCAAAAAGCCCCTGGCCTATGCCGGTCCCGGACTACCTTACCAATACGATATCCAGCCTGGCAAACCGGATGAATCCATCCTGGCTTACCGTATCACCCACACCGATACAGAGGCTGTGATGCCCGTCATTGGGCGCCATGTAAATCATACTGAAGGCGACGAGATGATTCGCGCATGGATCACACAGTTATCGCAGGCGGCGTGTCAGCCGTAGGATCTTGCAGCCGATAGCGACGCCCCCGACAGGAAGCATTGCCGCGCTCAGGAACGGCGCGCCACTGAGACTTTCATCAAGCTAAGCCCTGGCATATGCTGTCGATGGGCAATCCGGCTGATAGAATCAAGGTTTGCACGCTTGCGCGGCGGCAGGAAAGTCAGCCAGGGCAATTGGAGCCGGGAGCCGAAAGAAAGCCGAACTGTTAGCCGCGCGCATGAACTTGAGCACGGTCCCTCCCCTTTTGGGAGTATAAAAAATCTAAAAGAAGATACATGAACATGCTTTCAGTCGATTCACTGGCCGCCTACTGGTCGGCCCCGCAAATAGCCGCCAATGTCCTGATTTTTTTCAACCTGCTGGGCGCCCTGTTTTTAGGGATGCTGATCGGCTACGAGCGCGCCTATCACGGACGCGCCGCCGGCATGCGCACCTACGGCCTGGTGTGCATGGCTTCGGCAGCGCTCACCGTGTTCGTCGGCTATCCGGCGCTCTGGTATGGCGGGCATGCCGGCGTACCTCTCAATCCGGATCCGACGCGAGTGGTGCAAGGCGTGGTCACCGGCATCGGCTTTCTTGGCGCCGGCGTGATCATGAAGGAAGGCTTGAATATCCGCGGGCTCACCACGGCGGCATCGATCTGGGTGGCGTCGGCGATCGGGGTGTTGGTCGGCGTGGGATTTTACATCGCCGCGATTTCGCTCACTCTTTTGTCCGCCGGCTGCATGGTTTGGGTGGCCAAGCTTGAATACTGGCTGCCGTCCCGCGCGGGCGTCGCCATCCAGGTTGAATTCGAAAAAAACTTTATCCCCCATGAGGATGCACTGCGCAAGATCGCCTTGACGCACGGCTATGAGATCGCCAAGGACTCGCTGTCCATCAGCTCGCACGACAGGCATGCGAAATGGCATTTCATTGCCGTCGCGATCGACAGCAAGAAAGGAACCTCGATGTCCGAACTGGCGCACATGATGAACTCATACGACGGTGTCGAGCACTTTGAATTGACTCATTGCCGCAACTGACGATGACGGGACAGGCCTTGCAATGACACATCACTTCTATTGAAGAGCCTTCCCCCCTTGATTCGCGCCTCAATCTGAAGCACGGTCTGCTGATGAGAGGTGTCATTACAGCCCCCGGTTCGCTCTGTCGGGCAAAGCTTTGCCGCGGCGCTGCGGACTCGAATGTCAGGTAGGATCCTTCTCGAAAACCACGGTGCCAGGCGGCAGCTGAATCCAGGGATGCCTGCGGCAGTCGTAGATTGAAAGCTGGGGAGCCGGAAAGCCAGGATCGGCAAAGGCGCCGACGGCGACGCTTACGCGGCCGGCTTCTCCTTCTTCGGTGTGGAACACGTTGGTCCCGCAGACCGGGCAAAATCGGAAGATGAAGCTTGCCCCTTGATCACCGGTGCGGACATACTCGGTGGCGGCGCCAATGACCTTGTATGGAACGGCAAAGCTGGCAAGGGCGGCGAAGACACTGCCGGTTCTCTGCTGGCAAGCAAGGCAGTGACAAACGCCGATTCCGGTCGGCGCGCCATGGACTTCAATACGTAGCTGACCGCAAGTGCATGACGCTGTTCGCGTGGGCATAGGAATCTCGATGAGTAGTTTTGGCAACGCCAAAATTGTAGCACCCCCTTGGCCCCTGACTGCAGGCTGACAAGGGCAGCCGACAAGACCATTGGGCGCATCGGATTCATATCGACCCAGGCTGGCATATGAACAGGAAAACAAGCTCCTGAATTTTTGCAAAAAGACATTTTTCAGTATTCCCTGTCAACCTGAAAAGCAAAAAGCACTCCGATTTCTCGCAAGTGCTTTTTGTTCCTGCCGTTAAACGATAAAGACGCGCTTACTGGCTGACCACGAAAGTAGCCGGCCCTGCCAGCTTGGTGTAACCGCCATTGTACAAATACCACGCCGTATAAGCGCCAGGCGCCAGCGACGCCGTGCTGAACGAAGTCACGCCACCTTGCGCCGCCACGTATTGCCACATCGTGGCGCTGTTGGCGCCCGGGCTGGCGCCGGCAGGATAGATGCCGACCCAGTTGGACGAATTGGTATTCGCCAGCGTGGTGCTGAAGTTGAAAGCGATGTTTTCACCCTGCTGCACATTCGGCATGGCCGCGCTGAACGAAGAAGCCGCGGCTTTTGCATTCGGTGTGAAAGCGTCGTTGATCGGCTGGGCATAAGTATCGTTGGCGGTCAGCGGGCTGATGCCGAGCGCGCTTTCGATGGTGCGGCCGGCGCTGTAATGGTTGTAGCTCGCCGTGCTGATGGCGCCGCTGCCGACCAGTCCTTGCGAACCGTAGGCGATGGCGCCGACATGGTTGGCGGCGCTGCCTGACGATTCGTCCCAGGTCAGTATCAGCAGCGAACGCTCATTGGTCCATGCCGGCGATGCGAATATCGGCTGCAAGGTTTGCTTGAGCCAAGCATCCTGCACCTGCAGGCTGTTGGCGGAGCCGTTGCCAGATGCTTCGCCATCGGCGTTGTCGTCCGCCGCTATCCAGGAAAAATTCGGCGTGGTGGCTGCCGACTGCAGGTCGGTGCTGAGCTGGGTGGTATCGAACAGATGCGCCGCGCAGCGGGCCTGGTTGCCGGAGATGTTGGTGTAGTTGATGAACGGCGCGTCGTCCGGCTGGTAATAGCTGTCGACATTGTTCTTGGTGTTGCACGGGGTACCCATGCCTTGTTCGTAGGCTTTCCAGGTCTTGCCTATCGCTTCCAGGCGGTCGCCGATGTGGCTGGCGCCAACCTTGATGTTCGGAAAATAGATGGCGCCGGTGACGAAAGTATCGCCGCCCGAGACCGCCAGGTAGTTCTCGTCGCTGGGATGGTAGACGCCGCTGTAATTGGTCAGCAAGGTGCCGCCCTGCGCCAGCGAGTTGATGAACGGCGCGTTGGTGGCGTCGCCTATCACTTGCGAGTAATCGGTGTTTTCCATCATCACGAAAAACACATGGTCGAAGGCCGGCACCGTCGATGCCGGCGCTGCCAGGGCTGGCGCAGGCACAGGAGTCGACAAGGTGAGCGACAGATTGTCGGCGTAGCCGACGTTGTAGGAACCTGATGTATTGATGAACTGCAGCTGCACCGCAATCGAGCGCGTGCCGGCCGGCACCGTCCCGCTGTTCGACTTGGCGATGAAGGCATTGGCATTGCCGCGCGCGCTGGCCGTGACGCCGGACAGTTCACCCGGATTGCCCAGCACCTTGCCGGCAGCGTCGAGGAAGCTTGCGGTAACTACCGCTTGCCCCGCATACACGGTATACCCGCCCAGCCAGCCCGACAGGGAATAAGTCACCGTGCCGGTATCGATCGCGCTGCTGGCGGAAGCCACGCTGACGGTCTGCATCAGTGCGGAGTCGCCATAAGGACCGTCGGCGATGAAAGCATTGCCGGCGGCCGGCGAAGATGGCGTGGTGAAGCTTGCCACCGAATAGCATACCAGCGTCGGATTGCCCAGCAATACCTGCCAGCCCGGCACGGTTTTAACCGCTTTCCAGTCGGTCGCGCAGACGCCGGTTTCGCCGCCGCCGTTGACGATCAGGTTGCCGCTGCCTGCGGCATGGGCGGCGCCGGCAGAAACCAGCAGCGCCACGCCGGCCGCACAGCCCAGCGCCGTTTTCAGGATGCGTGCGGCAAACTGCGTCGAAAAACCAATTTTCTTCAAGCTCATCATATTCTCCAGTGATTGATCGCCCTTGCGCGCAGCCGGTAAAAAGCCCGTCCCTCGCCGCCATGGCAGGCAAGGAACGGGCAATCTACAGCCGGGCTTTGCGCGCCGTCCTGATCGGTCACTCCCATGGCGGGAATCGGCCGATCAAGCTAGGGCCTGTTAACACTTAATTTGGGAGTGCGAACGTGCGGCAGGCGTTACAGGCCTAGGCGCGACGACGCGACGTAGCGGTGCTACGGCAAGGAGTCGTAACGACGGCATGTGACGCCTGCAGCCGTTCCCGAAGGGTTCCAACCAAAACGTGCGCTGGCGGCGTTGCATGGCTTGCTGGGGCTTCAGCCCCAGCTATGCCACGCGCCTTGCCAGCACACGTTTTGGTTGGAACGCATCTCCCCAATTAAGTGTTAACAGGCCCTAGCTGGCGCTATGCCGTTATCAGATTTTTGAAGCAGCCGCGGTCACGGCGGTTTTGCTGGTCGAGCTGGAAGTTGGCTGACCTGTCGCCGGATCGAGGATCAGCTTCGATGTGTTCGGCGTTCCGTTCAGGTTCAGCATGTTGTTCAGCGTGCCGGCAATTGCGTCGTAGGAGCCCGCGATGCGTTGGCCGGACAGCCAGTTGTCTTCGATGAAGCGCAGGATCGAGGTCTGATCGGTCAACGTGTGGTCGACGTAGTTGGTCTTGGCATATGGCGAAATCACCAGCAGCGGCAGGCGCGGGCCGTAGCCGCAGCGGCCTTGGGCGCCAGCTCTGCCGGAGGCGCCGGACAGCGCAGTCACCGTGCCTTGCAGCGAACCCGGGCCATTGGTTTTGCATACGCCTGGGCCGTTCAGCATGTCCGCCACGCCTGGCGCGGTCAGGCCGTTGCTGCTGAAAGCGGCGGCGGCCGTGGTGTTGGACGACGGATTCAGGATTGGACTGGCCTGGTGATCGTAAAAGCCGTCCGAATCGTCATAGGCAATCACTACCAGCGTGTTGCTCCAGCCCGGCTGCTGCTGCAGGAAGTTGATGACCTTGGTGACGAAGGCTTGCTCGTCGATCGGATCGGAGTAGCCGGCGTGGCCGTCCTGGTAACCCGGTGCTTTCAGGAAGCTGACCGCAGGATAATTGCCAGCCGATACCGCATCGAAAAAGTCGTGGATGTCGTATTGGTGGTTGGCTGGATCCAGCGTCTTGCCGTCTGCCTGCAAGGTATTGCCGATGGCCGCTACGGAGCTTGGACGGGCATGCTTCAGGTTCTGCGTGCTGGCATAGTACTGGAACGGCTGATGATGCGGGATGTAGTCCTTCTTGGTGACGCCGGTAATTGCCGATGTGGTGGTGCGGTTGCAGCCGGTCGAGCCGTCCGCATTGGTCACGGTCAGGTCAAAGCCGCCCTGGAAGAAACCCCAGCTGACGTTCGCCGCGTTGAGCAGGTCGCCGACGTTCTTGCCGCTCAGCTGCGCCGCGTCGCGCGTCATGCAGGCATCGTTCAAAGGCTGGGCATCGCCCGCCAGGTTGATGCCGCCCGCACCGTCGCTCGACAACTCGCCGTAATAGCCGCCGCCGGCAGCATAATTATCAACCTGACTGGCCGCCAGGTTGGTGGCGATGACGCCGTTGGTCTGGCCGGAAATCAAGTTGATCGCGCCCGGCGCCGATGGCCCGAACGTCGTGCCGAAGGAGTTATCGTTGAGCGCATAGTGCTGCGCATAATTCCACAGCGCCGTCACGGTATTGCCGTCGAAGTAGCCCATGGTCAGGCCGTTGGTGTTGAGCGGCGGCGTCAGCACTTGCGGCGCAGCCGAGTTGCCGGCGCCCAGCGAGACCGGGAACAGGTCCATGGCGCCGCCGTTGAAGCCCATCTGCTCTGCCTGGTAATCGTGATCCTGGTCGGCGATGACGACTTGCGAACGGTCAAGACGGAAAGGATTGATCGCGTTGACGCCGTTGCCGGTATTCAGCGTGGTCGGGTTGGCTGTCAGCAGGCTCGGCACCCTGAGCGCCGCGAAATTCTTGGTGACATCCAGCGGCGTTTGCAGGTTATTCACGACCGGGGTATTGGCAGCGGCAGTGAATGCCGGCTCGCCGGCCGGATTGGCGGCGTTTGGGTAGGTGCCGAAATAGTGGTCGAAGGAGACGTTTTCTTGGAAGATCACAACCACATGCTTGATAGCCGTGGCGGTTTTCGCTGTCGCCGACGGTACCGTGACGCCAGACGACGAGTCGCCGGAGTTGCAGCCGCCCAGCAGGCCGGCGGCGATGGCCAGCGTAAGCGCCGGCTTCGCGAAGCGATGCTCCGCAAATCTTGAATGCAGTTTCATTAAGGCTCCTGATGTAGTTTTTTGTGATGAATGCGGTTGCGTCCGGCTGGCATCCAGCGGCAACAAGGTCGTCCGTCAATAACCCTGCCCTCTGGTCCCGGCAGTGCGCCCCGCATTACTCTTTATTGATGATCAATTGCGATAGTCCGATAGTCCATTAGCGCGCCATGCAGCTTGTTCTGTCGCGCCAATCTTTGTTGAAACGCCGCTTGCCGGATACTGCCGGCAATCGAAAAATGACACAGTGTCAATTTCACTGAGAAACATTCGGAGCTGGATTGTAGGGTCGGCTTATTACCGCATGATGACCTGCAGGTTTCCTCAACTGATGCATCGGCTCTCATGACAAAACCCGCGATTTCATCAAGTTGAAATATTTCGGCGCTATTGTGTCGGGTTATTGTTTTCATCCAGATGCTCAGCCTGCGCTCGCAGGCCCTGCCGGCTGCGCTGGAAATTTCACCGTTGCACATCCTTGAGCCCTTATGAAAATCCGGTTTCAGCCGCGCCCTGCTCTTGTTGCCTCGGCATCGCCACGCACAGCCATCCTCGCGTTCGCAACGCTGGCGTTTTTCCTGAGCGCCTGTGAGCGTCAAGACAAGGGCAGCGCTGCCGTTGCGCCCGTTGCCATTGCGCCCGCCGCTGCCCCTGTAGCGCCAACGGCTGCCCAGGCAGCGCTGGCGCGCCTGAATGCATCGGCGGCGCCATTAAGCGCGGTGGCGGAGGTCGGACGAAAAATCTTCAACGATCAATCCCTGTCGGCATCCGGCAAGCTGTCCTGCGCGTCCTGCCACAACCCGGACAATGCCCATGCGCCCGCCAACGGCCTGGCAGTGCAATTGGGCGGCATGCATCTGCAAGCCCAGGGAGGACGCGCGGTGCCGTCGCTGCGTTATCACGAACACGCGCCGGCATTCTCCATCGGCCCGGACACCAAGCCCGATGAAGATGACAAAGGCGCCGTCCTGCAGGCAGCTGAAGCCAAGTCCGGTACAGCATCGCCCGCTCGCACGGTAGCGAAGGCTACGCTGCAGCCGGCGGCAGCCACGCAGGAAGTGGTGCCGCAAGGCGGCTTCGACTGGGATGGGCGGGCCACCAACCTGACTGACCAGGCCGGCGGCCCTTTGCTGGCGGCGAATGAAATGGCCAACAAGAGCGCCGCGCAACTGCTGGCAAAGCTCAAGGCCGCGCCCTATGCCAAGGACATGCTGCAGCTGTTTGGCCCAAGCGTATTCACCTCGCCCAGCCTGGCGCTGGGCGAAGCCTATTACGCGCTGGCGCTCTACCAGAAAGAGGATCGCAGCTTCCATCCTTACGACAGCAAGTACGACTACTACCTGGCGGAGCAGGTGCAGCTGAGCGATCAGGAAATGCGCGGACTCAAGCTGTTCAAGGATCCGAAGAAAGGAAACTGCGCAACCTGCCACATCGAAAAACCCTCGCGCGACGGCCGCTTCCCGCCGGCATTCACCGACTATCAGTTTGAAGCGCTGGCGGCGCCGCGCAACAAAGCCATCCTGGCCAACCGCGATCCCAAATATTTCGACCTCGGCATGTGCGGCCCTTGGCGCAAGGATGCGGCCAAGCAGCTGAATTATTGCGGCTACTTCAAGACGCCCACCTTGCGCAACGCCGCCACCCGCCAGGTGTATTTCCACAATGGCGTGTTTCATTCGCTGGAAGAGGTCGTGCATTTTTACGTCGAACGCGAAACCAAGCCGGAAAAATGGTACCCGCGCGGCAAGGACGGCAAGCTGAACAAGTACGACGATCTGCCTGCGGCGTATCACGCCAATGTCGATGTGACCGATGCGCCGTTCGACAGCAAGGCGGGAGCGCCGCCTGCGCTGACGGATGATGAGATCAAGGATGTGGTGGCTTTCCTGAAGACGCTGAATGATGGTTTTCGGCCTGAGGGTAAGCAGATCGCAGGCAAATAGAGCAGTGCTTAGAGCAGTGCTCCTATTGCTCCCCCGTGCTGATTAAGAGCTATTTCCTCAAGTTTCAGTTGATCCGAAAATCCCTGGGTAGATCAAATGCGGAAAAAATAAAATTTTCTACGCATATCCGAGACCTGTAGGCGCGAACAGAAAAATAACTACTTTGGAATTTTTTATGTAGTTTTCAATTTTAGACAAGAAGATCAATACTTGAATCGATCGTGGACTCAGCAATCCGGCGCTGGCTGACTCGGCGGCGCCTCGTGAGTTTGGAATCACCAACAGGTCAATCCAAAATATATTGCATCCCTATTTCCATACAAGCTGCCGAGAATTTGATATTTATCAAGGAACCACACCCCCACTCCGTACTACGCTCATCGATTATTCATTCCACCAGAAAAATCAATGGCAACCGAGCTCTTCAATAACGGCCAGCATGTCTGCGTCATGTTTTCCGACCTGGTCGAAGAAGATGAAGGAGAAGTCGTCCAGACCAATCAGTTCTTCATCTACGATCATGGCCAGGGCGCCCTGATCGATCCTGGCGGCCAGATGACTTACAACGAGCTGTTCATCGCGCTGAGCCGCTTCTTCCCGCCGAAGGAGCTGAAATACATCCTGGCCTCGCATGCCGACCCCGACATTGTCGCCTCGGTCGGCCGCTGGCTGACTGGCTCGGAATGCCAGGTGGTCATCTCCAAGCTGTGGTCGCGTTTCATTCCGCACTTTTGCCCGGCAGGGAAAACCGCGGGCCGCATCATTTCCATCCCGGACGACGGCTTCCGGATCCAGATCGGCCAGAGCGAAGTGCTGGCGCTGCCGGCGCACTTCCTGCATTCCGAAGGCAATTTCCAGTTCTACGATCCGGTCAGCAAAATCCTTTTCTCGGGCGACCTGGGGGCATCCATGGTCAGCAATATCGATGCGGCCCAGCCGGTGAGCGATTTCTCGGCCCACTTGCGCAGCATGCAATCGTTCCATCGCCGTTACATGAGCGGCAACCGCGCCTGCCGCTTGTGGGCGGCGATGGTGAGGCAATTGGATATCCAATGCATCGTGCCGCAGCACGGCTGCATGTTCCGGGGGCCGGAAATGGTGGCGCGCTTCATCGACTGGGTCGAGCATCTGGAATGCGGCATCGATCTGCTGAGCGAGCAGCACTACAGCTTGCCCAGGAACTGGCTGTTGCCAGAATGAGGTAAGGCCAGGTCCGGCATTTCCTTTTCCCGGCGAGCCAGCCTTGCCTTACGGATGAACGGAAAAATTCGCTGCGGCGACGCTCAAGGCGATGATTTTGGCAGTTCGACAGCGTTGTCCGTTGCCAGCGGCCGCACATAGGTCAGCAGGCTCAGCAGCATCTTCCCGGGTTCCTCGAACTGCACCAGGTGCGAGGAGTGCTCGAACCAGATGCCCTTCTTGTAGGGCGCATCCACTTTCTTCAGCCACTCCTCGGTGGGCTGGGATGGCGTGGTGTAGTCGTGCCGCCCCATGAACATGACGACTGGTATCGGAAACTTGACTACCGGCTTGAGATCGACTTCAAGAAACTCCGGCAGCACGGCGCCCAGCGTCAGCATATTGCCCTGGTCGATGGCGGCGGTCGCTTTCTGGTCGTATTCCGGCGACAGCAGCGGCGCATTGAAGTAGTAGCCGAAGTCGCTGCGGTAGGCCGCCAGGCCGCCGTAGTACTGCGCCCATTTGCGCGCAATGATGATGCGTTCGCGGGTGATCGGCTGGGCGCCCGGATAGGGAGCGATGGCTTCCATTTCCTTCACGGCGGCCTGGTTGCCTTCTTTCCGGGCCTGCGCCAGGCCGAATTCGAAGCTGATGCGCTCATTCTCGCGCACATTGATCGCCTGGCCGATGCCGACGTAGGCGTAGAACAGGTCAGGCCGCGCCAGTGCGGCTTTCATGCCAACGATGGTGCCCCAGCTGTGGCCGGCCAGGATCACCTTTTTCTTTCCATATTTTTTGCTGACGTATTGGGCGATGTCGATGGCGTCATTCACATACCGGTCGATGTGCAGGCTGCCGCGCACGGCGTCGGGATCGGCTTCGAGGAAAGATTTTCCGGAGGCGCGCTGGTCGTAGTTGACGACGGTGAAGTATTCCTCGATCGGGCGCTGGTACATCCACATGGTAGGCGCGCTGGGCGATGCCGGGCCGCCGTGGATGAAAAGAATGATGGGATTGTCGCGGTCCTGTCCCCGCACATACAGCCATTGATCGACGCCGCCGATCTTCACTTTGTAATTCTCTTGCACGCCCTGTGGATTGACGATCTTTCCCAGGTCGGCGACGATTTCACGACCGTCAGGCTCCTTGCCCATGGTGCCGGCGGCGGCTGTCGCCAGGATCAGAAACGGCAGCAGCAGTTTTGCGATTTTTTTCCCAAGTATGTTCATAGTCCCTCTCGCTCCAGATTGGTGGTCAATGGTATTTTTTTCGGGTCAGGTCGTCTGCGCAATGCTTGTAGCGCTGCTAACAGACTAAGCGGCATGGTAAATAGGAGATCGGCGACGGTCAATCGGCGCTATTCCAGCCTGCTGTTTTCCGTGGATGGACTGCTTGGGAAGGCGACGGATTGCATTTTTTGAAGGCGCTCGAAAACGATCACGGCAGGGAGGATCGCACAATGTATCCATGACGGCCCGCAGCGTATCAGGCTGCAGTAAGGCCGGATATAGAACTGCAACCGATCCTGTCCATCGGCGCATACGAAAACCTTGCAAACGGGAGGCGCTCACATGGACGAGGCATGTACTTCGTGGCCCGCTAAGTGGGGGCAGAGTGAAGTTTCTGCTAAAAGCGCGCAGAAAGTTCACTCTGCCCCCAAGTTAGCTGCGTGTGTTAAGCGCGACGAAAAGCCGGGTTAGGGTTTTGATAACCATATAGCCAGCCGCTCGCCGTCGCCTATTCGCTATCCGGCTTCGCCAACGTTTCCAGCAAGCGCGTGGTGAGATAAAGCCGCGGCGCCACGCTGTCGAGGTCAACCCATTCGTCGGACGAGTGGATACGGTCGCCGACGATGCCCATGCCATCCAGCACCACCGGCTTGCCGCTCTTGGGGTTGTAGGCGAAACCGGCGTCGGTGCCATACCGCATGCCGACCGGGACGATGGCCTTGCCCAGCTCGCGATAAATGCGATCGGCGACGGCGGCCAGGCGATCGCTGGCCGGGTTCTTGCTGAACGGCGGCCGGCCGTATTCGACCTTGACGCTGACCTCGGTGCCGGGGATGAGTTTCTTCTGCACGATCTTGTCGGCATCGGCCTGCACCCGGGCGATTTCGCTCAGGTCGGACATGCGCATGTCGGCGATCGCGCTGGCCTTGTCGGGAATGATGTTGGCCCTGTCGCCGGCCTGTATGACGGTCCAGCTGACGGTAGTGCCCTTCGCTGTATCGCCCAGGTCTTTCAATTGCACGATCTGGTTGGAGATTTCAACAGCGGCGTTGCGGCCTTTTTCCGGCGCCGAGCCGGCGTGCGAGGCCAGGCCTTTGACGCTCAGGTTGACGTGGGCGATGCCGTTGGTGGAGACGGTCACGCGCTCAGCTTCAGGCGGTTCATAGATCAGCACATAGTCCTGGTCGGCAGACAACTTGCGTATCATTTCGCGAGAACCCGCAGAACCCTTTTCTTCATCCGGGTTGAACAGCACGGTGAGGGTCTTGTAGCCGTCGATGCCGCGCTCGCGCGCCAGGTCGATCGCATACAGGACGATCAGGGCGCCGCCCTTGGCATCGGCGACGCCTGGCCCGAAGGCCTTGTTGGCCTCGACCCTGAACGGCCGCCTGGCGGCCTCGCCCACGCCGAATACAGTGTCAAAGTGAATCATCAGCATGATGTTTTTCGTGCCCTTGCCTTGCAGCGTGCCGAGCACCATTTTGCCGGCCGAGGGCGGTGCGGCGACGATCTCGACCTTGGCGCCGAGATCCTTGAGGCGCTGCGCAAGGAAAGTCTCGACCTGCCCCAGGCCCTTGGCGTCATCGGTGCCGGAATCGATGTTCACCAGGGTGGCGAGGTCGCGCACGAATTCCGGCTTCTTCTTGTTGGCAGCGGCCATCAGTGCGTTGTCCGTTTGCGCGAAGCCAGTCGTGCAGATGAAGCATGAAGCTGCCGCCAGCAATGTGAGCATGGCATTTTTTCTCATGGTGTCTCCTATATTATTTTATTGATTATTGATTATTGATTATTGATGCGACCGAAAGCGCTATAGCTTGTCCGGCGAAAGTCCGCGCCAGTCGCGGGCGCACAGAGACGCTAACCCATGCCGCGTCCGCCGTCCTTGGCCGTGGCCATCTCGAACAGGTCGAATACGTCTTCGTAGAGGAAGGATTTTTTTACCGGCTGGGCGTACTCCGCCGGACTGCCGTAGGCGAGGATTTTTTGTTCGCAGTCGTGCCTGGTCCTGGCAATGATGGCGTCGGTCTTGTCGCCTTCCAGGTTGACGGCTACCCAATATGTCAGCTTCATAGTCTCCCCTGCTCCGCTCCGGTTCAAATTTCGCCGTGCTGCCGACGCGCGGTCAATCACGGCGGCACGCAGGCATGAAATCGCGCTTGCGCCTTACAGTGACATATTTTCCGGGATTTGTCTTTGACGCTTATTGCCCGCGCCTGGAATTCCTGGCTGCTCACTGCACCTCGTAGGCCTTCATGCTTTCCGACCAGCGCAAGGTCTGGCGCCACTTGCCGTGCTGCTCTCGCAACTGGAGATCATGGAAGCCATGGCTCATGCCTGGCAGGACATTGAGCGCGTTGCTGCCGTAGTAAACATCGTGGCTGCGGGTGCCGTCCTTATGCCAGTCGCCGGCGATCATCTTGTTGAACAGCATAGGCTGCGCAAACACAACGCGCAGCGACTTGCCGTCGATGTGGAACAGGTACAAGGCTTCGAACGAGGCGCCGCCGCCGGCATAGCCTTCGAACCATCCGGCCCGCACGCCGAAGGCGTAATCGCCCTCGCGCAGCATGTAGGGAGCGAGATCGAAGCGTTGCCAGTTGTCCGGCAGGCCGGTTGCCGGCCCCTTGCCGTCTTCCGAACCAATCGCTTGCGGGGTGTCGATATTGGTCGAGCCCCAGTCGGTAGGTACGGCGACGGCTTCCTCAGTCCTGGCGATGAGGCGCGGTTCCGCCTCGCCGTTGCGTTCGAAGACGCCAAACCGGATTTCATTGTCCTGGCTGTCGCGGAAACCGTCGCAGGAAGATGCCTGATATTGCAGGGCCTGCGCTGCATGTGCAGGTGAAGCCGCCAGGCATACCACCGCCACATACCAGCCCGGCCGCTGCGGCCACGGCTTGGCGCCGGCCAGCACCACGCGCGCCGGGTCGCTCCCAGGCGCAAGCTGCGCCGCCAGCAGGCTCTTGCTAAAGCCCGGCGGCAATTGCACACCGAGTCCGTCCGGCAAGGGCGCACCGCTCATTTCACGGTCGAAGGCGGCACGGGCATCGCGGTTCTTGATCGCACCGCGCACCTGATCGATAGACCGCACAGTAGTATCGGCATTCGCATGCAGGAGCGGTAGCAGAGAAACGGCGGCACACAGCAACAGGGGTTTGAAGTGGGAATTCATAGGTATGAGATATCGGCTCCAATGGTGACGAGCGTCATTCTATCAGTTCGATCATTGGCCAAATGCTGGCAGCATCCTGCAGCAAGCCAGGCGCCCTCCGCGCCTGAGGCCCGTGCTTATACCGCTTGCCGCCGCAACGTCAGCAACAGCGAACCAAAGCCAATGAAAGCGGCGCCGACGAAGCGGCTGAGCCATTTGGCGAACAAGGGCTTGACCAGCATGCCGCGGGCGCGCGAGGCGATGAAGGCGTAGCTCAGATGGGTGCTGTAGGAGATCGTCATGAAGATCGCCATCAGGATCAGGAACTGCGGCAGCAAGGCGGTCTTGGCGCTGATGAATTGGGGGAACAGCGCGGTGAAGAACAGCACGGCCTTGGGATTGGTAGCCGCAGTCAGGAACGCTTCGCCATACAGCTGGCGGCGCTTTGGCGGGACTTCTTCCCTACCGGCTTCAACTTCGACGGCCAGCACGGTGCCGCGGCCGAACAAATGGCGCACACCGATATAGAACAGATAGCCGGCGCCGATCAGCTTGACCACGCCGAACACCAGCGCGGATGACTTGAGCAGGACGCCAAGGCCGAGTATCGCCGCGGTCGACAGGCAAAACACGCCGGAGATATTGCCCAGGCCGGACCACATCACCGAACGCGGGCCGTAGGTGGCGCCGTTGCGCAGGCTGAGCAGGATGGACGGTCCGGGACTCAGGATGGACAGGGCTGCCATCGCGGTGAAGGTGAGGATAGTCTGGGTATTCATCGCACGGGCTTTCGGGTTTGGAATAGTCGACAATTCGCAGGTCGACCCGGCCAGGTTCAATGAAGAACCGCGCACCTCGCATCGACGTGGAAGCCTATCACGATCTCATCCAGTGCGTCAGGAGCTGCTCCAGCCTCCTCCCATCGCCTTGTAGAGATTGATCCGGTTGTTCTGTTCCAGCAGGCGCAAGGAAATCAGGTTTTGCCGTGCGCCATGCCAGGTACGCTCCGCCACCAGCGAATTCAGATAGCTGTCGATGCCGCTGCGGTAGCGCGCCTCCGACAGGCGATAGCTCCTGGCCGAAGCGTCCGCCAGGCGTTGCTGGGCGCCCAGGCGCTGAGACAGCGTGGCGCGCTCGGCCAGCGCATCGGCGACTTCCCTGAAGGCGATCTGGATCGCCTTTTCATAATTGGCGATCTCGATTTCCTTGCTCACTTTTGCCACATCGAGGCTGGCGCGATTACGGCCGGCGTTGAAAATCGGGATATTGATCGACGGCAGGAAGCTCCAGGCGCCGCTGCCCGGCTTGAACAAGCCGGCCAGGCTGCTGCTGGCGGCGCCGCCGCCGGCGGTCAGCGTAATGCTGGGGAAAAATGCTGCGCGCGCCGCGCCGATATCGGCGTTGGCGGCAATCAGGGTCTGCTCCGCCGCCAGCACGTCGGGCCGTCTCAGCAGCAATTCGGAAGACAATTCCGCCGGCGTCGCCAGCCGCGGCGCGGATGCATCCGGGATGCCGTCCGGCAGCAAGTGCGCGGGCACGGCAGTGCCGGCAAGCAGATTGAGCGCGTTGGCGTCTTGCTGCACCCGGCTGGTGAATTCGCCGAGATCCACCTGGGCTGCTTCGACGCTGGCTTGCGCCGTCAACAAGTCCAGTCCGGAAGTAGAGCCGATGGCATGGCTGCGCTGGCTCAGATCGTAGGAAATCTGCTGACTTTTCAAGGTATCGCGCGCCAGCTGCGCACGTTCGTTGTCGGCCGCCAGCGCCAACCAAGCGCCGGCAACTTCCGCCACCAGACTGATCTGCACGCTGCGCTGCGTTTCAACGTTGAACTGATAGGACGCCAGCACCGCCGCGCTGAGATTTTTCAACCGCCCGAAAAAATCCAGCTCGTAGGAGCTGAAGCCCAGTTGCACGCTCTGGTTGCGCGAGATAGTCGCGGCGCTGCCGCTGGCCTGCTCAGCTGGCGTGCGTGCAATGTTGTTGCCGGCAGCGACGCCGAGCGCCGGATATCTGGATGCATCCTGGATCTGGTATCGGGCGCGCGCTTTTTCGATGTTCAGAACGGCGACCCGCAGGTCGCGGTTGTTGGCCAGTGTCAGCGCGATGACTTCACGCAGGCGGGCATCCATGAAGAAGCTGCGCCAGTCAAGCGCATCGGCGGCGTCCTGCGCCGTCCCTTGGCTTGCACTCTCGGACCAGGCGGACGGCACCGGCGCGGCCGGCCGCGCATAATCGGGCGCCAGGTTGACGCAACCGCCGAGCAGCAGCGCCAGGCCGGGTATCAATAAAATATTGCGCATCAGTCACCTGCCTTTTGCGGTTCAGCCGTTGCTACTGCGCCGCGGCGCTTTTGCACCAGGCGGCAGATCAGATAGTAAAACAAGGGGGTAAAGAAAATTCCCAGCAGCGTCGCCGAAATCGTCCCGCCCAGGACACCGGTGCCGATAGCGCGCCGGCTGGCCGAACCGGCGCCGCTGGCGAGCGCCAGCGGCAGCACGCCGAACATGAACGCCAGCGAAGTCATCAGGATAGGCCGCAGGCGCAGAAGCACCGCTTCCAGCGTCGCCTCCAGCAGCGATTTGCCCGACTCGTGCAACTGCTTGGCGAATTCGACGATCAGGATCGCGTTCTTGCACGACAGGCCGACAGTGGTCAGCAAACCGACCTGGAAATAGACATCGTTGGACAAGCCGCTGGCCGAGGTCAGCAACACGGTGCCGATGATCCCCAGCGGCACGATCAGGATCACCGCGAACGGCACCGACCAGCTTTCGTACAAGGCCGCCAGGCAAAGAAATACAAACAGGATGGAAGCGGCGTACAGCAACGGCGCCTGCGAGCCGGAAAGGCGTTCCTGGTACGACGCGCCAGTCCATTCATAGCCTATCCCGACCGGCATCTGCGCCATGATGCGCTCGACTTCCTGCATCGCCGCGCCGGAACTGACGCCTGCCGCCGGCTCGCCGACGATCTCGAAAGAAGAAACGCCGTTGTAGCGCTCCAGCAAGGAAGGCCCGTAAGTCCACGCCGAGCTGGTGAACGCGGAAAACGGCACCATCTGGTCGGCGGCGTTGCGTACGTGCCATAGCTCCAGATCGGCGGTCTGCATCCGGAACGGCGCATCGCCCTGCACATAGACGCGCTTGACCCGGCCATTATTGAGGAAATCGTTGACATAGGCGCCGCCCATCGCAGTCGACATGGTGGAGTTGATGTCTGCCGTACTGAGGCTCAGCGCGCCGGCCTTGCTGTCGTCGATATCGACGCGGAACTGCGGCGTATCGTCGAGACCTGTGGTGCGCACATTGGCCAGCCTGTCGCTCTTGCGGGCCAAGGCGACAAACTCGTCGCGCGCCTGCATCAGCGCGTCATGACCGACCCCGCCGACATCCTTCATCTGCACATCGAAGCCGGAACTCTGGCCGAGACCGCGCACCGCCGGCGGCAGGGTCACGAAAATCCTGGCGTCGCGTATCTTCGCCAGATCCCGGTTGGCGCGGCGCGCAATCTCGGCTGCGCCCTGGGATTTTTCCTTGCGCTTATCCCAATCCTGCAGCTTGATGAAGGCGCGCCCGACATTCTGGCTATTGCCGCCCGAGCCGGAACCGGTAATCGACAGCAAAGCGTCGATCACCTCAGGCTGCTTCAGGAAATACTGCTGCACGGTGCGCATGACCTGCGTGGTCTGCTCCTCGGTGGCGCCCGCCGGCAGCTGGATCTGGGCATTCAGCACACCCTGGTCTTCATCCGGCAGGAAAGAGGTAGGCAAGCGCATCAGGCACACCGCCATCGCCGCGACAACCAGCGCATAGGTCAGCAGGCTGCGGCGGCCACGCCCCAGCACGCCGGCGACGCCTGACTGATAGCGCCGTGCATTGCGCTCGAACGTACGATTGAACCAGCCGAAGAAGCCTTTCCGCGCAGCCTGGCCGTGGACGTGCGGCTTGAGCATGGTGGCGCACAGCGCCGGCGTCAGGGTCAGGGCGACCAGCACCGACAAGCTCATGGCGGAAACGATGGTGACGGAGAACTGGCGATAGATCACGCCGGTCGAGCCGCCAAAGAACGCCATCGGAATGAATACTCCGGACAGCACCAGCGCGATGCCGACCAGCGCGCCGCTGACTTCGGACATCGCTTTACGGGTCGCTTCCTTCGCGCTCAGCGCCTGCTCCGCCATCAGCCGTTCGACGTTTTCCACCACCACGATGGCGTCATCCACCAGCAGGCCGATCGCCAGCACCATGCCGAACATGGTCAAGGTATTGATCGAATAGCCGAACAGCGACAGCACGCCGAAGGTGCCGAGCAAGACCACCGGCACCGTGATCGCCGGGATGAAGGTTGCCCGCAGGTTCTGCAAGAACAGGTACATGATCAGCACCACCAGCACGATCGCCTCCAGCAAGGTCTTGACCACTTCCTTGATGGATACCCGCACGAACGGCGTGGTGTCGTAGCCGACAGTGCTGCTGAGTTTCAGCGCCGGCGGGAAATACGGTTCCAGCTCCTGCAGCTTGGCCAGCACAGCCTTGGAAGTCGCCAGGGCGTTGGCGCCGGACGCCAGCTGCACCGCCAGCGCCGCCGAATGCCTGCCGTTCTGCTGGGCCTTGACATCGTAGCTTTCGGCGCCGATTTCCACCCGCGCCACATCCTGCAGCCGCACTATCGCGCCGTCGCTGGCGGATTTCACCACGATCTGGCGGAACTGCTCCGGCGTGCTCAGCTTGCTGCGGGCGGTAATGGTGGCGTTCAGCTGCTGGCTCTGGACGGCCGGCAATCCACCCAGCTGGCCGGCCGAGATTTCCGCATTCTGCGCTTCCAGCGCACGGCTGACATCGGACGGCATCAGTGCGTATTTATACAGCTTGGCAGGATCGAGCCAGATGCGCATCGCGTAGTTGGTGCCGTAAGCGGTGACGTCGCCGACGCCCTCCACCCGGCTGATCTGATCCGTCAGCGTGCTGCTGATGAAGTCGCCGATATCCACTCCCGTGACCTTGGGATCGTCCGAGACCAGCGATACGATCATCAGGGTGTCGCTGGCGGCCTTGGTCACCGTCACGCCGGTGCTCTGCACCGCCTGCGGCAGCCGGGAGCTGGCTTGCTGCAGCTTGTTCTGCACCTGCATCTGCGCCACGTCCGGATTGGTGCCAGCCTTGAAACTCAGGGCGATGTTGGTCCTGCCGGCGGAACTGCTGGAGGCCGACATGTATTCCAGGTTGTCCAGGCCTTTCATTTGCTGTTCGATCACCTGCGTGACCGAATCTTCCAGCGTCTTGGCCGAGGCGCCGGCGTAGTTGGCGCGGATGTTGACCTTGGGCGGAGCGATGTCGGGATACTGCTCCAGCGACAGCGAGACGATGGAAATCGCGCCCGCCAGCATGATGACGATGGCCAGGACCCATGCAAAGATGGGCCGGTTGATGAAGAAGTGCGCCATGGTCCTTCCTTAGCGCGCGCTGATCAGCGGCGTCTGCTGCATCTGCGGCGGCGCGCTCATATCGACGGCGCGTACGCTATCGCCGATCTTGATTTTTTGCAGGCCGTCGACGATCACCTTGTCGCCCGCCTGCAAGCCATCGCTGACCCACCAGCGGTTGCCGATGGCGCGTCCCACCGTCAGCGCGCGGCGCTCGACTTTGCCGGCATCGTTCAGGATCAGGGCCGTGGCTGCGCCCAAGGCGTCGCGCGTGACGGCCTTCTGCGGCACCAGGATGGCGGCCTGGTCGACGGCTTCCTCCAGCCGTGCCCGCACATACATGCCCGGCAGCAGCATGCCGTCCGGATTCGGGAATTCCGCGCGCAAGGTGATCATGCCGGTGCCGGTGTTGACGCTCAGGCCGCTGAACCTGAGCTTGCCCGTCTGCGCATAGACGCTGCCGTCTTCCAGCACCAGCCGCACCGGCGCTTCGTCGCGGCCGACCGCCTTGATGCTGCCGCTGGCCAGTTCACGCCGCAAGCGCAAGACGTCGACGCTGGCCTGCGTCACATCGACATAGATCGGGTCGATTTTTTGTATGGTGGTCAAGGCGACGCTCTGCTGCGCCACCACCAGCGCCCCCGGCGTGACTGTCGAGGTTTCAATGCGGCCAGAGATCGGCGCCGCGATGCGGGTGAACTCAAGATTGATGGCAGCCGTCTTCAGCGCCGCGCGCGCTACTTCCAGCGCCGCCTGGTTTTCGCTCAGCACGCTTTGCGCATCGTCGTTATCCTGCTTGCTGACCGCATCTATCTTGTTCAGCTCTACGTAACGCTGCGCTTTCAGTTTCGAGGCGCGCAATGTCGCCTCCGCTTTCGACAGCGAAGCCCTGGCGCTGTCGAAAGCGGCCCGGTAGGTGGCCGGATCGATCTGGTACAAGGCTTGTCCTTGCTTGACATCCGCCCCTTCGGTGAACAGGCGGCGCTGGATGATGCCGCTGATCTGCGGCCGTATATCCGCACTCAGATACGCGACAGTGCGACCGGGCAACTCGGTCGACACCGACTGCGGCTCCGGCCGCACGGTGACGGTGCCGACTTCGGCCGCGGCTTTTGGCGCCGGCACGTCAATGGATTTTGAGCAGGCGCCCAGCACGGCAGCGGCAAGCAGCGGGGTCAGCATCAGCTTCAGCAGGAGTTTTCTAGGTAGCATGGCGGAGTTGCAGCCGCTCCCTCAACTTGCGCCGGGGCATGGCTACGATCTAAGAATTCATCGGATCTGCCATGGTAAGGACAAAATGTGGAGGAATATTGAGGAAGCAGATAGTCCGGAAAATCTTCCCAAGACTTCACTTCCTTGCTACCCTAAAACGCAAATCGACCAGCCGCCAAGGACCCTGCCGTGCGCCTCATCCTGTCCGGAACCAGCATCCGACTGAAACTTTTCTACGCCATGCTGGCCATGGCGGTAGCGGTGATTGTCGCCATGAGCGTGGTGGCGCGCCTGAGTTTCACCCATGATTTCCTGGGCTACCTGAATGAGCAGGCGCAAGAGCGGATGGAAGAATTGACGCCGCACCTTGAGCAGTCATATCGCGAACACGGCAGCTGGCAATTCATGAGGGACAATCCCGGCGCCTGGCATTACCTGTTGCGCACCACCCGCCCTGAACTCGATTCCGATACGCCGTCATCCCGCTTTGCGCCATCCGGATCCGACCTGACCGGCGCCCATCTGCGTTTTACGCTGCTCGACGCCGACCGCAAATTCGTGGCCGGCTTTCGCGACATGCAGGCAGATGCCTTGCTGCGCCCCCTGATGCGCGACGGCGCCATCGTCGGCTGGGTGGCGCTGACGCCGTTCGAGAGCGTGATCACGGCGATCGACCAGCGCTTCCAGCACAAGCAGCTGCTGGCGCACCTGCTGATCGGCCTGGTGTCGATTTTGTTTACCGGCTTCATCGCCATCAAGATCGCCAACGTCTTGCTGTCGCCGCTGACTCGCCTGGCCAAGGCCACGCACCGGCTGGCCGGCGGCGACTACAGCACCCGTGTCGAGGTGGCGACGCAAGATGAAATCGGCCGCCTGTCCGCCGATTTCAACCAGCTGGCGCTGACGCTGGAACGCAATGAAAAAATGCGGCGCGACTTCATGGCCGACGTCTCGCATGAACTGCGCACGCCCCTGGGCATACTGAACGGCCAGCTGGAAGCGATGGAAGACGGCTTGCTGGACACCAGCATGGAGACTGTCAAGTCCTTGCAATCGGAAGTGGCCACGCTCAACAAACTGGTCAACGATCTATATGAATTGTCGCTGGCCGATGCCGGCGCGTTGACTTATCGCAAGGCCGATATCGATATCGGCGCGCTGCTGCGGGCCAGCCTGCAGTCTTACGAAGACATCTATCGCGAACATGGCCTGGCGGTCGCCATCGAGCTGCCGGAGCAGCCGATGCTGGTGCACGCCGACGCTGGCCGCCTGCAGCAATTGTTCAAGAATATCCTGGAAAATACCCTGCGTTACACCGACAGCGGCGGCCGCCTGAACATTACGGGCAAGCGCGAACAGCGGCGCTGGCTGCTGCAGTTCGACGACAGCGCACCCGGCACTACGGCGGCAACGCTGCCACGCTTGTTCGAACGCTTCTTCCGCGCCGACGCCTCGCGCAACCGGGCCCATGGCGGCGCCGGGCTCGGACTGGCGATCTGCCAGCACATCGTCGAAGCGCACGAAGGCAGCATCAGCGCCGACGCTTCCGCGCTCGGCGGCCTGCGCCTGAGCATACGGCTGCCCGCCAGCCTGGCCTGAATACTCGCCATGCCGACAGATAACTTCAAGTTCTCCGCCCCGCTTTCCGCCGATATCCTGATTGTCGAGGATGAGCCGAAAATGGCCGGACTGCTGCAAACCTACCTGACCGCCGCCGGCTATGCCTCCCGCTGGATCAGCGACGGCCGCGAGGCCTTGCCGCAGGTGCGCAGCAAGATGCCGGACCTGATCCTGCTCGACATCATGCTGCCGGGCTGCGATGGCTGGCAGATCTGCCGCCAACTGCGGGAATTCAGCGATGTTCCCATCCTGATGCTGAGCGCCAGGATCGGAGAGGAAGACCGGCTGCAAGGACTGGAACTGGGCGCCGACGACTACATCTGCAAGACGCCGTTCAGCCCGCGCGAGATCGTGGCGCGGATCAAGGCGATGCTGCGCCGCCGCCAGCACGACATCCCTGCTGCGCCCTCAGCCTTGCACATCGATGCCGAGTTGCACAGAGCCAGCATCGACGGCGTCACGCTCAGCCTGACGCCGCAGGAATACCGGCTGCTGAAAGCGCTGGCGGCGACGCCGGGCCGGGTATTCTCGCGCGACCAGCTGCTGGACAAGCTGCATGACGACTACCGCACGGTGACCGACCGCGCGGTCGACAGCCATATCAAAAACCTGCGCCGCAAGCTGGAACCCTTCTTCGACGGCCGCAACGTCATCCACGCGATTTACGGTGTCGGCTACAAGTTTGAAGTCATCGAAAGCCATTGAGAAATCCATATAACGCAAAAAAACCCGCAATCGGGTTTCGTCGAGCTCCGCACGCGTAGCTAACTGGGGTCAGAGTAGCTAAGTGGGGGCCACGGAGTACATACCGCGCCGCTGAAAACAAAACCATGTAGCGCGTTCTATCTTTCTCCGAATCCGTCATGTGAGGTCAGAGTCGAGTTTCGCGAAAAAGCACCGCGAAAGTCG